>QIAH01000020.1:0-15366 GCA_003225465.1 Acidobacteriota bacterium | reverse complement strand
TTTCCCTCTATACAAAACCACGCCAGTGGGCGCTCTCGCCCGGGTACGAGTTTGGAGACTATGGTTTTGATCGGCCGATTCTCGCGGGCTGCATCGCTTGTCACAGCGGGCAGCCCCGTCCGGTGCCGGATGGAAATGGCCGCTTTCAAGAGCCGACCTTCGCCGAACTCGCGATCGGCTGCGAGAACTGTCACGGCCCGGGTGAGGCGCACATCGCCGCGGCGGAGATGGGATCGCCCATGGGTTCGATCACGAACCCCGCCAAGCTGTCGTCCTGGTTGGCCGACAACATCTGCATGTTATGCCACCAAACCGGGGATGCGCGCGTGTTGCAGGCAGGAAAGACTTATCGCGATTTTCGTCCCGGCGCTGAACTCGACGATAGCCTCGGCATTTTCCTGGTTCCGTTTGGGCGTGACTCGGCTCCCAAAGATGACCTGTTGGAGCATTACTTGTCCATGCGACTCAGCAAGTGTTATCTGCGAAGCAGTGGACGATTGAGTTGCATCAGTTGCCACGATCCTCACGTGCAGCCTTCGCCCACTGACGCGCCGGAATACTTTCGAAAGAAATGCCTTGCCTGCCACACCGAGAAAAGCTGTGCTTTGCCGCTCTCTCTGCGGCAGCACAAGACGCCTCCCGATGATTGCGCAGGCTGCCACATGCCTAAGCGGAATGTAACTGTCATCTCTCATTCGGTACTCACCAACCACCGAATCGTTGCCCAAGCCGAGGAAGCATTTCCAGACGCTGCCTTCCACATGACCACTCCTCAGCTTTCTGACCTGGTCCATCTGAGCGCAGATCCGACAAAGCAGAACGCACCGCCCCTTCTGACGCAACTGCAGGCTTATGCTCAAATCATCCTGGCGCATCCGGAGTATCGTGCGCGCTACTGGTCAGTAGCACAACAACTCAAGGCAACTCATGCTGACAACGTTTACGTACTGGAGGCTTTGGCTGACGAGGCGCTGCAGAGACATAATCCCGAAGGAGCGTCGCTGGCGATTCGATATCTCCAGGATGCGCTACATCGTGGTGCGACCAATCCGTCTGACTTTGAGGAACTCGCAGATCTACTAGTCGCAGCCAAGCGCCTGTCTGAGGCTGTCGACGTTCTGCGGCAGGGGATGGTATCAGCTCCCTACGATGCCGAACTCTATAGACGTGCCACAAAAGTGTATTTCGCTCTCAACGAAGGGAAATCGGCCTGTGCAGTTGCGGCTCAGGGAGTGCAGAGGTTTCCACAAGACGATGAGTTCCGAACTCTCCTGAACCGTTGCGGGACTGCCGCAGGAGGGATGAACAATTGAGGCCACGGCAAATTCTCGTAGGCTAACTTCGAACGGAAGCAACTCTCTTGGGACGGCGATGGTTTACAACATCGGAGTCTCGCTGTGAAAACCCCATCGCCACCGAAATGGCGCGGGCTGCGGACGTAACTGCTCCCGCAAGAGCAGCGACCTGATTCGGACTAACTCTGGTCACAGGTCCGGAGACACTTACGGCAGCAATCGGTTCTCCGTCGGATTTGAGGATCGGTGCGCTCACACAACGCGCGCCCTGGACGGCCTCTTCGTCGTCGACCGCATATCCCTGCCGCCGAATTTTATCGAGCTCCTGCCGAAACTGCACCAGGTTCCCAATGGTTCTCGGCGTCGCGGGTTGGAAAGCGATCGATCCCAAAATACTTTCTCGTAGCTCGGCGGGCAGAAACGCCGCCAGTGCCTTGCCAAGCGCCGTCACGTGAACCGAGCGGCGCGTGCCGACACGCGACGAAAGTCGGAACTCGTGAGGGCTCTCGATGACATCCACGTAGAGCACGGTGCCCTGATCGAGCACCGCCAGGTTGACGGTCTCCTGAGTGGACTTCCACAATTCCCAGAGAATTGGCCGGGCCACTGCCTGCAGCGTCGCTTCCTGGTTTCCGCGTGGCGATAATTGCGACAGGCGCGGACCGATCAGGTATGCGCCTGCTTCCGTGCGGATGAGATAACGTTCGTGCTCCAGATGCTTCAGGAAGCGGTGCGCCGTGCTTTTGTGTATCCCGGTCCGATCGCAGATTGCTTTCAGCGACAACCCGCCGGAAGAACCCTGGAGAGCTTCGAGAATCCGCAAGACTTTCGAGATTACCCCGACAGGCGCTGCACCCGGGCTTGATTTCGCGACTCGTGGCATTGCATTTCTCCTGCGACTGCACGCCCCACTTGAGATTTCGAGACCTGGGTAGCAGCATCTCTGGAGCGAAATGCTGTTTCAATATGCAGAACATTAACACGATTCTGCCCTGGAAACACTAGCAGATTGTTTCAATAGATGAAACGCAATTCGCAATAATGAAAGTTTTTGATTGACAACATTTGAAAAGCAATGCTAGAAGCTTGTGCAGCGTGGGGTTTCTTAGCGGGCCAATTGTGTGGGTCCGCTGTCCATCGAGTACAAACCGACCGCTGAAAGCTGCGGCACTATGCCGCAGAGGCCCGAGCGCGACCTCGTGTGAGGAGGATCTACCATGACACGCCAGGTTTTTTCCGACACGTATGAGCGGTGGATTGTGGTGCTGACGTTGTTCGCGGCGGCATTGGTGTTTACACTCTCGGCATCGCCCGCCTGGGCCCAGGCGACGGCAGCCATCAACGGAACAGTGCGTGATTCGGCGGGCGCGGTTATCGTCGACGCGACTGTCGTGTTGCATAACCGCGACACGAACCTGGATCGCTCAGCGACCACCAACAGCGTCGGGTCTTACGTCATGACCAACGTGCTACCCGGTAATTACGATTTAAAAGTAACCATGAACGGCTTCGGTCCCGCGGTGAAGACGGGCCTCATCCTGTTGGTGAACCAAACCGCCACCTATGACTTCACGCTGAAAGCCGGAGCGGTCAACGAAGTCGTCGAGGTGCAAGACAATCCCGTCACACTGGAAACGTCGACGTCTGAGCTTGGCGTTGCCGTTGTCAGGGAGCAGGTCAACGACCTGCCCTTGAACGGCCGCAATTTTACGCAACTGCTAAACCTGACGCCAGGCGTGAGCACGGTAAATGTCTCGCAGAATTCCGCCACCAGCGGTGGCGTGTGGTCGAATCCCATCGGAACGTTTTCTTACCCGTCAGTAAACGGCCAGACCAACCGCAGCAACCTGTTCCTTTTGGACGGAATCAATGACCAGGGCTCGTTTGGCAGCACCTATGCGATTCCGCCGATCGTCGATGATATCCAGGAGTTCAAGGTCCAGTCGCATAACGACGACGCTTCCTTTGGCGGAGTGCTGGGCGGTGTCATCAACGTGGTGACGAAATCAGGTACGTCGCACTTTCACGGGTCGGCGTGGGAGTTCCTGCGAAACAAAGCTTTCGATGCTGGACTAATCTACCCGTTGCTGCCGACCAGCGAGCAGGCTCGGTCCTCCAACCAGCCTGGGTTCCAGCAGAATCAATTTGGCGTCACGTTCGGTGGTTTCCTCCCTATTCCTGGCGAACACCAAAAGAAAACCTTCTTCTTTCTCAGTTACGAAGGATTTCGAAACCACACGGCGGCCTCCAACCAGTACATCACGCCCACTACAGCGCAGTTAGCCGGCGACCTCACCGGGATTGCCGGGCAAATTTACAATCCGTACGACACCAGCGGGAAACCATTTCTGTGCGACTCCTTGGGAAATCCCGAGCCAGCCCCAAGCAATATTCAGGCTTCGGGAGGCACGCCTTGCAACAAAATTCCCGCCACCATGATTGACCAGAACATGGTCAACTACGCAAACAAGTTGTTCCCGGCGCCGAATGTCACGGGTTCATCGGTGAATGGTCTGGACACCACCAAGAACATCACGCGTCAGGACGAAGGGGGTGCTCGTCTCGATCACCAGTTCAGTCAACATGACTATGTTTGGGCGCGCTATACGAGTTTCCGCCAGCCCGTCTCCGGGTCCGGTGGTTTTATCGGACTTCTGCACGAGCAGGTCACGAATGGCTATAACGTAGGTGCGAACTACACCCACCTGTTTTCGGGCAGCACACTGGCTGAATTCCATTTTGGACGCAACAGCGTGAATATCGACCAGGGTTCTCACTTCGCCAATGCTGCTCCTTCCTTCGGTACACAGGTCGGATTTTCCCCGAACTTCGCTGGAAATTTCAGAAGTGGCGTTGTGATGATTCCGGATGTGGTCATTCAGGGATATATCGGAAATTCCAATCCCAGTGCGCACGGTGCCGCGCAAGTCGACAATACCCACGTGTCCGACATCTGGGAGTACGGGGGTGACTTCACAAAAACTATCGGGCGTCACACCTTCAAGGCCGGTGCAAATTTTGCCACTAACAATGCCAACGCTTTGTACTTGAACTCGAACGTTCAGTTCGCAGCTGCCAATACAGCGAGCCCCTCATTGGCTGGCGGCAACGCCCTGGCGTCATTCCTTCTGGGGATTCCGACGAGCGCGGGACGCCGCAATGTTATTGAAACCGAACACTCGGGCTGGGTCGACGGGTTTTACGGCATGGATCAGTGGAAGGTGACCAGCAAGCTGAGCGTGAATCTAGGGGTGCGGTACGACCTCACATTGATCGGCATCTATGGGGACAACAAGAATGCGAACAACTTCGTTGGAGATATGAATTTCCGGGATGGAACTTACATTCTGGCTCGCAACGCTCCGTCGTGCGCACAGACCAATGCCGCGCCCTGCATACCTGGCGGTACTCTCCCACCTCATGTGATCGTTACGCCTCTGGGCGGAACTGCGATTTACCATACGGATAAAAGCAATATCCAGCCAAGAATCGGCGCTGCCTATCAGCTGCTGCCCAACACTGTGATACGCGCCGGCTATGGAAGGTTTTACGACAACTGGGCAGCGATTACGCAAACCGCGCAGAACTATGAAGGCACTTGGCCGAGCCTCGACCAGCTCGGAGCCAGCAATATGAATGCCGTCGGCTCCGCTCCGAATAGGACGGCGGAAGATCCATTCGGTCTCGGCAGCGGAAGTCCCATCACCGGCGCCACTCCCTTCAACCAATCCACGTGGTTTGCGGATCCCTATTTGAAGAGACCGTATTCCGATCAGTGGAATGTGGGTGTGCAGCAACAGGTAACTTCGAACTCGGTGCTGACTGCGAACTACGTCGGGTCGGTTGGCAGACGCTTGGATATTGGCGGGGCTTACAACGTGGCCATGGTCGCGGGTGGAAACGCCAATAAAGCCTGTACACCCTACGATCCCACGAGCGCGACGGCGACCAACTGCGGAGCGCCTTTCCCTTACATCGGGCCGACCGCCTATGATCGAAGCACCGGGAATAGCAAGTACAACGCGCTGCAGATGTCGTTGAACGGCAAGCAACAGCACGGCCTCACCTACCTGATTTCCTACACATGGTCCAAGAGTATCGACGAAGGCTGTACGGGCTGGTATGGAGTGGAAGGCTGCTCTACCCAGAACCCCTACAATCTGCGGGGGGACAGGGGGCCCGCCGCCACCGACCTGCCACAAATCTTTTCCGCTGCGTGGGTATATGCTTTGCCTTTCGGCAAGGGTGGCGCATGGTCGTCCGACAATCGCGTTGTGAATGCGTTGGTAGGAGGCTGGAACCTTAATGGCGTCCTCTCGTTCAGTTCGGGAACGCCGTTTGACGTGGGAAGTGGCAAAGACATCGCCGAAACCGGCAACTACAACTACGGCAATGGTTACGGCTATGAGCGAGCTAATGTGGTAGGAAGCTTCTATCCCGGCAGCAAGGGACCCGATGGATGGATTAACGTTGCTTCTTTTCAAGTCCCCGCAAAGGACACATTTGGGAACTTAGGCCGGGACTCCCTGCGCTCCGACTGGAACAAGAACTTGGACCTATCCATCTTCCGACAATTCTCTTTTACAGAACGCGTCCGCATGGAGTTCCGGTTCGAGATGTTCAATGCGACCAACACACCCGTGTGGGCCGTGCCGGTCACAAGTCTTGAGAATTCCAATTTCGGCAAGGTGACGCACGCGGCTAACGTGCCTCGACAGCTACAATTCGGGCTCAAGCTTTACTTCTGACGGCATCCCAGCGGGGATGCTCAAAACAGGAGAGGACAGTGAGGCGGGGCGTGCTCAGTCTTCACAAAGGCTTCGTCCGCCCCACGTTTCTTAAAGACTGCCGGGGGAGTCTTTCACTTGTGGTCCAGCAGCATCGCTTTCTCAGACGCTAGACTGTAGGTTGCCTGTGTGCCGTAGCATGGTGACGCGTTGCGCCTCGGTACCGCGCAGCTTGGTGGAAGGCGGAGTGACTGAACCCTGAAGGCCAGTGGAGATGTTGGCTGCTAGGACAGAACGGGCTCGATTTGCAAGTTGTCTGTTCTTGCATTTGAGCGTCCTCATAATACTAGCGTGCGCACTCTCAGCGGTTGCGCAAAGTACGGCGCCCGGGAATGCAGTTTCCGCGCCCCGTCCACCTTTCCTGCCGAAAACGTGTCTGAAGCAGAGCCGCCCTTCCGAGAAGATCAATGCTCTACTCGAGACAGTACACGAACACCCCACGGCTGGAGCGTACAACACGCTGGGAGTTCTATACGCCCAGGAAGATCGGGTTTGGTGTGCTATCAAGGCCTTTGAAACAGCCATCAAGTTGGAGAATCCAAACTGGGAGGCTCACTACAACCTGGCGATAACGCTTCTTACCAAGGGCGATCGATCGGGGGCCACGCGCGAGCTGCAGACCGCAATTCAACAGAAACCGGACTCGGTCAGCTCCCATTTCGCTCTCGCCACCCTGTACGAGGAGGAAAAGAAGTTCGGGTTCGCCGAAGAACAACTTCGTGAGACCCTGAAAATCGATCCGCACTTCGCTCCCGGAGCCGTCAAACTCAGTCGGGTCTTGATCGCCGCGGGCAAGCCGCAGATGGCAGTCGAGTCCTTGCAGGATGCGATCAAGCAAGCGCCTCCTGCCGATCAAGCGCAATTGCTGCAAGTTGCTTTGGCTAACGCTTATGAAGCTGACGGCGAGACGGAGAAGGCCTTGGCAACCCTGAAAGAACTCGTGGCGGCTCAACCTGCTTCTGCTGATGCGCATCTTAGTCTTGGATTGCTCCTCGTAAGGAAGGGACAGTCCGCCGATCAGGAAGCTGCGGTCGCGGAGTTCCAGGAAACGCTGCGGCTTGATGAAGGCAAGGATGTCGGCAGACTTGCTCTGGGCCAGCTGCTGATTTCTATGGAGAAATATTCCGACGCGACACCCGTTCTTGTGGATTACACGCGCCACCAATCGAAGGATGCCCAAGGGTTCAATGCCTTGGGCCTGGCATACCAGGGACTTTCAAAATTGGATGCGGCCGTGACCTCCTTCCAGCACGCCGTCGATCTTGATCCAAAGGACGCGGCAATTCGATTAAATCTAGCAAAACTGTTAGCGGACCGGGGGCAAGCACATGCGGCAATCGCGCAGTTGCAAGCCGCCGAGCGCATTCGTCCATCTGACCCTGAGATTCACGATGCATTGGGGACCCTGCTCGAAAAAACTGGCAACAAAGAAGCCGCTCAAGCAGAACGAGCTAAGCTGTCGTCGCTGAAATCCGCGGCGGACAATGACAGCACCATCGCCAGACTCAACGCAAATGCGAGCCAGTCTCTCTCGGCGGGCGATCCGAAGGCGGCGGCCGAAAGTTATCGCAAAGCCGTCCAGCTCAATCCTCGCGACGCGAAGCTTCACTACAATCTCTCGCTCGCTCTGGACAGGCTAGGAGACGTCGCGTCGGAGCGGCGGGAGTTGCAGAAGACCATCGAGTTGGATCCGAATATCGCAGTGGCGCAGAATCAGTTGGGCCTGATCGCCTTGCGCAATGGGAATCAAGGCGAAGCCGAGCAGCGTTTCAAGAAGACACTAACCATCGATCCCACGTTTGCCGAAGCGCAAAGCAACCTCGGCGTCGTCTACAGCCAGCAAGGCAAGAACGAAGAGGCGGCAGCGCTTTTTCAGCGAGCCATCAAGAACGATCCCAAGTACAGCAAGTCATACGTCAACCTCGGCCTTCTCCTGGCGCAGCAAGGAAGGCTGCCTGAGGCAGAGCAGCAATTTCGCACGGCCATTCAAGTGGCTCCCGACGATGCCGATGCCTACGCTGCCCTGGGAATGCTCCAAGCTAAAACCGAGCGCGGACCTGACGCCGTGAAGAGCTTCCAGAAAGCCGTAACCCTCGCGCCCAATTCCGCCCAGACGCATCTCAATCTGGGCATCGCTCTGGTTGATCAGTTCGACCGACCCGGCGGATTCAAGGAGTTTTCCGAGGCGGCGCGACTTGATCCCAAACTCGCCGCGGCTCATTACAACCTGGGACGCTTCTACTTCGAAACCGGCAAGTATGAGGATGCGCGGCAGGAACTGGAAACGGCCGTTCGACTCCAGCCGAATGATGCCGGCGCGCTCTATTTCCTCGCTCTGACTGCAAAACAGGAACACCAGCCAGAACGGTCCACCGAACTGCTGCAGAAAGTAGTCGCATTGCAACCCGACAATGCTGATGCTCAATATCTTCTGGGTCAGAGCCTGGAACACGCAGGCGAGACCGCTGCCGCCATTCAGCATTGGAAAGCGGCGGTTCAGGCTGACCCCAATCACTCACAAGCCTTGTTCAACCTGGCCAAGGCTCTGAACAAGATTCATGATCCCGATGCGAAGCAGTATCAGGATCGCTTCGAAGCGCTCCAGAAAAATCAGCAGATCGCTGATCGGGTTTCGGAACTGGGCAACTTTGCTCTAGAGGCGGCAAACGCACAAAATTGGCCTCAGGCGCTGGCGCAGATGAACGAGGCCATTCAGCTTTGCGGTAATTGTCCACAAAGCGCTCACCTGCACAAGAATCTCGGATTGTTTTATGGGCGCACCGGTAATCTCGGTGAGGCGAAGAAGGAATTGCGCACTGCGTTGCAATTGGCGCCCGGCGACACCGATGCGCAAAACGCGTTGGCGGTCTTCGAGCAAGCACATCAGGAGCAGTCGAAGTAGTCTGAAATGGTTCGCATCGTGGAGGGAGGGCTTTCTGAAAGGGAATTCACACACGTTTCGCCTGGATGGCAAGCTCGCCGTAGTTACGGGGGCGGCCAGCGGCATTGGGCGCGCGGTTGCGCAACGATTTGCCGCCAGCGGTGCCTGCGTACGCTTGCTCGACATCGACGAAAAAGCTGCCGATGCCGTCGCCTCCGAAATTCGGGCTACCGGTGGAAACGCAAAGGCTTACGGCTGCGACGTGTCCCAACCCAGTGCCGTGAACGCCACATTCAACAAGATACTCGAGGACGGCGACCTCCACATTCTGATCAACAACGCGGGAATCTCGCACGTTGGCAATCTGGAGAGCACCACGGAAGAGGATTTCGACAAAGTTTTTTCCGTTAACGTCAAAGGCATTTACAACTGCATGTGCGCCTCCGTAGCACACATGAAAGCGAACGGAGGCGGCATCATTGTGAACATGGCGTCGATCGCAGGTACCTCGGGTCTGGCGGATCGCTTTGCCTACTCCATGAGCAAGGGCGCGGTGGTCGCCATGACGTACTCGGTTGCCAAGGACTATCTGGGCCACAAGATTCGCTGCAATTGTATTTCTCCGGCCAGAGTCCACACGCCTTTCGTGGATGGATTCCTGCACCGCAATTATCCCGGCAAGGAGCAGGAGATGTTTGAGAAGTTGGAAAAGTCACAGCCCATCGGCAGAATGGCCCAACCCGAAGAGATCGCCGCCCTTGCTCTCTTTCTTTGTTCTGATGAAGCCTCGTTCATCACAGGTTCCGATTACCCTATCGACGGAGGTTTCTTAAATCTTCGCGGCTAGAACTAGATAACTGCTGCGAAGATTAGAGTTCACAACCAGAGCCGCGCTCTCCATGGACCTCCAGCTCAAGAACAAAGTTGTGCTCGTGACCGGTGGCGCGAAAGGCATCGGCGCGGCTATCACCAGGATGTCCGCGGAAGAGGGCGCCATTGCGGTCGCCGTCGATCGAGATGCATCGGCATGCCAGCAATTCCACGACGATTTACGCTCCCAGGGGCTGGAGGCCAGCTTCATTACCATGGACCTTGCCTCAGCCGACAATTGCAACGTGATCGTCGAACAGACGCTTGCGAGTTTCGGCCACATCGATGCGCTGGTGAACAACGCAGGCATCAATGACAAGGTCGGCCTCGAGCACGGCAATCCCAAAGAGTTTGTGCACTCGCTCGAGCGCAATCTGCTGCATTACTACAACATGGCGCACTACTGCGTGCCGCACTTGAAGCGAAGCCGTGGCTCGATCGTGAACATCAGTTCGAAAACCGCTCTTACGGGTCAAGGCGGCACGTCGGGATACGTTGCGTCCAAGGGCGCCATCCTTGGAATGACGCGGGAGTGGGCTGCCGAACTCCTCCCCTACAGCATCCGGGTAAACGCCGTCATCCCCGCCGAGGTGATGACGCCACTCTATCAGCAATGGCTCGAGACCTTTCCCGCTCCGCAGGAAAAACTGAACAGCGTCGTCGCCAAAATTCCGTTTGAAAAGCGAATGACAACGCCAGATGAGATTGCGGCCATGGTGGTCTTTCTTATTTCCTTAAAGGCCAGCCACATTACGGGCCAGCACCTGTTTGTAGACGGCGGTTATGTGCATTTAGATCGCGCTTTAACCTGACAGGAGAAATATGACCAAACCGACGGTCCCGATTACGGAGCGCCGCTATGTGGTGCCGCTGATCCTGGTGACCAGCCTATTTTTCCTTTGGGCTTTCGGCGTCAATCTGAATGACATCCTCATTCCCCACCTCAAGAAAGCATTTCACCTTACCGACTTTCGGTCGTCCCTGATACAAACTGCGTTTTTCGGTGGCTACTTCCTGGCCGCGCTGCCGGCTGGGTGGTTGATGGAGAAGATCGGTTACAAGCGAGGGATTCTAGTCGGGCTGCTGACGTGTGCCATTGGAGCACTCTTATTCATTCCAGCAGCATCGATCAGGCTGTACATGTTTTTCCTGTTCGCACTCTTTATTATGGCCTGCGGCCAGGGCATTCTGGAGGTGGCGGCCAATCCCTACGTAACTATCCTTGGCCCTCCGGAGAGTTCTGAGCGTCGCTTGAACCTGGCGCAATCTTTCAACTCCGTGGGTGCCGTGGTTACGCCCATCGTGGGCGCTGCGTTCATCCTTACTGGAGTCGAGTATTCGCGGGCACAGTTAGCCGCGATGACGCCGGAGCAATTGCACGCCTACGAGATTGCCGAAGCGTCCACGGTCAAAACACCCTACCTGGTCATCGCGGGACTCTTCCTCGCTGTCGCTGCGCTCATCTTCTTCTCCAAGCTGCCTGAAGTCCGTGAAGAGGAAGGCGATGCGGGAGCACCCAGCGAGGCTGTCGGTCTGCGTGGTCTGTGGCCATACAAGCATCTATTGAAAGGCGTAGCGGCGCAGTTCTTCTATGTAGGGGCTCAAGTAGGCGTCGCCAGTTTTGTCATCCGTTTTGCACAGTACAGCATGACCGGACTTCCGGAGAAACATGCCGCCAATTATCTCAAGCTGCATCTCCTGGGATTCATGATTGGCAGGTTTGCCGGCTCCGCCATCATGAAGCATATTGCTGCGTCCCGTCTGCTTTCGTTCTTCGGAGTCTCGGCCCTGACTTGCCTGACAGTCGTACTGCTGGGAACCGGAGTGGCCCCCATGTGGGCACTGGTGCTGCTGGGCTTCTTTCATTCGATTTTCTTCCCGACCATCTTTGCTCTGAGCCTCAAGCATCTCGGTGCCTACACCAAGCTGGGCTCATCCTTATTAGTGATGTCGATCATCGGAGGCGCCGTATTTCCAGCCATCATGGGCTACATCTCAGATATGAGCAATATCCGCTACGCCTTTGTGGTTCCATTCCTTTGCCATGTCTATGTACTCTATTTCGCGGCGAGAGGCTATCGTCCAGATCTCGATGCGCTGCCAGCGCCAGAACTCCGAAGCCTTCCTGTCGAGAATTAGCAGCGACCGAGGTAACGACATGCGCGTGAAAAAAGTTCTGCTCCGCACACTTGTATCCATCCCACTTCTCGTCTGTGCGGGCGGGTTGCAGGCTCAAACCGCGCAGAATTCTGCCCACGCGATTCCCAAGACTAGCGAGCAGGTTTACAAAAACATACAGGTTTTAAAAGGAGTACCCGCCGACCAGTTCATTCCGGCCATGCAGTTCATCGCAGCCTCCTTAGGCGTCCAATGCGATTTTTGTCACATCGAGAATGCTTTCGACAAGGATGACAAGGAAACCAAGCAGACAGCGCGAAAGATGATGCGGATGATGTTCACCATCAATAAGGACAACTTCGAGGGCCATCAGGAAGTCACATGTTTTGCATGTCATCGCGGTGCCCGCAAACCCTTGATCATTCCCAGCGTCAACCAGGACGATGTCAAAGTTGCTGAAGAAGAAAAGACGCGCCCTGAGGAAACCACCGGCCTGCCGGCCGCGGAACAGATCGTTGCAAAGTACCTTCAGGCGATCGGCGGGGCTGAAGCCGTGGCCAAGATTTCAACCCGCATTCAGAAGGGAACCCTGACGGTCGGCGCGAAGAGCTTTCCCGTTGAAGTTCTTGCTCAAGCACCGGCAAGACGAATAACCACGGTGGGCTTTCCTGGCGGGGACAGCGTCACTGGCATCAACGGCGCAGAAGGGTGGCTGAGCACGGCAGGCCGGGCGCCGCACGAGATGGGTCCTTCAGAACTGGATGCTGCGAAGCTGGACGCGGAACTCTTCTTCCCCACTTATCTCAAGCAAATCTTCAGGGAATTGCGAGTACAGAAAAGGGAACTGCTCAATGGCAAGCAGGCCTATGTCGTGTTGGGCATACGGGAACGCCAACTGCCAGTAGAACTTTATTTTGACGAAGAGTCCGGATTGTTGCTGCGGATGCAGCGCTACACGGAGACGCCGGTCGGACGAAATCCCACACAGATAGAGTTTGCAGATTATCGTTCGGAGGGTGGGGTAAAGACCCCGTTTCGGTGGACTGTCGCGCGTCCTAACGGACGATTCACAATTCAGATCGAACAGATGCAGCAATCTATCCCGATTGAAGAAAACAGATTTGCCAAGCCTACAGTCGCGCCGCCATCCTCCTGATCTCAGTGTCTGCGCAAGCCGCAATCCAACAGCATGGCCACCGTGGCGAAGTCTCGTGTGGCGCGAACGTCATTGCCATACGCGCGGATCCAGCACCGTCTCGTGGACGGCGGCAATACGACTACTGTTGCGCCAGCACTGTTTGTGGCAGCCTATTGCCGCTTACATCAGGGGTGAGCAAATCGTTGACATATACGATCGCCGCCTTTCCTGTCGGCGGGTCAATGGCAACTTCGAAGAGGTCGAGCAAGTTGCGTGTGCCCGGCGCGCATGCGGTTCCTTGGGTGCAGATCACTCCGGTGTGATTCGCGGTACTGTCAACCACGCTCTGAATAAAGCTGGCCCCATTGTTGGTAGTTTGCGCGAAGTACACGTTCCAGGATGCGGTGTTCGTGTTGCTGCTGCTGGAGGTGCCGTAATAGACGACATCGACGGTGCCATTGTAGGCTGCGATCCACGGGAAAATGGCAGTGGTGGCAGGCGCGATGTTCACGATGACGGCAGGCGACCAGGTTGCGCCGTTGTCCGTCGAGGCGGAAAAGAACGTATTCGACCCATCCGACCAGCTCGCGTAAACCGCGTGGGTGACCGGATCAGTCGCGACGACAGGAAAAACATTCCCGTTGGTGGTGCCGGCGGGGCCGGAGTAAACCAGCGCCGCCGTCCAGGATTTTCCGAAATCGAAACTACGCGAGACAAACACCTTGCGAAAATCGGTGGTTTTCGCCTTGGTGATACCCGTCTGGCCAGCGGCGTAAACATCATAAACGGCATGGCTAGCCGAATCAGCGACGATGGGACCTGCAATGTTATTGAAGGTTGAAGATCCAGTAGTCGAACCCTGGCCCACCACAGGATCGCCAACCCGGGTCCAGGACACGCCACTATTCTCGGAGCGCTGCACCCGAATCAGGCTGGAGTTCTTGGCATCATGGTAGCTGATGTAAATGATTGATCCATCCGTCGTGATCCAAGGACGGTCGTTGCCGGCAAGGTCGACAATTTGTGCGGCGCAAGTGATATTAGCGGAACTGGCCTGACCGCAGTTGATAGCTGAAACGGCGATCTGGGCTGCCCGGAAGGGCTTGTTAATCAGAATGACGAGCGTCGTCAGGTGCAGGGTTCCATCCGAGCTGATGCTGACATCGGCATCGCCGCCGCCGAACTCGACGGCGTTCGCTTTTTGAATGGCGGAGTCAACCGCGCCTCGTAGCGTGGGTGTGCTGCCGTAGTGCCCGGTCCACAACTGCGTGCCAAAGGGAAACAGCCAGCCGAGCGCGTCGATGGCCATCGTGCCATCGGAGCCAATGGAAATCGACGGTTCGCTGCTGCCTTGGGCGGTGGTTAGTGGAACGTTGTTAAACGTGACTGTTGCATTTGTCGTTGCAGCGGAAGTCAGTATCGGGGCAATGAGCGCGAAAACGAGCAGGCCAGCGAGTTGTGTGTGTACGCGCATGCTAAACCTCCGGTGCAAGTGCACTTGAGCTTGGCGGAATTTCCGAATTGAGCCCCCAAGCGGGCCAAATTTTACACCCATTTGCCTCCTTCACGTCAATCTGGTGAGGCTCCCTACGTTTTCTCGACCCTGATTGTGATGTGTTTGGTTGCTGCGACATGCTCTCAGCAAGGCCGAGCTCAGGCCGATAGACTGGAGCGACCGAATGACTGGGCCGACATCAGTACCGAGAAACGCGCTTCTGAGCAGCAAGGAAGCTTTGACTCAATTCGCCAGCGATCCCTTGGAGTTTGAACCCGGAACCAAGATGCTGTACACCAGCTACGGCTACATTGTTCTCGGTTGCGTGATCGAGGGCGCTTCTGCAACTAGTTATAACCGCTACATGCATCAGGCAATCTTCGAGCCTGCACGGATGGCAGCTACCCGTCTCGATGATGTGTTCGCGACCATCCAAGTTTGCTGGTGAAGAGAATCTGGCTCTGCAAACCGTAGGGCAAGAAAGCTGACGCACTTCTTCCCGTCAGCATAGCGTGAGTGGTATTCTCGATATGGCTTTTATCGCGTGGATCAAGGTTCCCTCGTGACGTGCCGATAGTAGCAATCGGATATTGGACGGGAAAAAAAAGCCTGCAAGTTGTTGAAAGGCCGACGTAGCTCAGTTGGTAGAGCAGCCGATTCGTAATCGGCAGGTCATCGGTTCAAGTCCGATCGTCGGCTCCAACACACCTCTAGTCCTCTCGGGTCGGCGTCGTAACCGGCAGATTTCGTGTTGACAATTTGGTTGTCGAATAACCTGCGAC
>QIAH01000270.1 GCA_003225465.1 Acidobacteriota bacterium | reverse complement strand
TTTCAGAAGATCAAGTCGCACTCTATTCACAGTGAGCAGGATTTTGATTACGAGAGCGGCGAACCAAAGTTCTAGACTGTCTTTGCGACTTGTGATGATGTCTTGTAGTTCCTGCAATCGATGAAGGGAGTCTGCGGCAATGCCATGGCGCAGTGTGGGCATGGCGTCGTCATCTCCGAAGTTCATTGGTGTCTTCCTTAGAAAAACGGGCCGCCCTTTTCGGAGCGGCCCCGCGTCCTATTTCCGCCCCTACTTGCAGTCGACGGTGAGATTGTCGAACGACACAGTCAGCGTGCCGTCAGCATTGATCGTGAAATGCATCGTCTCGTGCACCGGGTAGTTGTTCCCTGGACCCTGCCCGATAATCCTGAAGTTGACGAAGGTGAAATTCGCCTGGCCATTCTGGAGAGAACTGCTAAAGCTCTGCTGTGTAATGCCAGTCGCCTGGTACTTGAGACCGGTGGTCTCGCCGGTCCCAGTGATGCCCTGCGGCTGGAAATGGAAGTAGCCACTGGCATTGTTAGCATTGACGGTGAACGAAATCAGGGCGTGAAGGGGACCGCTGAGGTCCACAACCTCCCCGGCGCCGCCCGCAGCGCAGGGGATGAAAACACTTATGCTGATGTCCGTCCTATTGTTGACTTCCACCGCCGCATTAGCCTGGACGACCATAATCGTCATGGCAACGAGGCACATCATCATAATTCGGCAGATACTACTTTTCATGGTTATTCCTTCATATTAAATGCCGCGACACGAGTCGCGGTCCACCAGACGAACGATGGCGCAAATTTAATTCAAAGCTTCTTTGCTAAGCACCGAAGTGCGTTAACGTACCCGTTCAGGGTTGTTCCGTCCTAGGTCTAGGTCTCGGCTACGTGGGTCCAAAGTCCAACCGGCAGCCGTCTGTTCACAACGCGCTTTTGGGAAATCTTGTCGCAGAAAACGCGACTGAAGCCGATAGAGCCTGGGATTCGGGGGGAGACTAATGCCTAACCGACCGCGGGCCGGTTCAATCGGACTGCCCGGGGCACAAGCAAGAAACTGTTTGACTAGACGGTGACCACCGTACGCTCAAACGAAGCAATGTCAACCTTATTCGCAACCGGCTGTTTCGTCTTTCCGGTGACAAAGCAGTGAGAACGGTAGGAAACATATCGCCGCAGTGTTGCCTGACTAAAAGAGAAGTGGGAGGAGTCGAAGGCCTTTTTCTGCAGCGACACGGTAGTTGGCGAGCACGGTAGGGACAGCCATTACTGGTTGCCCCCCGTACGGACCCGGACGGGCGCTTATTAGCGCATCCGGTTCTTATCTTGGATGACTAGCGGCGAAGCGAGCGTCAGGAAAGGGATGGAGCGCTCGCGGTTGGGGAAGCCAGCGCTGAGCCAAAACGAGGATGCGTGTCCAGGAGATCCGGCGTTTCTGGCTTCGACGGCGAATGGTACGCCACCAGAGCGCAAGCACCCGATCCCGAAACACACCCAGACTCGTGAGGTTTCCCGGTACCGCGTAGTAGTTGAAGAAGCCTTGTACGACCGACTTGAGCCACTGTCCGGTTTGGGGCACGGGATCGTGCATGCGCTCGCGGAGTTGCTGCTTAACCTGTCGCAGCTTGGCTCGCATGCGCTTGCGGATCGTGGTGCGCCGCACCATGAATCGCCCTATTCCGTTCTTCCCGCTGATATGCGTGAAGCCTAGGAAGTCGAACGTTTCCGGCTTGCCTTCCCCTCTTCGTTCCCGGTTTTGCTCGGCAAACCGACCGAACTCAATCCGGCGCGTCTTGTCAGGATGGAGCTCCAGCCCAAACTTTCCCAGACGTTCCCGTACATTTTCCAGGAAGCGATCCGCGTCCGTCTGATACTGAAATCCCGCGATGGTGTCATCCGCGAAACGGATGATCACGACCTCGCCTTGCGCATACTTCTTGCGCCAGACGTTCACCCAGAGATCGTAAGTGTAGTGCAGGTAAATATTCGCGAGAAGCGGTGAAATCACCGAGCCTTGCGGACTTCCTGTCTTCGCTTCCGACCACTTGCCTTCCTCCATTACCCCAGCCTTGAGCCATTTCTGGATCAGTCGCAGGATTCGATGGTCGGCGACGCGATGCTCCACGAACTTAATCAGCCAACTGTGATCGAGGTTATCGAAAAAACCTCGAATGTCGGCGTCAAGAACGTAGTTCACTTTCTTCTTCAGGAGCGCATACGACAGCGCATCCAGCGCATCATGCTGGCTGCGCCCCGGGCGAAATCCATACGAGAAGCCGAGAAAGTCTTCCTCGTAAATCTGGTTGAGGATGGTGGCCACGGCTTGTTGGACAAGCTTGTCTTCCAATGCCGCAACCCCCAGTGGGCGTTGCCGCCCATCTGCTTTCTCTATGTACACTCTTCGCGATGGCTGCGCGCGATACGCTCCTCGATGAACTCGGCCATGGAGATCGATCAGTCGATCTTCACCTCCGATTTCATATTCCTGCCATGTGACACCGTCCACTCCCGGTGCGGCCTTTCTCTTGAGACAGTAAAAGCTTTCCCGTAGCAGTTCGACGGTCAGATGGTGGAGCAAGGCGGTGAACTTCATCTCCTTATTACCCCTGGCTACTTTCCGTACGCCGGCCAGCCCCTGGGACACACGTTCCCCGCTCTGTGTCGGGTGCGTGTTAGGTTGACCAGCGTTCTCCTTGATCAGCGGCCTTTCCTCCTCATTCTCCGCGGACGGTCTTCTGTCTTTGTTCGATTGGTTCATCGGTACTATGCCGCTGTGTGACTCCTCGGGGACGTACATGCGAGCCGTGTGGTTTTTGCCTTCGCCCGCCGGCCTGCTGCCTGGTTTGACAGCAGGTGTCTCCGAGGTCTCCCGGTTCTCGTGCATGAAGTTTCTAGACGTGCCGTGGGGTCTTCGACCACGCCGGACTGAACAGGAACTCGCGTTATCGCTCCTGTCCATGTTGCCTTCCGCGCATATTAACCGCGTCGGCGTCCGGGTTGTATGTTTTCGCGGCTCAATACCCACCCCGCCTATCCTCTATCTACGCTTCGCTGGGTCCCTCACGGTAGCAGCGCAAGACTCGAGGCCAAGTGGATCGCTACTCCTTTCTTGTAAGGCTTCTTCCTCCTCTGCTTCATGCCGGTTTATCCCGGCGCACTAACATCGCCATTACACTCAGAACCTTCAATCGGGAACATTTGCATGTTCCAACGACAAGCGCTGCGCCGCCGTGATAGCCATCATTGTCGTTCTTGTCGGACTACTGCTCTTCGTCGTCAGGCGTCCACAGGTCTGGATCGGGCACGAGAAAATCCACCAGAACTCTTTCAGCTACGCGGGCCAATTTTCGTCCCTAAAGGCATGCCGCAGCGAAGTGGAAAAGTACGGCGGCTATTGTTCCTCACGATGCAAGTGGGTCGACAATGTCCCGATGGGACGAGTGCAAACTGACGGCGCAAGTCAACAGGCAATGAATAGGAACCGCTGTCGCACTACAGCGATCGGTGGCAATAAGTCCCGGTCGCACCCATTGAAATCAGCGAGTGTGATGGCATCTGATATCAAATTCCTGCCACAAAGAAGCATTTATCAAAATCCGGAACTACCACAGCGAGCCTCGTCTTGACTCCGCCGGGTCGGCGGCATAGTGTCCCCTGCTAAAGGAGGACTCTCCATGCCACACTACCTGACACTGCTCCGCTACACGCAGCAGGGCGCTGCCAAGATCAAGGAAAGCCCGGCACGCCTCGATGCCGCCAAGAAGGCCGCAGAGGCTTCCAAGGGAAAGATCCACGCCTGGTACCTGACCATGGGAAAGTATGACGCGGTGCTGATCTCGGAGTTTCCAGATGACGACGCGGCCGCACGATTCATGCTGTCCACCGGCGCTTTAGGCAACGTGTCAACGCAGACTCTGAAAGCTTTCACCGAAGCTGAGTTCCGCAAGATCGTCGGCTCGCTGCCTTAGGCGGGAAACGCCAGAAATGGAGGGACGGACGTCTCGCCCGTCGGTCGGGCGGGGATGCCCGACGCTCCACAAGCGAAGGTCAGGGAGCGGCCGACAGTGCGCTGTGGTGTGTCTGGAGGCCGCTCTGTTTTTGAGTTCTGAGGTAATTGCCGGAGCTTCCCGTCGGCAATCGCCATTCTCTTTAGCTCAAAGTGACTTTGCCAGTCGCGAGATCATAGACTCCGGCCTCTACCTTCAGTTTGCCGCCCTTGACTGCGTCGCGGATAACGGTTGAAGAGGTACGCAACAATTCCGCCTGAATTTTTGCATTGGCCTCGATTGCTTTGTCGAAGCTTCCGCCAGACTTTTCTACTGCCTGTCG
>QIAH01000269.1 GCA_003225465.1 Acidobacteriota bacterium | reverse complement strand
ATTGGCAGTTTGCTGCGATTGTTGTGCAGTTTCGGCCATTTTTCTGCTCGAACTCTGCTAATTGGGTTTCGGAAGTTTCAGCAGTCGCTATAGTTGCGAGATCCCGCTGCCGTCCGATCTTCAGCCGAGATTACCTTCCCCCTGGGTGTGCCTGAAACGAAGCCCGGGCGGTATCCGATAATCCAGAACGCTTCATCTCTCGCCAAACGAGATCTCCCCTCAGATACTGCCAGATGCCCTGCAATCTCCAAAGTAGCGTCATTTGTCGATAAGGAAAGTGTTCGAACAGGCAAAACAGCAGTAAGCGGGCAACTTCCCGCCAGCTACTATAGCGGCGGTAAGTCATTTCTTCCAGTAAGACGGATCCGATGGAGATCAGTGTGGCGAACGCGTAGCCAAAGAGCAGGAAAAGAATTAAGAACTGCCGTCCCAGTACGCCGAGGATGGCGGCGGCAAGAATCGTAGAGTATCCGGCCAGTTCGATCACCGGAGCGAAGAATTCAAAGATCCACATGTAGGGCAAGATCAGGCAGCCGAGGCGGCCGTATCGTGATCGAGCAAGCGTGTCGCGATTTGGCCACAAAGTATCGAGCAGCCCCTTATGCCAGCGAGCGCGCTGTCGCGCCAGGGAGCGCAGGTCGGCAGGCGCTTCGGTCCAGCAGGTTGGATCGGGAACAAAGTTGATCTGGTATTCCCTCCGCTGCTCCTGTAAATATCGATGCATGCGGACGACCAGATCGAAATCCTCTCCAATCGCATGACGACGGTATCCACCGATCTGTCGCACTAAATCAGTGCGAAAGACTCCGAATGCTCCTGAAATAATAGGTAGGGCATTGAAATAGGCCCAGCCTTCGCGTCCGATCAGGAAAGCACGCAGATACTCAATCACCTGCATGATTTCAAGCCTACGCTGCGGAAGCCTGACCCGGCACAAACGGCCCTCCGAAACCTCGCAGCCATTCAGAATGCGAACGATGCCTCCGGCTGCCACGATCTTTTGCGGATCGGAGAGCACGACGGCCATGATGCGGAGCAACGCATCTGGCTCCAGAATGGAATCTGCGTCGATCACGCAGAGGTAGGGGCTCCCGGCCGCGTTGATGCCTGCATTCACGGCATCCGCTTTGCTCCCCCCTGAATCCTTGTCGACGACCAGCAGGCGGGGTTCCACTGCGCTCCGGTAGAGCGCGCGAACCCGCGCCGAAGCAATCTGGGGAATGTAGAGGAGACTCGCGGTTCGAAGCTGAAATTCGTGCTGCAGTTCGCTCAACGTATGATCGTTGGATCCATCATTCACAATTACGAGCTCAAGGGCCGGATAGTCGAGCTTCAAGAGCGAGCGCACGCTGTCGATGATGCACTTCTCCTCGTTGTGGGCTGGAACAATCAGCGAAATGGGCGGTGTGAATGGAGAGGACTTCAATCGCTCCAGCCGGAGCCCGGTGAGACGGTGCTGGTGCCAGTTATTGCGAAAGATCGCCGTGATCAGCAAGATCAGATAGATGAAGTTGGAACTCAGGTAGTAAATGAAGAGCGTGTCATTCGAGAGTTGCAGCAGTCTTCTCATCAACGTCCTCCGGCGGCTGCGGCGGAGAGTTCGACAGATTTGCTAAGTTCCTTGCGGCTGTTGGCGATCGCCTGCAAGAGAATCTGGGCCGCGGCAGCAGAGTCGCCGCTTTTGTGCAGCACCTCCAGCAGACGTTCGGTTGCTCCCGTGCGCTCCAGTTCCGAAACGAATGCCTGCAAGGCGTAGCTGTCCTGCGTATCCACGACTTGAGAGAGAATCTGTTCGAGATGCGATCCCATTTGCGAAAGGGCACAGGCAGCTCGCTGACGAACATGGCGATTTGAGTCGCACAGCGCGTGTAACAGCGGACGAATGCGCCCCGGCTCCTGGATCGACGACAACGCGACCACCGCGCGCAGCCGGACGAACCATTCCTGGTCTCTGACCAACACAGACAACTCCGGCAATGCGAATGATGCTTGGGATGCGCCCATGGCTCTGGCCGCGGATGCGCGAACTTCCGCATCGCCATCGGTGGCCAGAACGATGAGGTCCTCACCTAGCGCAGGGGTTGCCAGTTCGGCCAGGACGCGCGCCACGATTGTCCGCGCCGGGCCGCCGGCGTCCTTTAAGTAGGGCAACAGCGTCTGGGGAGAATGCCGGCAGCAATTGGCCAAGGCGTTCTTGACCGTGTATTCGGGAATCGGCAGACCGCCGGACAACAAATGATCGAGGATAGCAACGGCCGCTTGCGGAAGTCCGGTGCGCCCCAGGCCCCGGGCCGCAGCGATTCGCGTTTCCGTGGCCGGAGAGTCGAGAGCCTCGTTCAGCGCCGCTACCGCCTCCAGTGCGCGGGTGCGGCCCAGAGCGACCAGTGCACTGCGTTGTCTCCAGCCCACGGCGCTGCGAGCCTGGTGAATGCGCAGATCGAGTAGCCCGCTGGAACGCAGACAGGCCAGAAGCCCAGGCAATTGCTCGGCGTTGGCGGCCTCCATGCTGTCGAGCAGCATCGCTTCGACCAACTCGCAATCCAAACGGTTGAGCCGCCAGGTGCGCGGGCACACCGTTCCGTCAATAATGCCGTTCCATTGCGAGCGGAGGGCGAGTGTGCGTTCACTCAGCTTGCGAAAATACCGGGCGCGATGCCAGCGGCGCGCGGCAATGAAAGCGATGAGATGGAAAATTCCTAACAACGACAGCAGGATTGCTTTCAAGATCAGCCGTGCGGTTGCGAACTCCTGGCCGGGGTTAAAAGCGAAATCCATAGCTCACCCCGTAGCTGTTCTGGGTCTGGCCTCCCGAGCGTCGCTGCGCTGTCACGTATCCGGTAACGTCTTGATTGCGGCCGAAGGCATATTTCAGGCCGCCGCCAAATGTGCGCGCCGAAAAGTGTCCGACCTGATCGACGGCGGCAAAATTTTCTGTGCCGCTGGCGAACACGACATTCCCGGAGAGCCGGGAAACGATCGGGAATCCCAGCCGTGAAAAACCCGAGGGCACCCATGCGACGCCCGAGCCCGCGAATCCGCTGCGTGCCCCGGTCACGCTGAACGACCACGTCCAGCTTC
>QIAH01000268.1 GCA_003225465.1 Acidobacteriota bacterium | reverse complement strand
GCCCTGACACCTGACACCCGACACCCGACACCTGTGTCCGTCACACCCCGATAACAGCCACGAGCTCCTTCACAGACGCCGCGCTGCGATCGAGTTCGGATTTCTCCTGAGGAGTGAGCTTGATCTCCACGATCTGCTCAATTCCCTTCGCACCGAGCTTGACCGGAACTCCCACGAAAAGTCCCCGCATGCCGTACTCGCCCTCCAAATAGGCCGCGCAAGGGAGAATCTTCTTCTTGTCCTTAAGAATCGCCTCCACCATTTCGGTCACGGCAGCGGAAGGCGCGTAATAGGCCGAACCTGTCTTCAAATATTTAACGATCTCCGCGCCGCCATCCCGCGTGCGCTGGATCAATTTCTCGACTGTGGTGGCATCGAGCAGTTCCGTGATCGGGATGCCGGCCACGGTGGAATAGCGTGCCAACGGAACCATCGTGTCCCCGTGCCCGCCCAGTACAAATGCGGTTACGTTCTCGACACTCACGTTGAGTTCCTGGGCAATGAACGTCCGAAAGCGGGCGGAATCAAGCACGCCCGCCATGCCGATCACGCGCTCGCGCGGAAAGCCGCTCATCTTGTAGGCGGCTTGCGCCATCGCGTCCAGCGGGTTCGACACGACGATCAGAATGCAATTCGGGGAATACTTCACGGCTTCCCCGACCACCGTCTTCATGATGTTGTGATTGATGTTGAGGAGATCATCGCGGCTCATGCCGGGCTTGCGCGGGACCCCGGCCGTGATCACAACGATGTCAGAGTTCGCAGTGTCCCTGTAGTCCTGCGTGCCCAGAATGTGAGAGTCCCGTTTCTCGATGGGCATCGCTTCGAGCAGATCGAGGCCCTTGCCTTGGGGAACGCCGTCGATGATATCGATCAGTACAACGTCCGCCAGTTCCTTGGAAGCAATCCAGTGGGCGGCGGTGGCGCCCACGTTGCCGGAACCTACGATGGTCACTTTTTTTCGCATGAAATCGTCCTTTCCCGGAACTGAAAATCTCCAACAGGTTGCTGAAAAACTCTAGGGATAACTGCGCTTTGAAAGGGCCCGGGTTCACAGTTTGCTGAAAAACTCTCGTGAAGCTGCGTTTTGAAAGGGCTCGGCTTCAAGCCGAGCCGTAAGAGCCGCAAAATCAACACGGCTTTAGCCGCTGAGGTCCTCGGCGTCGCCAGGCAACTGCAAATCCTAAACCGCAGAGTTCGCAGAGAACGGCCGCAAAGGACGCGGAAAACTTCTCAAACTTACTCCGCGACCTGGTTTAAGGCACTCCCGCCAGCATCACGGCGTCCATGTTCTCAATGATGTAGTTGCCGAACTCGCTGGTCTTGACCTTGGTAGCGCCCTCCATCAGGCGCTCGAAATCGTAGGTGACTTTCTTCTGTTCGATCGTGCGCTCCATGCCGCGCTCAATCAGGTCGGCGGCTTCCGCCCATCCCAGAAAGCGGAACATCATGACACCCGACAGGATCACCGAGCCCGGATTGATGACGTCGCGGTCAGCATACTTGGGCGCGGTTCCGTGGGTCGCTTCGAAAATGGCGTAACCATCGCCGATGTTGGCTCCCGGCGCGATGCCCAGGCCGCCTACCTGGGCCGCGCAGGCGTCCGAGATGTAGTCGCCGTTTAAGTTGGGCGTCGCCAGCACGGTGTACTCGTCGGCGCGCGTGACCACCTGCTGAAAGATCGAATCGGCAATGCGGTCGTTGATCATGAGCTTCTTCTTCCAGGCTCCATGACCATGCGTCGCGTAGATCCGATCCAGCACATCTTTCACTTCTTTGTAAGTCGATTTCCGGAATTCTTCCGGGGCAAATTCCAGGCCGGGCTCGGTCAAATTGGCGTTTTCTTCGACGGACAGATTCGGATTTTTATCTTTGTTGTCGACAATCCAGCTCTCGCGCTCGGTGACCACTTTGTCGCGAAACTCGTCGGTCGCGAGCTCGTATCCCCACTTGCGGAATGCGCCTTCGGTGAACTTCTGGATGTTGCCCTTATGGACGAGCGTGACGCTCTTGCGGCCGTTCTCGAGAGCGTGTTGGATGGCCATGCGCACCAGGCGCTTCGTGCCGGTGACGGAAATCGGCTTGATTCCAACTCCTGAATCGAGGCGGACTTGTTTCTTGCCGCCCTTGAGCATGTCTTTATTGAGGAATTCGATCAGCTTGGCGGCTTCGGCGCTTCCTTCCTCCCACTCGATACCGGCATAGACATCCTCTGTGTTCTCGCGAAAGATCACGAGGTCCATGCGCTCGGGGTGCTTTACCGGCGAAGGCACGCCCTTGTAGTACTTCACGGGACGAACGCAGCCGTAGAGATCCAGAATCTGTCGTAAGGCGACATTCAGGGATCGAATGCCGCCGCCCACCGGCGTCGTGAGTGGGCCTTTGATGGCTACGCGGAATTCGCGCACGGCGTCGACCGTGTCGTCGGGAAGCCAGGTGTCGAACTTTGCCTTCGCCTTTTCGCCCGCGAACACTTCGTACCAGGCAACGCGCCGCTTGCCCTTGTATGCCTTTTCAACGGCGGCGTTGAATACCCGCACCGAAGCTTTCCAGATGTCGCGTCCGGTGCCGTCGCCCTCGATGAAGGGCACGATCGGGTTGTCCGGGATCTGATAGCTGCCATCTTTGTACGAAATCCGCGCTCCATCCGCGGGCACAGCGACACCATTGAACGACTGCGCCATGAAAGGCTCCTTGCGTTGGGTGAAAACCCTCCATTATAGAGAAAACGCGCCGATTCCCATAAGTGTTTGCCTGGTCCCGTGAAGGCAGGCGCGTTTCGCCCGTGTAGGAACGGCTGATGCAAACGTCCCGTCGACTCGGCACGCAATCCGGATGCTAGAATCGCGCCGATCTCCAGACACCTCCGTGTCAGGTTGAGGATCGCGCATGAAGAAATTACTTCTCCTGTTCCTGCTCTGCCCTGCTCTCCTCGCCCAGGACGTCCCGGCAAAGCCCGACACCGGCGAACGCCATGAGTTCGTAATTGCGAAGTTCAAGACCGAGAGCGGCGTGACCTTGCCCGAGGCCCATGTCGTCTATGGTACGTATGGGCATCTGAACGCCGCTAAGGACAACGTGATTCTGCTGCCGTCGCATTATATGGCTGACTTCCACGGCTACGAGTGGCTCATTGGTCCGAATCACGCGCTCGACACTGCGCAGCTTTTCCTGGTCGCCACCGAGTTGTTTGGCAACGGGCATTCGTCCTCGCCCAGCAATACTCCGGAGCCTTATCACGGGCCGCGTTTCCCGGTGACGACGATCCGCGACAACGTGGAGGCGGTGCATCGGCTGCTTACCGAAGAACTCCACATCCAGCACGTGCGCGCAATTATCGGGTTCTCCATGGGGGCGCAGCAGGCGTTTCAGTGGGCGGTCAGTTATCCAACCTTCGCCGATCGCATCGTGGCTACAGCGGGCACCGCGAAAACCTATCCCCATGGATTTGTACGGCTGGAGGGCCAGATTGCCGCGTTAACCGCCGACGCCGCCTTTCAGAATGGTGACTATACTTCTCCGCCCAAGAAGGGCCTCGAAGCGTTCGGCATAGTGTGGACGGCCTGGCTGTTTTCTCAGGAATGGTGGCGCAAGGAGTTATGGCGCGAAGGAGCAAAGCCAGGAACGACCTTCGAATCTGTCCTGAACAAGTTTCGGACGAACTTCATTCCCGGAGCCGACGCCAACGACCTGATCCTGCAAGCGCGCACGTGGGAGAAGCATGATGTAGGAGGGACGCCGGGATTCGGGGGCGATGTCGCACGCGCGTTGGGGTCGATCAAGGTTCCCTTCCTCTACATGCCATCGGAAACGGATCTGTACTTCCCTATCGGCGATGCGCGCTATGAAGCGGGGTTCATGCATACCGTGACCCTGACCCCCATCCCATCCCTTTGGGGACACACGGCCGGGGCCGGTGGCAGCCCGGCGGATGAAAAGTTCCTGAACGAGACGATTGGAAGCTTCCTGCGCGACTCCGGCAAGCAGTAAGTCAGCGGGTGCGTCCGAACAGCGCGCCTTGACATCCCTTCCGGCGGAGGTGAGAATTTCTCTAGTCCGATCGCGCGCTTCGCGCAGTTCCCCTGGATTGAGGCAAATCATGAAATTTTCGCTTTTTCGCCGCCTGCCGCTTGTCGCCCTGGCTTTCGCGGTACTTCTCCCTTCAGCGTTCGCCAAAGGTGCGGCCGACTACACTCAATTCGGCCACGACATTCGCATTGCGGCAGACCAAAAAGTCGGGGAGCTGACCTGCTTCAATTGTTCCGTTTACGTGCAAGGTCAGGTGAACGGCGATATCACGACCTTTCGCGGCAACATCGTGATCGAGCAGAACGCGGCCGTGTCGGGCGAAGTGACATCGTTTCTGGGCCAGATTCGCGCTGCCAACGGTTCCAAGATCGGTGGCGACGCTACGGTCTTCGTCGGCAACTTGGTCCTCGAGCAGGATGGGATCGCGGGAGACATCCGGGTGGCTAACGGCGCCAAAATTGGCGGCGACAGCACGGCCATTGGAGGCGTCGTGCGGCGCCAGTCCGGAGCTATGACGGGCGGTGAGGTCACCTCGATGCAAGGCACCATCTGGTTGTTTCTGATCTTCGTTGCGCCGTTTTTGTTTCTCGCTGGAATCATTGCGCTGATCATCTGGCTGGTGCGGCGCAACCGGCGGCCGTCTCCGGCGATTGCCCGCGCTGCATAAGCTTCTCTTCTCTGCTTGTGGAGGGATGGGCGTCTCGCCCCGTCAAGGCAGGCCGGCTGATTCGACATTGAAAGCGCAAGAGCGACGCTCGCGTCGCGATGACCGAAGTACTTCCTCACCCCAATCACGTTATAACGACCCCAGGGTCCGTTTGTGCCAAGATCCGCCGGACCCAGATAGCGGTCGCGCGCGCCCAAGCGTTGAAACAGGAAATGCTGCGTCACGCGCATCTCGAAGCCGCGTCCGATCTCAATGCCGGCTCCCCAGGAGCGTTCCCATCCAATCGCGTCGGGAGACCATGTATAGAGGGTGTGCGGGATGTTTTTGCCAAACAGAAATGTGGGGGCGCCGAAGAAGAACAGGCGGCGCAGTTGGGTCCGGGCAAAGGGGCGCACCTCCACGTATCCCGAAAGCATGTAGCGCGCGAAGGCGTTGCAGGGGGCGTCCTTGCCGCCGAAATCTCCGGCATTGGCCGCGCACAGGTTGGGATCGGGTTCGTTGTGCGGCGGAGCCACGTCGAACTGGCTGTAGCCCCAGATAAAGTTTCTAGGAAAGAAGAGGTTCCCCCCACCAACAGCGGAGGAAGGCTTTTGCTGCGCGTTTGCAACAGCCGTGATCGTCAGAACAAGAAGTATCTTCAGTGCAAGCTTCATGAAGGCTCCGTGGGTCCCAGGGAACGCACCCGCATGCCGACTAACGATGGCTCGATAGACGGTGGAAAACCTGTGAGCTGCGCTCGTTTGAAAAGCGCGCCATTGTATCTTGAATCTCGGTGCTCGGGTCGCTTGATGTTCCACGACGAGCACTCCCAGGCAAGATGTGAGGATGTCTACAGCCGCATCGCTCTAGATGTCGTAATACAGCAAGAACTCGTAGGGATGCGGTCTTAGCCGCACCGCATCGACTTCTTTCTCCCGCTTGTATTCGATATAAGTGCGCAGCAGCTCTTCGGTGAATACGTCTCCCTTGAGCAGAAAGGCAGAGTCCCGTTCGAGCGCATCCAGCGCGTCTTCGAGCGAGCCCGGCATCGAAGGCACCATGGCCAGCTCTTCGGGCGTGAGATCGTAGACATCTTTGTCGAGCGGCGGACCAGGGTCCATCTTGCTCTCGATGCCATCGAGGCCTGCCATCATCATGGCAGCAAAGGCGAGATAGGGATTGCAGCTCGGATCGGGCGGACGGAATTCGACTCTTCTTGCTTTCGGCGACGCGGAGTACATCGGAATCCGGCAGGCGGCCGAGCGGTTGCGGCGCGAGTAGGCGAGATTCACGGGCGCTTCAAATCCAGGCACGAGCCGCTTGTAGGAGTTGGTAGTCGGCGCGATCAGAGCGGCCAAAGCGGGGCCGTGCTTGATCAGCCCACCGATATACCAGAGCGCGATTTGCGATAACCCCGCGTAGCCGTCTCCCGCAAACAACGGCTTGCCGTCTTTCCACAGCGACTGGTGGGTGTGCATGCCGTTTCCGTTATCGCCGTAGATCGGCTTGGGCATGAAGGTGATGGTCTTGCCGTACTGGTTCGCGACGTTCTTCACGATGTATTTGAACAGCAGCATGTGGTCGGCCGACTTCACCAGCGAATCGAAGCGCAGGTCGATTTCGGTTTGCCCCGCCGTGGCGACTTCGTGGTGGTGGCATTCAACCGCCAGGCCCGCGTTCTGCATCGCCACCACCATTTCGGTCCGTAAGTCCTGGTAATGGTCGGTGGGAGGCACCGGGAAATAGCCTTCCCGAAAACGCGGCCGATAGCCGAGATTGTTTTCGACTCGGCCCGAGTTCCAGCGTCCTTCTTCCGCGTCGATGAAGTAGAAGCCGTGCTGCTCACGCTGATCGAAACGGATGTTGTCGAAAATAAAGAACTCGGCTTCCGCCCCGAAATAGGCCGTGTCGGCCACCCCGGAGGATGCCAGATAAAGCTCTGCCTTACGCGCAATGTAACGAGGATCGCGGTCGTAGCGCTGCTTGGTGACCGGATCGATCACATCCGCCACCATCACCAGCGTCGAGACCTCCGTGAACGGGTCCAGGAGGTAGGAGCGGGGATCGGGAATCAGCAGCATGTCGCTCTCGTGGATCGCAGCCCAACCCCGGATGGAGGAGCCATCCATTCCGAAGCCTTCTTCAAACCCAGCCTCGGTCAACTGCTCAATCGGGTAGGAGATGTGATGCCATAACCCGGGCAGATCCGTAAAACGCAGGTCGAGAATCTTGACGTCATTTCGCTTCGCAAATTCCAACACGCTCTTCGGGTCCGCCATGTCTCCCTTCCTGCCCGAGGAATTTCTGTTTGAGGTCAGCTCGCTGATTTCGCGTAGGGGCAGACGCCCTCGTCTGCCCAGGCGAGCGAAGCTCGCCTGATTTCTGCGGAGGTCTGCGAAAACAGCGGAAAGCAGCGCGCCGGATCGTTGCTGTTGCCGCTAGAGTGTAGAAGCACGAAGGGAGCGGGCCGAAATTGATTGTTTTTATGGGAGCGATAAGAGGGGCTTATGGATGGGCTGCAGGATTTGCGAGGCTTCGGCGAGAGCCGAAGGCGAACTTTCTGGCGCAGCGTCTCGAAAATTTAAAAGAAGGCAGGGCCGCAACCCAGACCCTGCTTCTCACGCCAATTCTCGGTTGCCCGCATCTTAAGTGCGCGCTCGCAAATATGGAAATCGATTGTTTCAATGCTTCCGATTCGAACCGTTTATGATAGTGGCCGTATCAAATCGGCTCACGCGCTGGCTATCACTCCGGAAAATTATCTCAGCGCGAACGAGCGGAAGAACTACTGGCAACCTGCACACGACATGGACTTCGATCAACTGGAAACCTTTCTCGAAGTAGCCCGCCTGTGCTCGTTCTCGCGCGCCGCGGAGAAGCGCTTCCGCACGCAACCCGCCGTTTCGTCACAGATTCGTGCCTTGGAAGAAGAGGTCGGCGCCCGCTTGCTCGACCGTTCGGGTGGAAAGGTTTCTCTGACAGCTGCCGGCAAGCTCTTTCTGAAATATGCCGAGAACGCGATCGAGGAGCGCAAAGCCGTTTGCGTGGCGATCGCCGAGACCGAGCGCATTCCCCGTGGGGAAATCGTGGTGGGCGCCAATGAAGGCACGTGTCTGCACGTTTTGCCGGAAGTGTTCGCCGAGTTCAAAAAGAACTATCCCGATGTCGCGGTCGGAATCAAGCGCGCCGACTACGCCAAGACGCTCGACTCGCTGATCGACAATTCCGTCGATTTCGGAGTGGTCTCGCTGCCCGTCACTGATGCCCGGCTCACGGTGGTTCCCATCCACCGTGATGAACTGGTCATCATTGCGCCGCCGCACCATCCGCTGGCGCGCCTGAAATCGGCGACCATCGAGGAAGTTGGAGCATTTCCCCTGCTCATGCCCAAGAGTGGTCACACGCGCGACGCCCTCGAAAATCTTTTTCATGAGAGGCGCATGAAGCCCCAAGTGTCGATGGAACTCGACTCCAGTGAATTGCTGAAGCGCTTCGTGGCCGCAGATGTTGGAGTGGGCTTCATCGCGCGCTCCAATGTCGCGGAAGATGTACGAGCCAATACGCTCGCGATCATCCCCATCGCCGATGCGCACATCCGTCGCGATCTGGCCCTGGTTTTTCGAAAGGACAAGGCTCTCAGCCGCGCAGCCCTGGTGTTTATCGAAACGGCGGTAAAAATCAAGGCGCTGGATCCCGCTCTCGAAAAGGTTAGGGTGGGGAATTTTCCAAAAGACCGACATCGACAACAAACTCTCAACATATCTGAATTTGAAACGCGGATTTGAAGGGGCTGGGCTTCAGCCCAGCCGTAAGAATCACAAAATGGATGCGGCTTTAGCCGCTGAGGGATATGGCGGACCCATCCCACTTCGCCCCGCACATCGGATAAAATTCTGTTAGTGATCACCCGCCGTCTCCATACCACGTTCTTCGTCCTTCTTCTGACTGTCTCCGCGCTGGGTCAAGCGCGTACATCCGCGCCGAGGCCCTCGCCGAGTGAACAGAGGCTCGCCTCCGTTCACGTGACCGGCACCCAGCGCTTCACTTCGCAGGAGGTAATCGCCGCATCCGGGCTGGAGATCGGATCAGTCGTCACCCAGGACGATTTCGACAAAGCCGGAAAGCGGCTGGGCGAGTCTGGCTTTTTCAGCAATGTCGCCTATAGCTACGCGCACACGCCGACGGGAACGAAGCTCGATCTGCAACTCGCCGACGCCGACAAGTTGGTGCCCGCACATTTCGAAAATTTCGTCTGGTTCTCTGACGACGAGTTAAGGGAAAAAATCCGCGAGCACCTTCCGCTTTTTAAGGGAGAAGTTCCCGTTGGGGGCACCTTCAGCGACCAGGTTTCGGACGTTCTGCAAGCGCTCCTGGTGCAGCACAATCTGGCGGCTCGGGCTGACTACATGCGCGACAGCAAGGATAATGCCGGACCGGTTGACGCCATCAATTTCCGAGCCAGCGGCCTGAACCTCAGGATTGAAGAGGTGCAGTTCTCGGGAGCCGGGTCGGAAGAACTTCCAGCACTGAATGCCGCGGCGCAAAATCTGGTCGGGAAAGACTACGTCCGCACCGAGGTTCAGGCGTATGCCGCGAAGAACTTGCTGCCCATCTATCTGGAGCGAGGTTTTCTCAAGGCTGCCATCGGTGATCCGCAGGCCAAGGTCCTGAAGGATATCGACGAGGACACGCTGATACAGGTTCAGCTCCTCATCACTCCTGGTCGCCAATACAAGCTGTCAAGCTTCGCGTGGGAAGGAAACAGCGCGCTCAAGGCAGACAAACTGCAGGGCATGGTCCACGCGCAGGTCGGCGAGACCATCAATGCCGAGCAGTTGCGCACCGACTTGGACGCCATTCAGAAATTCTATGGCACCCGGGGCTACATGCTGGCGACGGTGAAGCCCGTGCCCGAGTTCGACGACGCCGCGAATTCCGTCGCCTACAAGCTGGAAGTAAACGAGGGGGACGTTTTTCATCTAGGCGATCTGGACATTCAGGGCCTGGATGCAAAGACCGTGGACCGTCTGCGGGAAGCCTGGACTTTGCGCGAAGCGGATCCCTACGACGCCACCTATCCCAGACGATTCTTCGAACAGACGGTGAAGCTGCTTTCGCGAGACGTGACCTGGACGGTCAGCATCCACGAAGGGGTCAACGAGAAGGAAAAGACCGTCGATGTGACCTTGCGCTACGGTCTAAAACCCTCATCGTGATTTGGAAGAACAGGAACAAGTAAGTGTCCGGGACGCGACCAAAGCCCGGCGTGAATCTGATAATCTATTGGGTCATTAGCCCTTGCCAGTCCCGGGGCCAAACACCCAGGGGCTTGAATCCTAGGAGGAAAAAGTTCGCATGAAAGCACGTTTGCAGCAAGTCGGCAGCTTTTTGGCAGTCCTGATTTTAGCGTCCGCAGCCCTTGCTGGCGGCAAGGCTCAGAGCTTCACTGGCAAGATAAGTGATGCGATGTGCGGCGCCCATCACATGATGTCGGGCTCCGAAGCCGACTGCACGCACGCCTGCGTGGGCAAAGGTTCAAAATATGCTCTGGTGGTCGGCGACAAGCTCTACTTCCTGAACACCAGCGACAAAGCTGCGCTCGCCAGTCTCGACAAGTTGGCCGGCTCTGACGCCAAAGTCAGTGGCACGCTGGACGGCGATACCATCCAGGTGGCGTCTGTCGCAGCCGCGAAATAGTCTCGAGATTTCGCTGCCCTCCCCCAAGGTAGTCTTCGGCAGCGCACGGGAGTCTCGCTAGGGACTCCCGTGATTTTTTTGGGTCTTTCCGGTACTTTTCATCCAACGTTCACAAATCGCTATGTTAGATTTGCGTTTTCTCGAACTCTCGCGCACCTCTGGAGGCAAATGAATTGAGCAAGGACATGGTCCCGAAGCGGATCTTCTTCACCAAGGGGGTCGGTAAGCATCGCGAACGGCTGACTTCCTTCGAGCTGGCGCTGCGGGACGCAGGGATCGCCGCTCAAAACCTGGTTCGGGTTTCCTCGATTTTCCCGCCAAACTGCAAGCTCGTGCCGCGCGCTACCGGACTGAAGTTCCTTCACCCGGGCGAAGTGGTCTTCGCCGTGGTCGCTGAAAACAGCACCCGCGAACCCCACCGCCTGCTCGCCTCCAGCATCGGCGTCGCCA
>QIAH01000416.1 GCA_003225465.1 Acidobacteriota bacterium | reverse complement strand
AGCGTGGGAAGCGCAGTAAAAACGTTCCAGGTGGAGAACCGCGGGAATGTTCCCTGTCGCGGCCAACATCCATGCTCGCCAGACGGCAAATGGAAGGCGGCCATCAGCTCTGCAAGCCTTGACGCCGGACCCGGGAACGAGTTCCGGAACGCACGTGTATCGTGCATCGCAGGGCCTTGTCCTTTTACGAGAATTCAGGATGATGGGCTGGCGGAGGGTGGTCAGACAATTACTGTTTCTGTTCGCAACTGGTCCGATACTGCGACCTTTCTCATGGAGGCTGAAGTATTTCATCCCATGGAAACGTCAATCGTCCACGAATCGTATCCTGTGATCTTTGGCCCGACGCTGAATTTCACGTTACCTGCGGATGCCGAGGGAATCTGCATAGAGTCCGATCTAAATGGCGAGCGGATTGTTTTTCCCCTTGGGCCAAACTTGTTTCTAAGCTGGGCAAGTTGTAATGCACGCGTCAATCCGGATCAAACGAAGGTTTATCGCTGCGAATTGAAACCGGGGTTCCGGTTCCCATAGGTATGCAGAAACAGGGGCCGATGGGTCATTTACATCTTCGGCGGCAAAGGTGCGGAGTCACCGTTTCCAGAGCTTGGCTAAAGCCTCTGCGGCTTCGTTCAGAGCTCGCTCTCTTCTAAGGCGGTTACTTTCCCTTTGTGCTCGAAGCGGCCGGGCACGGTCGAGGACGATCGAATCGGCATCACTCAACCTGGAATTGTCGCTATTCAGGTCCGCCAGGGCGGCATCGAAGATGAGTTTTGGGTTTGACCAACTTGGTTTGGCGCTCATGGCGAGATTAGAACCTTGATGCTGGCCACCGACAATACAGGCGACGTTGCAGTCACACGGGCCAAGACCCTTAGAAGAAGAATAGGCGCGCTCATCTCTGTGGGGATTCAGACGCGCGCCCTCCGCTGGGGACTAATTGCCGGGAAACTACGCGGCACGGGTTCTCGCGGCCTTGCGAGCAGCTTGCGAGCGTCCGCGACTTCCCTTGGTTCGAACCGCTTTCATGGCAGCGCGCCTGCGAGCGGCAGAGCCGCGTGTGCGTGCTGTTTTGCGCGCTTGACTCGACAGCGATCGCCTGGAAGCGGCGGAGCGACCTTCACGCTGGAGTGCCCTGGTCGTTGCCCGGGAACGTTTCTGCGATGGTTTGCGGCGGGTCCGCCCCCTGCGTAGATCGGCGCCGGCCTTTGACCTTGTTTGGGCCGAAGCTGTGCCCTTGCGCGGCCGCTGCAGCTTTACACCCGCGCGCCTGGCCTTTGACAGACCGATCGCAATTGCCTGCTTGGTAGAACGGGCGCCGTGCTTGCCTTCGCGGATATGGTGCATTTCCTCACGGACAAACTCGCCCGCCTGCGTGCTGGATGATTTTCCTTCGCGAGCATCTTCTCGAGCACGATCAAGGGTCTCTTTTTCTGGCATACATGTCCCTCCGATTCAAGCCTACGAAGGAGCGGCAAGTTGTTGCATCAAGTGCTTTATGTAGTTTGCCAGCGTTCCTGATGGAGTTTTCCGGACGTGGACGGGCCGCCTTCCTGGCGAAATATGCATCCATCTCGGGAGACCTGATTTCCGGTTAGGTGGGGAGCGATCGCTGCTTGGGGGGTATCCCCGATTGTGGATCAGACCCTCTGCACTTAGTTTAAAGATGAGAATTCTGAGGAGGATTGGGCGATGGACGCTTTCGACAAGATCGTCTGCAGGGTCGGAGTGGGATTGATGATGGCAGGCCTATTCTTAGCTGTGTCAGTAACAGAATCCGGGAGCCGGGTATCGGCGGGACAGGGGTCCGGGACGCGAAGATCATCGAACGCCAATGCGAGTGATCAACAATTCCTCAAAAAAGCTGCCGACGATAATTTGGCCGAAGTGGAAATGGCGAGGCTAGCCCTTCAGAAAGCATCCAGTCAGCAATTGAAGAACTTTGCTCAAACTATGGTGAAAGATAACGGCAAAGCCAGAGACCAGTTGGAAAGAATCGGAAGCAGCAAACGCGTAGATCTCCCAAAAGGCCTCAGCGCCAAGAACAAAGCGACAAAAGACCGGCTTGCGAAATTTTCAGGCGAGCAGTTCGACAATGCCTATATGGCGGAGATGCTGAAGGAGCATAAGGAAGACGTTGCGACGTTTTCGCGGGAACGTAACTCTGCGCAGGACATGGATATCAAAGAGTTCGCAGAGAAGTCGCTGCCGACCCTAGAGAGTCATTTAAAGCAAGCAGAAAGCATCGCTCCTGAACTCAATGCGGAACGAAGCGCCCTGCGCAAACCGAGCGCTGGAACCCCCAGATCGCGTCAGGCAATCAGGTAAAGCCGCGCATTGTATTCGCTTAAAATGCACATCGGTCTTGCGTTGGATGTCGAAAACGACTAGGCAGCCTTATCTCCCTTGAGGAATCGGGCAACATGCTTGAGATCCTGAATAAAAGCTTGCATCTGCGAGTGTCGGGATTCGTCATCCTGTGCTCTCAGGATGGATGATGGATGCACAGTGGCGACGACGTGAGGCGCTAACGGAGACTCGATAATCTGTCCACGCTGGCGGCTAACGCGAAAATCCTTCCCAAGCAGTGATTGAGCCGCGGTTGCTCCTAAGCAGACCAAGATCTTGGGCTTCACAACGGCCAACTCAGCGTCGAGCCAGGGCCGGCAGGCTTGAATCTCTGAATCGCGCGGCTTCTTATGAATCCTTTTCTTCCCGCGTTCCGCGGGAGACCACTTGAAATGCTTTACCACATTGGTGACGTACACATCGGAGCGATCGATTCCCGCTTCGACGAGAGCCTGGTCCAGTAGTTTTCCGGCGGGCCCCACGAATGGTCGCCCGGCACGATCCTCGAGGTCTCCGGGCTGCTCTCCCACGAGCATGATGGTGGCATCGGCACGTCCTTCCCCAAAAACGGTCTGTGTGGCTGCTTTCCAAAGGTCGCAAGCTTTGCACGAGGCAGCTGCCTCGCGGAGGCAGGGAAGCGGGGCAGCGTATGCCTGCTGCGGCTCAGGGGAGCGATTGCGAGACGGCATGCGCGAGGCACCACGTTTGTGTTTGAGTGCGTTTCTCATGGATTCGATAAAAAGTCGCCATGCTAAAGGGCATCAGGGAGCGCAAAGGAAGGGCTCCCGCATCCACACGATCTTGGCTGTGCTGAGAACAAGATGTCTGGACACGGGAGCATGGGGAACGCATTTCCACCTTCAGCACCCCTGAGGAGGTGGGTTTCCTCCAGAACTGGGCGGCGGCGGATTTTGCGGTTTTGTGGTGGTATTGGGAGAGTTCGTATTGGGAGAGTTCGTGTTCGGTGAATTCGTATTCGGGGAAGTCGAATTAGGCGAATTCGAATTGGTGGAATTTGGATTCGTTGAATTTGGATTGTTTGAATTCTGATTTGGTGAATTCGGACTGTTCTGCGGATTTTTGCTGTTGGGCGAATTCGCGTTGCCCGCCGATCCCGGATTGGATTTGGAGCTGTTGGGAGAGGATGGCGAGTTCTGCTGATTTGTGCCCGGTGAGTTTCCCGAGGGCGATTGCGCACCCGAACCCGAGGATTGCCCTCCACTGGCGGGGCCGGGTTGGGAGCTTCCGGACTGAGAACCGGATGATCCCTGCGAGCCTGACTGCATTGCAGTTCCCGTTGTGCCAGACGAGCTCGGTGTAACTACTGTGCCATCTTGTGCAACACAGGGTGTGGTGGTTCCTGGAACCGTGGTGCCCGGCAAAGTACTGGGAGGATTTGACGGAGTCCCTGGGCGATATTGAGCATGAGTGCCCGAACCGTTATTGACAGGTACGCAAGGAGCTAAATGGCTGCCCGGCGTATTCGGCGACGAGGTCTGTGCGACCGCTAAAGTGCTGACGCCAAGAGCACAGCTCAGCAGGAAACTTAGCTTTGCCGATTTCGATTTCATAGAGTCTCCGAGGGAATGTGGCTAAGAGTCTATGGCGGTATCAGGACACACGGAATC
>QIAH01000415.1 GCA_003225465.1 Acidobacteriota bacterium | reverse complement strand
GTCGACAGCTTGCGCAAAGTCTTCTCCGCCCATTTCTCCCCATCGCGATCAAGATGAATCGGCCCGGGCTTCTGGAAGTGCTCTTTGGCAAACAAGGAAGTCGTCATCAGGAACGTAAGAAGAAGTGAAATGACAGAGCGCATACCCGAGACGATAGCACGGCCATCCGCGTAGGCCCAGACGCCCTCGTCTGGGCAGCCGGGCAAAGCCCGGCTTGATTTTCTTTCGGCCAAGATGAGCTAAATACTTCAACACCGGGTGCCCCACCCTAACCTCGCGTTCTGTGCGAGGTTAGGATGGGATTTTCGAAGACCAACACTCGAGAACACCTTGACGTCTGTGAGTCACAAAACGCGCGCCTTGAAAAGCGCCTCGAAGTTAGTCGAGTCCCAAACTCCCCAGTCTCAACGCCGATTGAAGCCCCGAGCACGCGGCGAAAACAATTGCGGGATTTGCTAGAGCCTAGAGCCTAAAGCCTAAAGCCTAAAGCCTAGAGCCTCTCCCTAGAGCCTCTCTCGAATAGCCTCTCCCGCCTCCTCCCGAACCCCAGCCTCCTCCCCGGACCCCGCCAGCCAAACCACCTCCGGCTCTCGCCGAAACCAAGTCAGCTGCCGCTTGGCATAGTTGCGATGCGCCTGCTGTGCCGCCCGAATCGCCGCCTCCCGGCTGACTTCCCCGCGCAGCAACTGCACCGCCTGCTTGTAGCCCAGTGAGCCAAGCGGCCCCACCGCCTCCCCATACTTCTCCAGCAACCCCCGAGTCTCTTCCACCAAACCGTTCTCAAACATCCGGCACGCCCGCTCGTTGATGCGCGCGTAAAGCGCATTCCGATCCGGATTCAACCCGACCCGCATAACGCGAAAGCCCTTGAGCGGCTCCCGCCCCTGCTTCCACATCTCGGTCATCTGCCGGCGCGCCGCCACGCAAACTTCGATCGCCCGGATCAACTTTGGCGTGTCATTAGCATGGATTTTCCCCGCAGCCTCCGCATCCAGACGCCGCAAGATCCGGTGCAGATAAACCGTCCCCCTTCGCTCCACTGCTTCCCGCAATCGAGCGCGCAATTCCTCCGACCGCTGCGGACCCGGAAACAACCCCTCCAGCAGCGCGCGCAGGTAAAGGCCGGTCCCGCCAACAACAATCGGCAGGTGGCCGCGAGCCTTAATGTCATTCAGAATTTGTCGTCCCTGGCGCGCATACTCCCCGGCCGTCATATAGGAGTCGGGCGCAACGAGGTCGAACAGATGATGCGGGACGCGCGCTCGTTCTTTCGCGCTCGGCTTGGCCGTGCCGATCTCGAACTCCCGGTACATCGCCACCGAATCGCAGTTGACGATCTCTCCCTGAAACCGTTCCGCGAGTTCGAGCGAAAGCGCAGTCTTGCCGCTGGCGGTGGGACCCAGAATCGCAACCAGCAGCGGATCACCCGTCAGCGCAAGCTCCAATGCAGCGCGTACCAGTAGCGCGCGAGCGTGATGGTCAGCAGCGTCGCCGCGATGATCAGCAGTCCTGTGGTTTCGAGGGCGTACACGTGATGGCGAGTATGGTGCTCAGAGGGCGGCTTGTTCTCGATGGGGGAGATCACCGGCACATTGTAGCGCCGGATGGCTGCAAGGTGAACCCGGGGGAATTCATTTCCGAAATCCCCCTCCACGACCACAGAGACACAGAGTCACAAAGAAAACCAACCCGATTTCTTCTCTGTGTCTCTGTGACTCGGTGGTGCGCTTCGAATTGCCCGTTCGGCGCTCGACTCATGGTCTAACCCAGGCGTCCCGCGATGTTAAACTACCGCGTCGTTGTCATGCCTATGCCGGAAGCAAGCCCGCGCAAAGCCGTGCGTTTTGGGGCCTTTGAGGTAGACCTCGTCTCCGGCGAACTGCGCAAGAACGGTACCCGCATCCGCCTCCAGGAGCAGCCTTTCCGAGTCCTTGCCATGTTGCTCGAGCGTCCCGGCGAAATGGTCGCACGCGAAGACCTGCACAGCAAACTCTGGCCGGACGACACCTTCGTCGATTTCGACCACGGTCTCAACACCGCCGTAAACAAGCTGCGCGAAGCCCTCGGCGACGCCGCCGCCAACCCCCGTTTTGTGCAGACCGTAGCCCGCCGCGGCTACCGCTTCATAGCTCCCGTGCAGGTGAACGGCAACCCCGCCGCTCCGGCCGCCGAGGATACACCTGCACCGCTTAGTCCCGAGCCCGCCCCTCCGAGTCCCATCGACCTTCACCCCGAACTCGAAATCCCCATTCCCCGCCGAAGCCTGACCCGCGGACTCTTCATCCTCATCCAGATCATGTACCTCATCTTCTATCTCGCAGCCCTGTTCCGCTGGCTGGAGGTTCACCGCATCGCTGACTCCTTCCTGCCCGGTTGGGGAGCCACCGCCATCGTCACCGCGGTGCTCGTGACCGCAGGCATCGGCATTCCCCTGCGCTGTTACCTCATTTCCGGCGTCGCCTTCGATCACCTGCGCTTAGGAGAGAAGTTTCAGCGCCTGTACCCCGCGATCCTGGTCATCGATGAACTCTGGGCCATCGCCCCTTTCCTCTTGGCCGAAAAGATAGGCTTCGGAGCCGCCTTCGCCGCCACCGCCGGATTGCTGTATCTGCCCTTTTCCGAACGCAGCCTCATTCGCATGGCATATCGGAACTAGCACGTGGAGGGACCGGCGTCTCGCCCGTCCAAGCAGGGTGGGTGAAACTCCAACGCGCCCCCAACTTATCGCCCCCGAAGCTCTTTTGGACGTGCCGACCCTCGGAACTCGCGAAAATTCCCGGAACCTCCCGCCACCCATCCACGTATTTACCCAGGGACGCGTCCCACGTGTGCCTCCTCGCGTCCCAGGAGTCATCCTCATGCGGCGTTTCCTTTGGATTGCGATCGGTCTCTGCCTCTCCGTCTCCCTGGCCCAGGGAGCCCAAGCCGAAGAATGGACGAAGTCCT
>QIAH01000019.1:13331-24221 GCA_003225465.1 Acidobacteriota bacterium | reverse complement strand
GATAGGTGTCCGAAGCGCGTAACGATGCCGTGACCGTGCTCAAGAATGATCGCTCGACCGTACCCGCCCATGAAGTCGGCGAAATCCACGACGCCATCCGCGGGTGCGACGACTGGCTGGCCCACCGTGGCTGCGATATCGACCCCGGTATGAAACGCGCCTTCACCATTGAATGGATCGATGCGTTCGCCGAATGACCCCGTCACCTGACCTTCGACCGGCCAGAGGTTGGGAGCGGAGTTTGCCCGCAACCAATCGGCGGTAGTCGCGTTACGGGTCAGGCAACGGTGGCCTGAGAGCCGAATTCTTCAAAGCGTAGAGCTGGTCGAGCGAGGAATTCACCTCAGAAGCCCGCACCTGATCCTCGGCAGCGGTCACAAGGATGGGATCCGACTTCAAGCCGTAAAGCGAGGAAACCTCGCTCGCCAGCGAACCCAGCGAGGCCACCTGGACATCCCGCTCCTTGGCAACCTGCTCCAGGCGGGAATAACGCCCCTTCAAATCCTCTTTTTCCGTGCGCAGCTGGTTATAGCTGGAGACCTTGAGGAGCATCCGGGCATAGGAACTCGCGATCCCAGTCAGGCTCAGGAAACCGATCGCGGCGCCCACTACGAAAATGTAGAGATAATGGACAGGGATAGGAATTTTGCGCAGCTGTCCGTGCTCATCTCGAGCGACAAAGAGGATGTAGAAGCGTTTGCGCAAGCGTTCCTTCCGTTAATGAAAATTTAGGGCCATGCCCGGACGGCCTGCGGTTACAGGGGTCCGGCGAAGCATCCCAGTTCCAAAGCCTTGCCCCATGCGGGGCTTGCTGACTCGTACTGCAACTACCTACCGGAACCGGGTAAGGCCCAAAAGCCTGAATGTCTGCAATTCGTACGGCATGCAGCACTTAAGTTGGCCAAAGGTGTCGGAAACAGCTTCCAAACGGTAACAAACCAGATTCCCCCGTGTCAACGCGGAACAGACTCTATTTTGGTTACCAAGGCCCGTATCCAAGCTTGGCCTTCGGGACGAGACGCCTCGGAGTAAGCGACAGGGACCTTTGGGCTGTTACCGACGGGCCACTTCGCACTGGGCAGCCTAGGCTCGACTTATGGTCAATGGTTATATTGGGTAGCGTGCCTCTCGCCGAAAAAGCGCTGATTTCACGGTTACGGCGGGCTGCTCGACGCCGAAATGCGAATCTGGTGACCGGTATTGGAGACGACTGTGCCGCGATACGCTTGCCGGCAGGCGAGCAGGCCCTCGTCACAACCGACTTCAGTCTGGAAGGCATTCATTTTCGCTGTGAATGGCACCCGCCCGAGGTGGTCGGCCACCGTTGCCTGACCCGCGGCCTCAGTGACATTGCCGCTATGGGCGGCAAACCGATTGCAGCATTCCTCTCCCTGGCTCTTCCGCGTAGCGTTTCGCAACACTGGGTGGATGGATTCCTGAGAGGATTCCTGGCTCTGGCCGACGAGTTCAAGGTGAGTCTCTCCGGTGGAGATACTGCCGAATCCCCGGCAGGGATTCTGGCCGACATCGTCGTGCTCGGCTCCGTGCCGCGGGGAAGAGCCATCTTGCGATCGGGAGCCCGGCCAGGTGATCGAATCTACGTCACGGGCGAGCTTGGAGGAGCGTCGGCCGCGTTGCAGGAGCTTTTCGCCCGGCACAAAATGCGGCCGCAGGACTTCCCCAGGCACTTTCATCCTGTTCCCCGGATCAGCGTCGGCCAGTTCTTGCGAGAAAAAAGGCTCGCCTCGGCCATGATTGACCTCAGCGATGGCCTTTCGACCGACTTGGGGCATATCTGCGAGGAATCGGGTGTGGGGGCCGAAATCTGTGCTCCCGCAATCCCGCGTGCGGTTTCCCGGAAGGGCGGCACGGAGGTTGATTTGCGCCAAGCCCTGCACGGCGGCGACGATTACGAGCTCCTGTTTGTCGCGCCCCGAAATAAAACCGTGCCCCGTCGAATCGCCCGTGTTCCCGTGACCCTGATTGGGCATGTCACGCGCAGGAAGCGCATTTTACTAATGAACGAAAACGGAGTCGGTTCCGAACTCAAGCCGCAAGGTTGGGAGCATTTTCGCAAGTAGCCCGAGAGTTCACGTCCTGAAGTACCTTTCCATGCTCTAGTGCGCTCTCCACAAGCGGACTAGAGTAAGACTATGTCGTTTCTGCGTCTTCCAGCTCTCTTGGGCGTTGTGGCCGGATGCTTCCTTGCGACAGCCATTGCACAGCAGCCCGTAACGGCTCCGCCTGCCATGCAACCGTCCGCAACCAACAATGCTCAATCTGTTGTCGTCGATGACAATTTCATCCACAAGCAATTTGGCGAAGAATTTTCGCTGACTCCGGCGTCCACGCCATTCGTGCGCGACATCGATGGCGACGGCGTGGAAGACATGGTGATCGTAGCGCGCAGCAAGAAGCCGATGCTCGATGCCGCCGAGCACAGTTACAAAGTGGTCGATCCCTTTTACGATTTTTACGGCTACGGTGATCCGAAGTTGACCTCTACGTTCGGGTCCGAGGAGCTGATGGAGAAGAACCTGGTCGTCCTGGTGATCCACGGAGCGGGACCGGAAGCGTGGCGGTCGGATTCTCCCAAAGCCAAGTTCGTAATCATCAACGTGCCGTTCAAGAAGGTGACCGTCCGACGGCTGCAGCTCCGCAAGCGGCAAGTCAACGGAATTTTCGCCGAAGAAGCCAATTCGAGCGCTGGCGATTCGGTCATTTTCTGGGATGGCAAGCAGTACAAGTACCAGCCGCTCGGTACCGGTAACAGCGACGACTAGCGCCACCCGACTCAATCCATCTCCCAAGTTGCCTGCGTCCGCTCCCGGCCGATCACTTCTCCGTTCCAGATCACACGTCCCCGTGCATAGCTCGCCTATAATCTGTGAGCTATGAACCTCGAACAAAAACTCGAAGAGCTGAAGAAACGCGACCAACTGGCCGAAGAGGGCGGCGGCGCCCGGCGCCGTGAAAAGCAGCACAAGGAAGGCAAGATGTCGGCGCGCGAACGGATCGAGTTCCTGCTCGACGAGGGCACGTTCGAGGAAACCGACAAGCTGGTCACGCACCGCTGCAACGATTTCGGCATGAGCGAGCAGAAACTCTACGGCGACGGCTTCATCACCGGTTATGGCCGAATCGAGGGCCGCCTTGTGTTTTTGTTCGCGCAAGACTTCACGGTGTTCGGCGGATCGCTCTCGGAGGCCAATGCTGGAAAAATCGTGAAGATCATGGACCTTGCCGCAAAGATGGGCGCGCCGGTCATCGGGCTGAACGATTCGGGCGGCGCGCGTATCCAGGAAGGCGTGATGTCGCTGGCGGGCTACGCGGATATTTTTCTGCGGAACACCCTCTACAGCGGAGTCGTCCCACAGATTTCCGCCATCATGGGTCCATGCGCGGGCGGCGCGGTCTACTCTCCGGCCATCACTGACTTCATCCTGATGGTCGACAAGACCTCCTACATGTTTATCACCGGTCCAGATGTCATCAAGACGGTGACGCACGAGGAGGTCAGCAAAGATCAGCTGGGCGGAGCGACCACGCACAACGAGACTTCCGGAGTCGCGCACTTCCTGTCGCATGACGACGCCGAGTGCCTCTCCATGGTGCGCGAACTGCTCAGCTTCGTACCGTCCAACAATTTGGAAGATCCGCCGAGTCGTCCGTGCACGGACCCGATCGACCGCGCCGATCCCGCGCTCGACAAGATGGTCCCCGCCGAGTCGAACCGCCCGTATGACATCAAAGATGTGATCCACGCGGTGATCGATGACGGCTACTTCTTCGAAGTGCAGGAACATTACGCCAAGAACATTGTGGTGGGCTTCGCGCGCCTGAATGGGCGTTCCGTGGGAATTGTCGCCAACCAGCCCGCGATGCTGGCTGGAACGCTCGACATCAATGCGTCGATCAAGGGCGCGCGCTTCGTGCGCTTCTGCGATTGCTTCAACATTCCCCTGGTGACCTTTGAGGATGTGCCCGGCTTCCTGCCCGGCACGCAGCAGGAGTATGGCGGGATCATCAAGCACGGGGCGAAGTTGCTGTTCGCCTTTGCGGAAGCGACCGTGCCGAAAATCACGGTGATCACGCGCAAGGCCTACGGTGGCGCGTATTGCGTCATGGCCTCAAAGCACATCCGCACCGACGTGAACTACGCTTGGCCGACTGCCGAGATCGCAGTTATGGGGCCGGAAGGGGCCGTGGACATCGTTTACAAGCGCGAACTGGAGGCAGCCGTCAACCGGGAAGAAGTGCGGCAGGCGAAGATCGAAGAATTCCGGGACCGCTTCGCGAATCCCTACGTCGCGGCCGATCGCGGCTTTGTCGATGCGGTCATCCAGCCGCGCGAGACGCGCAAGAAGCTGATCCAGGCGCTGGAAATGCTGCAGACCAAGCGGGATAAGAACCCGCCGAAGAAGCATGGGAATATACCGCTGTGAGCATTGGCTGAAACGAAGCCATAAGCACCAAGGACAACGAAGGCGCACTAAGGAGAACCTTGTGCTATTTCGTTCTTTGACGGAAATGAGGCCGATTGCTTAGCGCGATTACTCTGAAATCCCCACCGCGTGTCCTTCGCCCAGCTCACAGTAATAGACCGGTCGAAAGCCTGCCGCCTGCAATTCAGCCTCGACTTCTTCGCGCGTGAAAGTGTGGCTGAAGCACCAACCCAGATGGTCTCCGGGTTCGGGCTCCTCCTTGCGCCCACGAAAAAGAAATCGGGAAACGCGTGCGATCCAATAGTTTAGGTTCTCGTATTGCGAGGATCGATCACGCGGAAAGAACGAGATCAAGACAGGCGCGCCGGGCAGGGCGCGATTGCGCAGGCCCTCGAGAAAGGCAATCCGGCGCCTGCGGGTCGGGATGTGAGTGTACCCGGACCAGCCGACAATCAAGCCCTGGTAGAGGGCCGGTCCGGACGGGACTTGGCCCGCCGCACAAAGAGCCACGCCGCGGCGTTCGCCCAGCCCATCGAACAAAGCGTCACCAGCCTGCACCAGGGTCGGACTGCAGTCAAAACCTTCCGCCTGGAAGCCAACCTGGCGCAGAGCCAGAATTTCCCGTCCACCACCGGCGGCCGCAACCAGGATGCGCGACCCCGGCTGAAAGTATTGCTCCACCACCACTCTCTCCCAATCAAACAGGCCGCGCTGGTTGTGTTCCGCCGATGCGTATTCCTGCGACTGACCATAATGGCCGGCGGTGATTGCATCCAGATCATCCGCTCTCAGGACGCCGAGCCAGAATCCTTCATGGAGCGCGCCTGCAATACTGATCCAGCGAGTGAACCATTGGTCCGCTTGCTTGAACCACCGCACCCGGCGTGTGTCTTTGGTCTGAGATTTGGACCCTGTGCCACGCAGTGCACTTGGGCGAACTTCATCAGAGTTCTCGGGGACAATCTCCGGGACGCGCGATCCTAAGGCCATGTGTCCGATTATTGTCGCAGAACTCGGTCTCGTTCAGAACCTATAGCTAAGTTTCTGTGAAGAGTAGAATTCGGATTCGGAATGCAGCCCGTATGACGACCGACGACCGTGAGTTGTTAAGGGAATCTGATCTCCAGGAAGGCAGCACAAACACTAAGAGCCCCGAGGTGGTGTTGGTCTCATTCGTCTCGGCCAGTAGCTCGCGTTCGACCCTCACCGACCTGCTCTCGTCGCTTCCTTGCGGGTTGCAACGCGCGATCTAAGCTCGGGCTCCGGGCTCACCGCCAACCGGATAAATCAGTTCAACGCCTCGGGACTCTATCTTGCCTTTGACTTGTGCTCCTGTTCTCCTCGACCAGCGCTTTGCTATAGACCCTTGCTGACCTTCTCTCTTCTCGTCTTGCGACGGGTGAGAGTGATCCTGCTTGAGCCCCGGACGCCGCACCAACCGGAAAAACTTCAGAACGTGTCAAAGAACGAGATTGTTTTTACTCCTTCTATTTTTTGGAGTCAAAGGAAAAGATCGAATTTTATCTCCTTAAAAATCAATCGAGTGCAGCCTGTTCACAGGGGGATGACGACTTTTGGTGCAGTGGCCGTACTCGTTTCTCCGCGCGAACTTACTACTTTGCGATTTCCTCGCATTTTTCGCGAGCTGTCGAATTCTTTCGGGTGCGCGTTGCTGTTTTTCCTGATGTGGAAATGTGGGCAGATTTCAGTAATCATGCGGATTCGTGGCAGGTTGGCGCTCCAGTAGCAGGGCACCGCAAAGCTACTTACGAGAAGGCTGCATCGCTCCTAGAATCGCGACGGAGAGGTATCTATCGATGACGATCTTCAACGACCCTCGGGCAAAAGTCATTGATGTGAACGCAAGCCCGGTGCTCAAGCTGGCTGGCCTGGCGTTGCTTGGTCTAATTGCCGTCATCCTGTTCTTCAATTGCGTGACGCGAGTGTCCACCGGGCACGTCGGTGTGCTTACGCTGTTCGGACGCGTCACCGGGGAGGTGCTGGGCGAAGGCATTCACCTGATCAATCCGTTGAAGACCAACAACGAGATGTCGATCCAGAGCCAGACCATCAAGGAATCGGCGAGCGTGCCTTCCAGCGAAGGCCTCGTGATGAACCTCGATACCTCGCTCATTTACCATTTGAACCCCGACAAGGCCGCCGATGTGTTTCAAAAAATCGGGGGAAACTATGAAGCGGTAGTTATCGAGCCCACTTTGCGGGCAGCCATTCGCGAGTCGACCGCTTCCCATACAGCCAACGCCCTCTATACCGGCGAGCGCGAAATGGTCGCCAAGCAGATCAGCGACCAGCTAACGGCCGCCTTGAGCCAGCGCGGCCTGACTGTCGAGAACGTTCTGTTGCGCGACATCCAGTTGCCCCAAACTCTCAAGGCTTCCATTGAAGCCAAGCAGCAAGCCGAGCAGGAAGCCCTGGCCATGAACTTCCGGCTCCAGAAAGAGAAGCAGGAGGCGGAGCGCAAGCGCATCGAAGCGGGCGGCATCCGGGACTTCCAGCAGATCGTGGCGCAGGGCATCAGCCCGGCATTGCTGCAGTGGAAAGGTATCGAGGCCACTGAGATCCTGGCCAAAAGCGCGAACTCCAAGGTGGTCGTGATTGGAAACAACAAAAACGGCCTTCCTCTGATTCTGGGTCAATAATCGGGGCGAATGATCAATCTTCCGACTGTCCTGCGTGGCGCCCCTTGAGAGAACGGCAAAATCTTAAACCGCAGAGCACGCCGAGAACAGCCGCAGAGGACGCAGAGAATGGAATGGCTGCTTCGAGCCCCTTTAAGGCCTCAACCACTTATGATGCAAACAAGCGAGACATCATATTGGTCCTCCGCGCAATTTGGCACCTGGCGCGCCTGCTAACATGACTTCGTGAGCGCACTGTTGGACGTCCGAGGGCTGAGCGTTGCATTCCAAAGCAAGCGAGCCGCGTCCAAATCCGGTGTGGAATCGAACTCTACGGTGGCTTCTTCAGAGGGCGCCTTTGCGGTTCGCGATCTGTCCTTCACCATCGCCCGCGGCAAAGTCTTGGGACTGGTCGGAGAGTCAGGCTCCGGAAAGTCCGTCACTTCCCTGGCGCTGATGCGCCTCCTCCCTTACCAGGCACGCGTGTCCGGAGAGATTATTTTCGCTGGCGGAAACGGGGGGCCCGACAGCTTGCTCGAACTCCCCGATGAAAACATGCGCCTGCTGCGAGGCTCGAGGATCGCCATGATTTTCCAGGAGCCCATGACTGCGCTCAATCCTGTCATGCGGGTCGGCGATCAGATTGCTGAGGCAATCCTCGCCCACGATCAGGTTTCAAAGTCGGAAGCGTGGCAACGTGCGGTCGAAGGAATGAAAGACGTCGCCATCCCGGACGCCGAACGGCGTGCGCGCGACTACCCGCACCAACTCTCAGGAGGTATGCGGCAGCGGGTGATGATCGCGATGGCCATCGTGAACCGGCCGGAGTTGCTGATTGCGGACGAGCCCACCACCGCGCTGGATGTGACCATTCAGGCGCAAATCCTGGATCTGCTCGCCGATTTGCGCGCGAAGTTCAGACTGGCCATGCTATTCATTTCGCACGACCTGGCCGTGGTCTCGCAGGTCGCCGATCGAGTTGCGGTGATGTACGCAGGCAGCCTGGTGGAACTTGCCAGCAAGCGCGACCTCTTTCAAGCGCCAGCGCATCCCTACACCCGCGGACTGCTGCGAGCCGTGCCGACCCTGCACACCGACCGCGCACGTCCTTTGCAGACCATTGAAGGAACAGTTCCGTCCGCCCAAACAGCGCTGCCAGGGTGCCCATTTGAACCACGCTGCGGCGATCGCATCCCCGAATGCGCGCTTGAATTGCCCCCGCTGGTGGAAGTCTCCCCTGGTCATTGGGCGCGCTGCCCGGTAGTCAACCGCTCCGTTCGCTTGCCGGTGGGGGTATAATCCCGCCTTCGTCGGTGCAGAGTGCGCATTCTTGTTCTGAGTGACATCCACGGCAATCTGGACGCGCTTGAAGCCTCTCTGGCTGCAGCTGGGCCTTACGACGTCGCCGTCAACCTCGGCGACATCGTGGGCTACGGCGCCAGTCCCAATGAAGTGATTGAACGATCGCGCGAAGTGGGCAAATACTTCGTCCGCGGCAACCACGACCGGGCTTCGAGCGGCTTGATGGACCTGAAGGACTTCAACCCCATCGCCGGGCTGGCTGCCCTGTGGACGCGCGATCAGCTTACCCCGGAGAACCTCGAATGGCTGCGCAATCTGCCGCAGGGGCCGATCCAGATTCCGGAGTTGCCTGAAATTCAGTTCGTGCACGGCTCGCCCATCGATGAAGATGAATACGTGGTCACCTTGCACGATGCCCTCGCGCCCTTAAGCGCGCTTCCGGTCTCGGTCACTTTCTTCGGACACACCCACCTGCAGGGCGCGTTTTCGTTCAAGGTGGCAGCCGGCGACGCCTTCCGGCCTCCCTACAAAACCATTGGCCAAAGCGAGACCATGCAGTTCGGCCTGAAGAGGGATGTCCGCTATTTGATCAATCCCGGCTCGGTAGGGCAGCCGCGCGATGGAGACTGGCGCGCTGCCTTCGCCATCTTTGACAGCGATAAGTGGATCGTCACCTTCCAGCGCGTGCCCTACAACCTCAAAAGCGCGCAAGACCGGATTTTCGCCGCGAACCTGCCGCAGCGATTGGCGACTCGGCTGGCAGCGGGAAGATAGTGCGGCTCGGTTGCCTCGTTCAAATCCCCAACAGCCCCTTCTTCAACCCTACGTTCGGCGGCTTCGGCCCCAGCCATACTGAGAACAGCATTTGCGCAAATGGGGCGCCGGCAATCGTCACTTTTTCCTGGCCTTTTATGGTGACCGTCGTCCCCATGCCGGGCACGTAGGTGAAGACCATCTCGTCCTGCTCCTTGAGAGGCTCGAGCGCGCCAATTAACCGGTCGATCTCGGCCTTCATCTGCTGGCTCGCAGCGGGTGCATTGTCACGGAACGATTCCTGGAAGGCATCGGCCATCTGGTTCTTGCTCACTCCGTGCAGGAAATGCATGACGATCCGCTTCGTCTCGTCCGCCTTCACGATGGCGTCCCCGCCGGAAGACTTCTGCGCAAGGTACAGTCCGGCGACATAGACCTTCACCATGAATTTCGTGCGCAATCCCAGGCCGTTGAGCAGGAGATGAGTGTTGCCAACAGTGACTGTGTCGGGCAGAGTCACGCCCGCGAGGGTCGCGGCATCGAGATGCAGGATCGACGCCAGCGCCAGAAGCGCAAAGGCAAGCGACATGGCGATTCTGCGAATGACGAACTCCTTCAACCCGCTACACGACGCGATACTAGCACGGGAGAAATGTGGCAGGAGATACGGGCCGCGGTGATTGTGGTGCACTGTTCCTATTTCGGCACGAGAGTATCCGGGTCGTGTGCGGGGTGTGTTAATGAGTCCAGAAATTATCAGCGCCGCAGTTGTTCATGGTGCTTAGCCTGGAACACCCGCCTCCCAACGCATTACTTTTGCGACTATCCGCACCGACTATCGTGACAGATTCTTAGCTCTCGAGTAGGATTGCCACCCATCGATTGCAATCCGCCAGTGCGGGGATCCCGCAGAAGGAGCCGCAGATGGACACAGAATTTGGGCAGAACTTATCACTGCAAACAAGCACACATCAGTGCGGGCATCTCTTTGGATGTGGCGAGACGAACGGAACGGGTGTCTTCCGCGAAGACATCGCGGAGTCCGCATTCAACAAGAAATCAGCCGATCGGCTTCTGCATCGGGACGAGGTGAACCAGGAGATCTTCGACAACTATCTCACCGCGCGGGGACGCTCGCGGCGCAGTCTTTTGCAGGCCAGCGGTTTTCTCGGCACGTTGGCCGCCGTGGGTCCGTGGTTTACCAGGCTGGCCGGTGCGAACGACGCGGGCCCAGCGAATACGAACGTGGGCGCAAATCAGAAAAACTCAAGTGCCAATGAAGGCAAGGTCCACACCGTCGAATCGAACAAAGAAACGGTCCACTTGGGCGTGTTCGACGCCACACTGCCACCCATCCTCACCATCGATTCGGGCGACACCATCAGCTACCCCAACACGTGGTCGCACTTTCTGAACCAGCTGCAGCCCGGAGTCCCTGTAGAAAAACTGGCGGAGATGCGCAAGAGCAACCCCGGACGCGGTCCGCACTCGATTATCGGACCCATTGCAGTCAAGGATGCGGAGCCGGGCGACGTGCTCGAAATTCGCTACAAGCGACTGCTGCCCGTGAATTGGGGAGCCGTGTTCAACAATCCGGGCTCGCTCGGCACGGGCTTGCTGGCTTCGGATTACCCGCAAGGCCAGGTCAAGTATCTCGACCTCGATCTGAAGGAACAGCACGCGGAGTTTTCCAAGAACATTCACGTCCCGCTGAAACCATTTCAGGGCACGCTCGGTCTCGCGCCGCCGGA
>QIAH01000019.1:0-13305 GCA_003225465.1 Acidobacteriota bacterium | reverse complement strand
CCTGAGCGAAATGGCAGAAGGCTCGACCATGTTCATTCCAGTCTGGAAGCCGGGAGCGCTGATCTTTACCGGCGATTCGCACGCAGCCCAGGGCGACGGGGAAATCAATCTTTCGGCGCTCGAAACGCGCATGCAGGAGATGCGCATCCAGGTCATTTTGCATAAACAGAAAAACTTCGCCTGGCCGATCGCCGAGACATCGACGCATTGGATCACTCTCGGCCTCGATAAAGATTTGAACGTCGCCATGACCTCAGCGGCGCGCAATGCGATTAAGTTTCTGTCTACGCGCGCGGGCATGACGGAACTAGACGCCTATGCGTTGTGCAGCATCGCCGTGAGCTTCCGCGTGACCCAGGTGGTTGACATCGTGCGTGGTGTTCACGCAATGATTCCCAAGAGTATCTTTGCGTCCGAGCTGCGTCGGCAAATCGCAGTCGTCTAAGTTCGCGGTCGTACTCGCGCACGAACATCCGTGCGTGCGAACTTCGCGATCTTAGCGGTTGAAAGCTTTGTTTTGAACGTGGATGGGGCAGTGGTCGGAGTCCGCGTAAACCATGAGCTATCATGAATAGGTACGCGGCACGGCGGTGAGCCGATGAAGATCAAGTGGATGTTTCTGGCGCCCCTCCTCCTTTTCGCGAATGGAGCTTTCGCGCAGAGTTCCCTTCCGCCCGGAACTATTCTGCCCGTGCGCCTGAATTCCTCTCTGAATCCCGACAAGATCCATGGTAGCCAAACGATCACTGCGCGCATCACGCAGGACGTGCCGCTTCCTTCGGGCCAGAAAATTCACTCTGGTGCAAAGCTGACCGGAGAAGTCATAAACGTCAAGCCAGGCAGGTCCAGGCAAGCCGCGGAGATCACCTTTCGCTTTGACAAACTTGAGTTCGCGCACCATTCCGAGCAGATCAATACCAATCTCAGGGCGCTCGCATCGCTGATGGAAGTCGAAGATGCGCAAACTCCGCCCACCGGACCAGATCGTGGAACACCTTGGGTGTGGGCAACCCGGAATCTCATCGGGGGAGAGGTGGCTTATGGCACCGGCCCCGTCGCGCGTGGAACAGAAATTGTGGGGGAAGGGTTGATCGATGGCGTTCTGATGCCGGCCAGGGCCAACCTGGCTCACGGATGCCGTGGCGAAGTTGCCGGAAACCGCGCCGCTCAAGCTTTCTGGGTGTTCTCGTCAGACGCCTGTGGCGTGTACGGGTTCGGGGATTTGCAGATATCCCATGCCGGCCGCACTACCCCGATGGGCGAGATGACGCTCACCGCGAAAAGCGGCCGCATGAACGTCAGAACTGGAAGCGGTTTGTTGCTGAGAATCAATGGCGCCGGCTCGCAGTAAACGGCCCATGTATCCCAATTCAGTGGAACCTTACTTGTCTGTCATCTTGGTGGAACTTACTTGTCTGTCATCTTGAGCGAAGTGAGGCGCCAGCCGAACGGAGTCGAAAGACCCCGCTGCTGTTTCGATCTCCTGAGAAGCTGATAACCATTTCCACCACGGGTCGCCATGACGCGGATCGTCGCGACTCCAGAGGCTTCGAAAAAAGTCTTTTCGACACCCGCAGTTTTCCCCAGCGGCTGAAGCCGCCACTGATTTCGCTGCACTTACGGCGCGGCTGAAGCCGCACACTTTTCAAAACGCGATCGAAATCCCAGTTTTTCCGCAACCTCTCCAGTCGCTCCCTCGTCACGGCGCTTTGGTCTCGATGTGCAGGCCTTCGTTGTAAACTTTCCCGATGTCCTTTTCATTTCGCAGCAAGGGCGCAGTTCCGGGCGAATCCGGTAGCCTGTTTCCCAATCAGAAGCAACCCGATTCTTTCCTAATCGCTCACATTGATGGCGGCGCGCGTGGCAATCCTGGCCCCGCTGGCTACGGAGTTGTCATCACCGACCAGGCCGGACGTAAAGTCGCGGCTCTGAGCGAGTATCTCGGCCACCAGACGAACAACTATGCGGAATACAGCGGATTGTTGGCTGCGCTCGACTACGCCCTCAAGCATGGGCATAAAGCGCTCAAGGTGGTTGCTGATTCGGAATTGCTGGTGAAGCAGATTCGGGGCGAATACAAGGTCAAGAGTCCAAGCCTCCTTGAGCTTTACCAGCGCGCCCGGAAAATGATCGGTCAGCTCGAATGGTTTTCGATCCAGCACGTTTTACGCGGGGGGAACCAGGAGGCGGACCGGCTGGCGAATCTCGCAATGGATAAGGGTATGGGGCGGAACCTCAATGTGGCTGCGACGACGACGGGCGAGGACGCCCGTCGCTCCATGAACGCTTCGGATACGCTTTCGGATCGGTCTCCGAGCATACGCGGCCAGGAATTCAGCGGCGTGGTGCGTGACGGTGTAATTGTGCTCGACACCGCGAAGCTGCCGGAAGGTACGCGCGTGCAGATTCGTGTGCGTGAGTAATGGATTCGTTCGACGACTAAGACCAAGGACGGTCCTTTCACTCCGCTGACGTATGATCGTGAATAATCTTCCACCCGTCGGGAAATCTTCGAAAAACGAGCGTGAACAGGCCATGTGGCGTTTTGCCATCCGACATGGTCAGGTGCCACTCCCCACGGACGAAAGCCGCATCGGAGGCGAGTGGTTCAATCTGCAAGCCGGAAAATTCCAGTTTGCCCATCTCCTTGCCTTCGCTCTGGTAGGTCTTGCGATAGCGATCAAGCGCGCCCTGCCACCCGGACGTGCGTTGTGCACCAGAAAAGAACGTCAGCTTTGGCGAATTCCAATAACCTCCCATGAAGGCCTGGAGATCGTGGCGGTTCCAGGCATCCTGTTGATCATGGAGCACCCGTTCGACGGCCGCTCGGACACTGGACGCGTTGGAATTCTTGCTCTGACCATCGATCGGAATTAGAAGAGCGACGAGGGAAAGTAGGAACAGCTGAGCACGCATGATCGTCTCCGACTCGCGCTCCAGTGTCGCACAAGTGGAGACTTTCCCAGGTTAGCGTCCAAAGAACGGACGCGAACCTGGGGCACCTAAGGACCAGCGCGATTCCATCACGGAGGCACGGAAATCCCCATCCAAAGGCTCGGGTGTGCTATCGGGGAAAAAAGAAAAACGGCAGGACCGACTCCTGCCGCCTGCAATCAGAACCTGACGTGCTTATTTGCGGTTGACCGCTTTTTTGAGTTCAGCTCCCGGGGTAAACTTCGCGACGCGGCGGGCGGCGATCTTAATCGTGGCACCCGTTTGCGGGTTGCGCCCATTGCGGGCTTTTCTTTGGGAAACGGAGAACGTTCCAAAACCAATCAGAGCTACCCGGTCTCCCTTTTTGAGGGCAGCAGTGATGCTGTCCACGGCGGTGTCGATCGCTGCTGTCGCCTGCGTCTTGCTCATGTCGCAGGCCCCCGCGATACGGTCCACGAGATCAGCTTTGTTCATCTTCTCTCCTAGACAGAATTCCAGTCTGCCCCAGCCCGAATCCGGGGGAGGTGTAGCCACACTTGCTGAAGCGGAATTCTGATGGATGCTATTTTGCCCCCACTTTTCGCAATGTCAACTGTGAATAACTTATCGCTGACGCGTGTTTCCTGCGTTGGAAGCGTGCGCTCTCGCAAAAAGCCTGCTCCGAGCGGGATTTGCAGCACACAGGTGATGATCTTGATACTACAAATAATTACTAGTACATCGGGCGAAAATCGTGTTGACGCCATTCGCCGCGCAGAGTGCCGAAGGCCGGGCATCGGAGGAGGCTTCTTTTCCTCCGGTCTCCACAAACGTGCGCCTGGCTCCACAGGATGTACACAGCCGGTCGCGGATTAGCACTTGCGAGAGATCACTCGAAGGTGCAGAGTCAGAGAACGAGGGAAGCATTCGGCCATGAAAGTGTCCGCGGAAGTTTGTCCGCTGTGCGATGGAACGGGGTGGAAGAGTGTCAGTCAGAACGGCGATCGGCGAGTCACGCGGTGCGACTGCCGCCTGAAAGCTCGTGCCCAGAGCTTGCTGGAGGCAGCGCGAATTCCCAAGCGCTACGAGCACTGCGAGCTTTCCAGCTTCACCACAGATTTTCCGGGCGCGCATCCGTCGCTGGCGATGGCGCATATTGCTGTTTCGAGATTTGCGCAGGAATACGACCCCGGAGACGGCACCGGCCTTCTTTTGATCGGCAAGATTGGTACCGGCAAGACCCATCTGGGAGTGGGCATACTGAAGGAACTCATTCTCACTCGGGGCATCGGCTGCCTTTTCTATGATTACCGCGAGCTGTTGAAGGAAATCCAGAATTCGTATAACGCCTCGGTGCAGACCACGGAACTCGATGTGCTGCGTCCAGTGTTTGACGCGGAGGTGCTGTTTCTGGACGAACTGGGCGCGGTGAAACCGAGTGAGTGGGTGTGGGACACGGTCAGCCTCATCCTGAACACGCGCTACAACAACAATCGCACCACGATCATCACGACGAATTTCGAAGATCAGCCGGCGGGAGGCGTAAACAATTCCATGTCGGCTGCGCGGTCAGCAGTGCGCGAGGAAACTCTGGGCGACCGGATAGGCGAGCGCATGCGTTCCCGGCTCCATGAGATGTGCCGCATCATCAAGCTCGATGGATTGGATTTCCGGCAGAAGTTCCGGAGCGCGAATTTTCGCTGACGCGCGGCTTGTGCAGCGTGGAGGGACGGGCGTCTCGCCCGTCCGGCGGACGAAGACGCCCGCCGCTCCATTTTGATTGGGATTTGGCTGATAGCTGACAGCATCCTTCCCGTTATGTGCCTCCTTCCCTGATTCCGTCTAGAATTTGACTGTGCTCCTCCACCGGCTTGACTTCGAGACGGGCCGCGACCGGGAGATCTTCTCGGGCGTGCCAGCGCAGCCGGCGGTCTTCCTTCTACGCGGCCACGATCCGGGGGAACCATATGTCAGCAAAACAGCGAATCTCCGGCGCCGTTTGCAACGGCTGCTTTCCCCGCCAGAAGAGCGTACCAAGCGCCTGAACCTCCGGGATCGGGTGCGCTTCATCCAGTACACGCCCACCGGTTCTGATTTCGAATCCGGATTTCTTCTTTACCAGCTGCTTCGCAGCACGTTTCCGAAAGCGTATTCCGCGCGGTTGCGTTTGCGCTTTGCCCCAGTGATCAAGCTGCATCTCGACAACGAATATCCACGTGCGTCAATTACGACCCGCCTCGGGCGAACGCACGGGAAATCGCTCTACTACGGCCCTTTTCCATCGCGCGTGAGCGCGGAGAAGTTCGCCAACGATTCCCTCGATTTTTTCAAGATGCGCCGCTGCGTCGATGACTTGCATCCCGATCCGGCGTTTCCGGGCTGCATTTATTCGGAAATGAAGATGTGTCTCGCACCCTGCTTCAAAGGCTGCACGGACCAGGCTTATCGCCAAGAAGTCGAGCGCGTTCAGGCTTACCTGGATACGGGCGGGCTGTCGCTGGAGCGCGAACTCTCGCAACAACGCGAGGAGGCTTCGAATAATCTGGATTTCGAGAATGCGGCCGCTTTGCACGCCCGCGTCGAGAAGCTGAAGCCCGTGCTCGGGCAATTGCCGGAAATCGTGCGGCGCACGGACCAACTTTCCGGGCTCATGGTTCAGCCGAGCGCAGCGGAAAATAGCGTGACATTCTTTCGCATCGACGCGGGCTGTATCGGCGGTCCGGCCACCTTCTCGATTCAGTCGCCCGAACACACCAAGTCACAGTCCATGGAGTCACGCGTGCAGCAAGCCGTGGATGCGATGCCGCACGCGCCTGCAAAAACTGCACTTGAAGCGATGGAGCACCTGGCAATATTGAGGCGCTGGTACTACCGGGGCACGCGCGTGGGGGAAATCTTTCTGGCCGATGATAAAGGAATGTTGCCGATGCGGCGAATCGTGCGCGGCATTTCGCGCGTCTATCGTGGAGAGAAACCGGAAGTCCAGCCGCCCGCTCCCGGAAGCGCGCTGCTCGGCTCAATCTCCGGTCCACACGATCGTGAGGAAACATGAAGACCAATCCCGACCAGGTTCTTCGCCAGCACCTTCTATATCTGCTGAAAGATGGCGGCGCCCACGCGAAGTTCGAAGACGTCATCAAGAACTTTCCTGAAAATCAGAGGGGTAAGAAAGTAGAAAACTTTCCGCATACCGCGTGGATGCTGCTCGAACACATGCGTATTGCCCAATGGGACATTCTTGAGTTCAGCCGCAATCGAGACCACGCTTCGCCAAAATGGCCGGAGGGCTATTGGCCGGAAGCGGAAGCGCCTTCCAGCGCGGCCGCTTGGACGAAAAGCCTCCAGGGTTTCCGCAAGGATCTGAAAGCGATGGAGGATCTGGTTGCGAATCCCAAAACTGACCTGTACGCCCCCATTCCCTGGGCCGATGGGCAGACCGTGCTGCGCGAGGCCATGCTGGTGGCCGATCACAACGCTTATCACCTGGGACAACTGGTTATGCTGAGCAGGCTGCTGGGTTCGTGGGAAGAGTAATTCTCATCTCCTCAGCCCGCGCAGGCCTTCTCGGCCAAATCCGGTTGCAGGGTTCTTTGCCAATGTGCGAGATTGCGAGTCGCGGATCTTTTTCGAAAGATGACGCGGACGCCGTCGCGCCAGCGTTCATCAATCCCGATGAGCGTCCATTCGATGTCGGGCGAGATGTAGCGCAGGACTGTATCGGTCGCCGGGTGAATGTGCAAAGTGGGAGCGACCAGAAAAAGAAGCGGATCTTCCGGCGAAAGTTCGCGCCCGGGAAAATATCCGTAGCGCTGGAACTCGCCGCGGGCGTGATGCCATTGCACGCGCGACCAGTAATCCAGGCCTTGCAGCGGCAAATGGATGTCTTCGTCCGCTTTCAGTTCCACCACGACCAGGCGCCGCTCGCGGGTCGTGGTCAGCACATCGAGCATGGCGCGATCCGAGGCAGAGAAGGCAGGTACCTGGGAATAGAGACAGCCGTGGTCGAGTTTCTCGTCCAGAGCGCTGATATCGCGTACTACGAGAGACTCCAGCCACCGTTCCGGGTGCAGGCGCCACAATGCCTGATGCCGTGCTCCCTGTGCGCCCCGAGCGGCACGCAGCGCGTGGACAAGGTGGGTAAAGTCATTGGCGTTCCGCTCATCGAGGACGCGCTCCTCGGCGCCGATGCCAAACACGATTTCCTGACTGCTGCGGAACGACCCGCCTTCGTGAGCTAATCGGGCGCAAGCAAATTCCAGGCCACGCCAGCGGAAGGCGACTTCTGAGGTCGACAGCACCGCGACTTCACACTCGGGCAGCAAGCTCAGCACGCGGTGGATGGAATCGGCGAAGCGTTCGAGCACAGCCGTTTCATCCGGGCAGCGGACCAGGCGCGTCGAAATATTGCCTCGGTCGTTGCAGTCGATGGCGACCACTTCATCGTGCCGCTGGTCAAATTCGTAGAGTTGCCACTTGGCCGCATCGCGGTGGAGATGGGCCAGGCGTTCCCGCGTAAGTGCTGACGTACCGGCCGGCAAGAACAACTTCACGCCTTCAACCAGGACGCGCTGGTCTTCCGAGTTGCGGCAGATGTCGAGCCACAGAATTGCGAATGTGAGCGCGGCGTCGATCGACGCCTGGGTTTCCTGCTGGTTCACTCCCAGGACGGCAAAAGCAGTCCGCCCCTGGCGCAAGATCCCGCGCGTGTAGATGGGGCCGAACGAACGCTCGAGGTCCATGGCGTTGCTCAGTTTCGTGGTCGTGAATCCGGGGAAGTGGCGCTCTAACGCTCGCCGCAGCTGTTGCTGATAGGTGGAACGGGCGACGCGGCGGGCTGTCGGCGTGCGATGGTCCTGGCCGCGGCAGATTTCGAGTTTCGAGGGCCGCGCGTGCCCAAGCTTCTGCACCATGAGCCGCAGGCTGCCATTGCGGACTTCGGCGTCCAGTATCCGCCGGACGGCATTCCGTTCCGCCGACCACAGGTGAAGCAGGCATTTGTTGTATTCGCCGGAGACCGAGTACTTCGAGTCGGCAAGGTCGAAGATCCGGGCGCCATCTTCGAGAACCACGGCATGGCGGGATCCGCCCAGGAATTCTTGCAGCATGTGGCTGAGGGATTCTGGAGTCATTGGTCGATTTTTCCAGCCCTGCCACCAGCCGTCTGTGATGTTTGAACATCGCCGGAACTTGCTGGCCTCGTGTGGGATAATGAGGACATACCAACACCCTCCGGAGTCCCTGTCCGGGTCTGAGGCATCTAATTAGCGTGAATCACGACAATTTCTTCTTCAAGCATTACGGGCTGACGCAGGCGGATTTGCCGCGTTATTTGGCGGCAGCGCTGTCCGCCGGGGGCGATTATGCCGACCTTTATTTCGAATATCTATCCTCCACATCTTTGAGCGTGGACGAGTCCATGGTGAAGTCGGCATCCCAGGGAATTTCTGCGGGATGTGGCGTTCGGGTCGTATCCGGGGAGCGTACTGGTTATGCGTATACCGACGACCTGTCTCCGGAGCGCATTCTGCATGCGGCGCGCACGGCGGCCCTGATCGCATCCGGACCGGCAAAGACTCCTGCGGTGGGCTTTCAGCAGAAGCCGGCGCGGAGTCTGTATCCGGTTAGCCTGCCCTCGGTGGACGCGGAAATCACCGCCAAGGTCGAACTGGTCATGCGGGTCGACGCGGCGGCGCGCGCCTATGATCCTCGCATTAAAGAAGTGCGCGCAAGCTATGCTGATGAACTGCGGAATATTCTCGTGGTCACCTCCGACGGCACGATTGCCGAAGATTCGCAGCCGCTGGCACGCTTGAACGCTTCCTGCATTGCCAAGGGTGAGCAACAGTCCGGACGAGGCAGCGCTGGCGGTGGCGGCCGCGTGGCCCTCGACTTCTTCTTCGGAGAAAAAACTCCCGAGCACTTCGCGAAAGAAGCGGCCCGGCAAGCGATACTGCAGCTCGACGCGCGGGAGGCGCCGGCTGGCGAAATGGAAGTGGTGCTGGGCCCAGGATGGCCGGGCGTGTTGCTACACGAAGCCGTTGGTCACGGTCTGGAGGCGGACTTCAATCGCAAGAAGACTTCCGCATTCGCGGGACTGGTGGGGCGGCGCGTGGCCAGCGAGAAGTGCACGGTCGTTGATAACGGCACCATGCCGTGGCGTCGCGGATCACTGAACGTCGATGACGAAGGTCAGCCCACGCAGGAGACGGTTCTCATTGAGAATGGCATTCTCAAGGGCTATCTCAGCGACAAACTCTCGGCGAAGCTCATGGGGATCTCCGATACCGGGAATGGCCGGCGCGAGAGTTACGAACATATTCCGATGCCGCGCATGACCAACACCTACATGCTCCCGGGGCAGGATGATCCCGAAGACATTATTCGTTCGGTGAAGCATGGCGTGTACGCCGTGAATTTCGGCGGCGGGCAGGTCGACATCACCAACGGGAAGTTCGTATTCTCCGCCTCGGAAGCTTACATGATCGAGAATGGCAAGATCACCGCTCCCATCAAGGGCGCGACGCTCATCGGGAATGGTCCCGACGTGCTGACTCGCGTTTCCATGGTGGGCCACGATCTGCAACTCGATGAGGGTGTCGGCACCTGCGGCAAAGACGGGCAGGCTGTGCCAGTGGGCGTAGGCATTCCGACGATCAAAGTAGACCGCCTGACCGTGGGCGGCACGGCGAGGAAGGATAGCGGCGGCTTCATGCAGTAAAACAGCTGCTAGCTGTTGGCTTTTTGCGAACCTAGTTCCTTTATCGCTCGGCTTCTTTGCCTCCCTGTGGTGAAAATTTCTTTATGTCAGAAATCCAGACTGAAACAACCCAACTCGAAACTCGAAACCCCAAACTCGAAAGCGATCTGAGAGAACTTGCCCAGGACATGGTGCGGCGAGCGATGGCTGGTGGCGCCACCGCGGCGGAAGCCGTTGTCCGTGAGGGCGACGAGTTCTCGACGGTCGTTCGCCTTGGCCAGGTGGAGACTCTGAAAGAATCCGGGTCGCGGGCCATTGGCGTGCGCGTGTTCTTCGGCAAGCGCGCTGCCAGCACCTACTCCAGTGACTTTTCTCGCGCGGGCCTCGACCGCATGCTGAAGTCGGCACTGGAGCTGGCGAAGATTACTTCTGAAGATCCCTTCGGAGGCATTCCCGAGGTCAGTCAACTCGGTTCTCTCAAGGGCGATCTCGACCTTTATCACGAAGACGTTTATTCGCTGCCTGGTACCCAGCGCATCGAGTACGCCCGCCGCGCGGAGAAAGCCGCTCTCGATTTCGACCCGCGCATCAAGAACTCCGAAGGCGGATCGTTCGATGCGGCGACCGGCCGAAAAGTGCTGGCGAACTCGCACGGGTTCGTTGGCGAGTATCGCCGATCGTACTGTTCGGTGGCGGCGATCCCGATCGCGCAGGATGAGAAGGGCGGCATGCAGCGCGATTACTGGTTCTCGGTCGCACGCAATCTGGGAAGGCTCGACCCTCCGGAGCAGGTAGGCCGGATCGCGGCCGAGCGCACCATCCGCCGCCTGGGCGCACGCAAGGCTAAGACCTCGCATGTGCCAGTAATCTTCGATCCCATGGTCGCAGCTTCGATTCTCGAGCACATCTTCGAAGGTGTGAATGGAGACTCGGTGTACCGCGGCGCATCGTTTCTTGCCGGCAAGCTCGGGCAAAAGATTGCCGGGGAAAACGTGACTGTCATCGATGACGGCACGATGCCCGGCGGCTTCGGCACCAGCCCCTTCGATGGTGAAGGCATTCCGACCCGGCGCAAGCTGGTCATCGAGAATGGGGTCCTGAAATCGTATCTGCTGAATACTTACACGGCGAAGAAGCTCGGGCTCGAGACTACGGCGAACGCTTCGCGGGGATTGGCTGGTACGCCTGGGATTGGACCGGGCAACTACTTCCTGCAGCCCGGGACGAAGACGCCGAAGGAGATTATTGGTGATGTCAAGGAAGGTTTGTACGTGACGGAATTTCTCGGTCACGGTGCGAACCTGGTGACGGGCGATTATTCCCGCGGTGCTTCCGGTCTTTGGATTTCTGGCGGCGAGCTGACCTATCCGGTCGAAGAGATCACGGTGGCCGGGAACTTGAAAGAGATGTTCTTTCACATCTCGGAAATCGCGAACGATCTCGAATTCCGTGGGGCAGTGGCCTCGCCGACGATTCGCATAGACGGGCTGACCGTGGGCGGAGAGTAGGAAGACCTCAGCACAGAGTCACAGAGACACAGAGAAATTCCTTGGCAAGTGCTTCAAGACTTGTCATTCCGAGCCCGGTGAGGAATCTCTTCCTGCACGCAGCTGTGGACAGCAGATTTCTCGCTGCGCTCGGAATGACAAGTCTTAAAAAGAACAAGATCGAATCTCTCTGTGCCTCTGTGTCTCTGTGGTGAAGACGCAGCGAATAGTACAATCCCTGCATGGGCGGATTCATCCAGCCGAATCCCACGGTGGAAGAGCGCGATACCAATTGGCGCGCGATTGGGATCGGGATTGCGGTTGTCATTGCGATCGTGGTCATTCTGCTTCTCATCTCACGCACGGAGCAGAAAGCGCCCACTGGGCCGCCTCCTTACGCGGCCAACATCAAATTCCGTGATCTCAAGATGAGCGCAGCCGAGAATTTCGTCGGCGCGACCGTGAACTACCTCGACGGTACCGTAAGCAACGCGGGCAATCAGATGGTCACGCACGTGATGGTCGAAGTCACGTTCAAGGACTCGATGGCCCAGCTTGCCCAGCGAGAAACTGTGCCCTTGCGCGTGCTGCAGGCGAGCGGACCTTATCCCGACGCAGTGGACCTGAGCGTCTCGCCGCTTGCTCCCGGACAGAGCAAACCCTTCCGCCTCACCTTTGAAGGCATCTCTTCGCAATGGAACCATGAGTACCCGGAGTTGAAAGTGGTCGACGTGACTACGAAATAGCTTTGTCACGAGCACACATCCACGGTTGGGATGGCAACAAGATTCCTCCGCTTCGCGTCGGAATAACAAGGGGTGATTCTCGGCACTCGCAACTCCGAACTCGTGGTCCGTTACAATATTCAGGTGCCAGAAACCAAGCCATTCCGGCTGACGGAGTCGGTGAAAGCTGCGGGTTGAGCTTCCAAGCTAAGTCCGGCGGCGCTGGACTCGGTGCTTGGGAAATTAGCCCGGCAACAGGACCCGAACGTGCTGGTCGGCTTCGATCATGCCGACGACGCCGGCGTGTATCAGATTGCGCCTGACATTGCTCTGGTGCAGACGGTCGACTTCTTCACGCCCATCGTTGACGATCCGTACACGTTCGGGCAGATCGCCGCCACCAACTCCTTGAGCGATGTCTATGCCATGGGTGGACGGCCGCTGAGCTCGCTGGCGTTGGTGTGCTTTCCGGAAAAAGGCGATCTGGAAATTCTCGAACGCATTCTGGCGGGCGGCCTCTCCAAGATGATGGAAGCCGGATGCACCGTAATCGGCGGGCACAGCATTCGCGACGAAGAGACGAAGTTCGGTTATTCCGTGACTGGGCTGATCCACCCAAAAAAAGTTCTGGCAAACAAGGGTGCGCGACCTGGTGATGCGCTGCTGCTCACGAAAGCCATCGGCACAGGAGTAATTTCGACGGCCATCAAGAAGGAAAAAGCCAAGAGCGCTTGGGTAGATGCCGCCGTCGCTTCGATGACGACCCTCAATAAGAGAGCGGCCGACGTGCTCGCCAGCAAGCCGTACCGGGTGCATGCGATGACCGACATTACGGGATTCGGTCTGATCGGGCACGCGCGTGAAATCGCTCTGGCATCGAATGTGAGCTTCCGCATTTCCGCCAGCCGAGTTCCCCTGCTCGAGGGTGCTCTGGAATGTGTTCGGGCCGGATATATTCCTGGCGGACTGAAAGCGAATCGCGATTTCGCAGAATGTGTCGTTCACTATGAAGACGGAGTTCCGGAGGAAGTGAGAACACTTTTGTTCGATCCGCAGACCGCGGGAGGATTACTGATCGCGGTGGCCGCTGATGATGGGGACCAACTCGCAAGAGCCCTGACTACTGCGGGAGTTGCAGCGGTCGACATCGGCCAGGTGATTCCCGCAACCAAGCCGCTTATCAACGTAGGCACGTAGCCGGAGTCCGGTTTTTCCGCCTCCTTTGCGACTCGCAGATTTCGAATTGCTCAGACCGCTTAATCCCGATCCATATCCAGGAACAAAAGCTCTTAACCGCTGAGGGCGCAGAGAACAGCCGCAGAGGTCGCCGAGAAAAGCTCTTAACCGCTAAGGTCGCAAAGGAATCGCGAAGCCCGCAAAGAAAAGCGTCTTAGGTTCGCTCGGGGCCTAGCTCTTAACCGCTAAGGTCGCAAAGGAATCGCGAAGCCCGCAAAGAAAAGCGTCTTAGGTTCGCTCGGGGCCT
>QIAH01000018.1 GCA_003225465.1 Acidobacteriota bacterium | reverse complement strand
CTCAGTTTGTTCTGCTTTGCGCGTGCGTTGCCGTTCTTTTACTGCTCCCGTTCGCCTTGCCCCTGCAATCGGGCATTGCAATGGCCTTGCAGAGGTACCCTTTGCTTCTGTCCCTTGGAGCAGGCTTGCTGGCGATTGTGATCCTCAACTCGCGAATTCGCTATGCCGGTGTCGTTGGCTTGATGGTGTTATGCCTAAGTCTGGCGATTTTGAATGCCACGTCGGGGCCGCACACGTGGAGGCATCGCACGGACGATCCCGCATTCCAGAAATCAGCTCTGCTGTCGATTGTCGATAGCGTCCGTGTCGTGCAGGAACTCGATCCCAAGGGCAATGTATTTTTCTGGTACGACGGTGATGGGAAACTGGGACATTTGTATCGATCCGTGGCTTCCACATACTTGTGGTCCTACCGGCTGCAGAGCGAGGACTTCCCGAGCCTCGGGCTGAAGCTGCCTCCGGTCGGACGGCGCATCCTGATTCTTGCGGAGGACGGCGCAGGTGCGCTGCGGCAGGCAGAAGTTTCGCTCCATCGCGAGGGCCTTGGCGCGGAGTTCATGACAAAGCGAACGATTCACCAGGGGCCTTTCCATTGGGACATGATAGAAATTCAAGTCAAAGCGAAAGCGGACGAGCCTGCACCGGGGACGGGATAAAAGGCAATTTACCAATCTTGTCATTCCGACGCCGAACGCGGCGGAGGAATCTACAATACCAATGGTGTGGGCAGAGCGATGAAATCTACACACGGTAAGCATTGCAGGAGAGGTCGAAATCAGAATCCGATGTGGATGGGACTTGACGGTGTAACCCAGCTGTGATGCGTAGGAGATTCCTCCGCCGCGTTCGGCGTCGGAATGACAAAGTTAAGATAGGTACCGCTACTCACGCTGCCGACCAGCGCGCGAACGGATCGCAATCATGGACTGGCAAGCCCTCATCCTGACGCTGAAGCTTGACCTGGTGGTATGCGCGCTGCTGGTGTTGATCGGCATACCGCTGGCGTACTGGTTATCGGTCTGTCGCTGGCGTTTGAAGTTCCTGTTCGAAGCAGTCATCGCGTTGCCTCTTGTTTTGCCGCCCACCGTGCTGGGTTTCTACATGCTGCTCGCCATGGGTCCGAGAAGTCCGCTCGGGAAACTTTACGGGTGGGCCTGGGGACGCGGCCTCCCTTTTACGTTTGAGGGCCTGGTGCTGGCATCGGTCATCTACAGTCTGCCCTTCATGGTGCAACCCGTGGCGGCGGCATTTTCCGCGGTCGATCCCAAGCTGCTGGCAGCTTCGGCAGTGTTGGGGGCATCCAGCATGCGAACATTTCTTCGCGTGGTCCTTCCTCTCTCGAGCGCCGGTCTGCTCACAGGACTGGTATTGACGTTCGCGCACACGCTGGGCGAGTTTGGCGTGGTGCTGATGGTCGGCGGGAACATTCCGGGACAGACGCGGACCGTCTCGATCTCCATCTACGACAACGTGCAGGCGCTCGACTACACTGCTGCGGGACGCACCTCGCTGGCCCTGTTGATTGCCTCGTTCGCGATTCTCTGCCTGGTATATGCCTTCAACCGTGGAAAAACCGTTCTATGGCCCGCCCAACGCTAGTCCCTGGATCACACCGGGATTTGCGCTTGTCTGCTAGTCTGTTTCGGCGGTCTTGCATTATGGCCTGTCCATTTCAGTCACCGGAGAACAGAGACGATGAGATATCGGACCCTCGGTCGCACCGGCTTCGAAGTGAGCGATATCGCACATGGGCTGTGGGGGATGAGCGGCTGGAGTGAGTCGGACGACAAGCAATCACGCAAAGCCATTCAACTGGCGATTGATCTGGGCTGCAATTTCTTCGACACGGCGTGGGCCTACGGGAACGGCAAAAGTGATGGGCTGCTGGGCGAAGCACTGGCCAACAATAAAGACAAGCGGATTTATGCCGCGTCCAAAATTCCTCCCAAGAATCTGCAGTGGCCGGCCTCGCCCAAATACAAATACAACGAAGTTTTCCCCTCCGATCACGTGTTGAAGTACACGAAGATGATCGCGAAGAAACTGGGCGTCGAAGTGATCGACGTGCTGCAGTTTCATGTCTGGGACGACAGTTGGGCGGAGGAGCCGGAATTTCGCAACACCATCGAACGACTCAAGATGGATGGCTGGATCCGGGCGTTTGGCCTTAGCCTGAATCGCTGGGAGCCAGAGAACGGCATCAAAGCGTTGCGCACCGGCCTGGTCGACGTGATCCAGGTGATCTACAACATTTTTGATCAGGCACCGGAAGACAAGCTCTTCCCAGTGTGCCGCGAATTGAATATCGGAGTCATCGCCCGCGTTCCCCTGGATGAAGGCAGTCTGGGCGGCAAAATGACCCTGAAAACCAAATTTCCCGAGAGCGACTGGCGTTCGCGCTACTTCGGCCCTGAGAACCTAAACGAGACCATCCCTCGTGTCGAGAAGCTGAAGGAAATCGTCCCCGAGGGCATGACCTTGCCGGAGATGGCATTGCGTTTCATTCTGGCCGACCCGACCGTGAGCACCACGATCGTTGGAATGCGGAAACTCTCTCACGTGCGCGAGAACATGGCTCTTAGCGACGCTCTTCCCCTGGAGGCAGGGTTGCTGGCCAAGCTGAAGGAGCATCGCTGGGATCGCAAACCAAAACGCTGGTCGGATTAGCGTGAGAATCGCTGTCGAATACTAGTGTCGCTGTCGAGTGTTGGTTTTGGGAAAATCCCCACCCTAACCTCGCAAAGAGCGCGAGGTGAGGGTGGGGCACCGCCGCGCCCTCCAAAGCTTGAACCGGTTATGTTCCGAACTAGCGGGACGCCATACCAGAAACGCCGAGAGAAACAAATCAGCGCACAAATACTAGCGCCGGATCGGGAACCTTGATCGTCGACCTCCGGCGCGCGCCGGTCGCGATGTTATAGGCGACCAGCAGATGGTTCTCGACTACGAGAATCTCCTTCTCGCTGAGCCATCCCACCAGGTAAGCGTGCGGTAAAAAGGCGGAGCGCTTGCCTGGATCAACCGCGCTCACCACCTCGACGGCAGGCAGTTCCGTCAGTGCCTTGCGGATCCTGAGCGATTCGGCCGGATTGGCCTGCCCTTGCTCAGAAAGCTGAATGGGGGCGCTCGACTTCGCGCTCGCCTCGATCGTCATGGCCACGTGCGCATGTTCCGGAGACAGCTTGGCATTCTCGGTGAAGAAGCTGACATCGTAGTCAGGATTATTATATTTCGCACGCTCGTCGAAAAGGACCACGGTCTTGCCGGAGCTCAGGAGCAGCGTTTGATCGTTGCTCTGGTTTTCCCAACCGCAGCATCCGGTATCGAGCACCGCACTGATAACGACGGAACCGTGTTCGGCCATGTCGAGCACCCTTTGCAGCGGCTGCGGCAGGTCGGTCGCAGACCACGTGCCCGGCGCTTGCTGATACAGAGTGCTGCTTAAATACTGGGTTTCTGTCTGGCCCTCGACCAGGCGGGTAATGATGAAGTAGTCTTCGACTCCCTTCTCCGGAACCCAGAATCGTGCCTCCGGACACGTCTCCGAGCACGATCCGGTGGGACAGCGGCATTCCGGAAAGTCAAAGGTTGTCAGATCCTGCTTCTGCTTTCCGCCATTGTCAGATTCCCAGGCCCGGAATGTGGTCGAGACCGACAGTTCCACGTTCTCGCGCTGCAGCCGGTTGTACTGGTTCGTAAACCAGAACAGGTGGGCACCATCGGCCGAGAGAAACGGCCAAGGCGCGGATTCACTGACCTTCTGGTTCGAACCCGCCTGCGAGGAAATCCGAATGGTTTCGCGTCCGAGCATCTGGGCTGCGTGACCGTCCCAGAACCAGAACTTTTCTCCGGCCTTGCCAACATCGGGGGACGGATCTTCGCTATTAGGCGCGAACAGCATCTGACCCTGGTGGTTCACCTGGAAGATGCGGGGACTCTTCAGTACCTCATTCGGCACCGGGATGGTTTGCTTCGAGGCGAACGTGGCCGGGTCGTATTCGACGATCGAACTCGGAGCGGTCAGGACCCATATCCGCTGGCCCTGGCCGAAGGCCACAGTGCACTGGCACAGCACGCCCAGAAAACATTTCCATGCTTGGAACGTCAAGATTCGCCCTCGGAACAATTCGAGCATTGTAAATGGGCGGGGTCTCAGGCTCTAGGCTCTGGGCTCTACGCTCTGGCAGTGGACTTCCGACTTGGGCTTTAGGCTCTCAACTCCCTTCGCAGGTACAATATGTGCGAAACTAGAGGCCGATCATGACCACAACCAGACCTCTGCATCGCGAGGCGGCCACCTCGGACATCCCTGCGGTTCCGCTGACAGTCGAGGGCTACAGTGCCCTGCACCAGATGATGCGTTTTCGCTGGACGGCGTGGCGGGCGCTGCGCGAGGGAGAGCGCCGGGAGATCGTGGGCGAAGCGGTTCCCGTCCTGGCAGGCATGGAGAAAAATGCGGGCGGGCAGTCTGCGTTTTATTCATTGCTGGGACACAAGGGCGACCTGATGTTCCTGCACTTCCGCGAATCGTTCGACGATCTAAATCGCGCGGAACTGCAATTGGCGCAGTTAAAGCTCAGCCAGTATTGGGAGCCGACCACTTCCTATCTGTCCATCATTGAACTCGGCCTCTATGATTCGACCACCAAGGTATACAAGGGCCTGGTCGAACGTGGCATCGAGCCCCATTCCGACGAGTGGAAGCGTGAGATCGGCGAGACGTTGAACCGCCAGAAGGAGGCCATGCGGCCGCGTCTCTACCCGGCAATTCCGCCCAATCGCTACGCCTGCTTCTACCCCATGGACCGGCGCCGGGGCGAAGAGAAGAACTGGTATACCCTGCCTATCGAAGAACGGGCGCGCCAGATGGGCGAGCACGGGTTGGTTGGACGGCGCTATGCCGGAGAAGTTCGCCAGATCATTACCGGTTCCATCGGCTTCGACGATTGGGAGTGGGGCGTGGACCTGTTTGCCGACGACCCGCTGGTTTTCAAGAAATTGATTTACGAAATGCGCTTTGACGAGGTCAGCGCAGTGTATGCGCTCTTCGGCCAGTTTTACGTCGGCTTGCGTTGCCCGGCCGAGCAGATTGAAATGCTGTTGGAAGGCGAATTGCCGCCGGCGTCGAAGTAATCGCGTTTCCTGATTCCGTACATTTTGCGTGTGACCGGCTTCCTGCTTGCGCCGTGGGCGAGCTTCGAGCCGTGAATTATTCGTCGGAGGAGAATGCTGTGTCGATCTTTGGACTCATCGAATATGCGGACGCGAGTCCGGAAGTACGAGCCGTGTACGACGACATCATGGCGACTCGCAAGACGGATTGGGTCAACAATTTCTGGAAGGCGATTGCGCATGACCCGGCCACGCTGAAGCGAACCTGGGAAGACATCAAGCAGATCATGGCGCCCGGAGCGCTCGATCCGCTCACGAAAGAGATGGTGTACCTGGCGGTCAGCGTCAGCAATCAGTGCGGATATTGCATCGCCTCGCACACGGCGGGAGCGCGCGGCAAGGGGATGACGGATGCCATGTTCAAGGAACTGATGGCGGTCGTGGGAATGGCTAACGAAACCAATCGCGTGGTTGCGGGTTACCAGGTAGAGATCGATGAGCAGTTTAGGACATCTTAGGCTCTGGGCTCTGGGCTCTAGGCTCTGGGCTTTAGGCTCTGGGCTCTAGCAACCAGGCTCTAGCGATCAGGCTCTAGCTCCTAGCTGCGAGCTTCTGGCTTTTGGCTCTGCTGTGGGTTTCCTTCAGCTGGGCTTTCGAGATTAGCTTTGCGCTTTAATTTTCGTTTTGTTTTGGCGGAGTTTTTGGATCGGGGCTGTTTCCTGGCTGTTGCAAACTTGAATTCGTGGACGCGCATATTCACGCGCCGGCCGCGGAAGGTTACCCCTTCGGATTCCAGGCGAAAACGCTGTTCGAATGCGGATTCGCCGCGCAGCTTGATTTCGCCGCCGGCGCCCACAATGCGCTGCCACGGCAGTCCAGCGGTGATGTGCAGGGTTCGGACAACCTGGCGCGCCGCGCCGGGATAGCCCGCAGCCCGGGCGATTGCGCCGTAGGTGGATACGTAGCCGCGAGGCACTTTGCGAATGGCAGCAACGATGCGTTCGCGCATTTGAATTTCCTTGTGGGATGCAACCTGATTATTGTAGGAGTTCGCCGCAAACGGTGCGAACCTCAGCGTCGGACAGAGGAGGGAGTCTGTCCCTACGCAAATCGGACAGACGAAGGCGTCCGTCCCCGCGCTGAGCATCTCGGCCGGAAGCGCGTGCATCCAACTCGGTCCAAAGGGTGGCGGCGTGCATTTTTACAAATCTTTACAGGAGCGTGGCAATGAAAGGCAAGTTCTCAAGGGTTCTTCCGCTCGGACTAGCATTGATCTGCCTGGGCGCCGCTTTACTCGCTGTCGGATGTGGGTCGAGTAGTTCGCGTTATCGTTTCGTACAGGCGTCCACCGGCGTTCCTACCAATGTCGACCTTGAGGTGGATGGGAAAAACGTTCAGACCTCCATTGGGTTCGGCCAGTCGGCGAGCTATCACAGCAGCAGTTCCGGCTCACACAAGTTCGGCGTTTTTGCGACCGGCACCACTACGAATCCGTACGTCAGCTCTTCGGTTTCCCTGGGAAGCGGTGACACCACATTGCTCGCCGAAAACGCCTTCACCGCGATTGCGCTCGCTCCCTACAAAGACGACAACACCGCGCCCACGACGGGCAATGTGAAACTGAGGATCATTCAGGCTGCGCCGACCGTTGCTGGCTCTCAGCAGGGTGTGGATGTCTACGTGGTTCCAACCGGCCAAGGCATTGCCGGCACGAATCCCCAAATTTCGAACATCTCGTACCCCAACGCGAGCAACTATCTATCTCTCTCCGCTCAAAGTTACGATGTAGTGGTCACCGTCAGGGGAACGCAGAACATCATTAACAGTCTGACGGGCACCTACCCGTTGACCTCCGGCCAGATCCGCACGCTCGTGATCCTCGATGCAGCCACTGGAGGCGGGCCGTACGGTCTTATCGAGCTGAATGATTTGAACTAAGCGAAGAGCGTTCTCTCGCACCGAGCACCGCTCGATCATTCATTACAGAGACACAAAGACACAGAGTTACGTTCTTCTCAGTGCCTCTGTACCACTCTTGAAAATTCTTACAGTGCTTTGGTGCCCCAGGTTCGCGTCCGTTCTTTGGACGCTAACCTGGGGATTTTCCCATTACTTGGCGCTCTTCCATGCTTCATTGTGCTTGCATTTTCATCCCCGACGCGTGCGGACACGCTCATGCCGAACTCTGTGGTGAGTTCCATCAGAAGATATCTGGGACTTCTTGTTGCCTGCGGCTCGCGCGGCTCAAAAGGCGGCGCTCGAATTTCGATCCTTCGAAGGCTTCTTCGTGGCGGAAAAGATCCTCAGGTTTATCTTGTCGCAATCCGCAGCGGGGTCCTTCGACTCCGTTCGGCTGGCGCCTCACTGCGCTCAGGAAGACAACCTTTAGCGAATTGCAACGGATTACGGAGTTGAGGTAGCTCGCAAACTCGCGCCTTGAAGGGCGGCTCGAACTTTTCGCTTCGGAGAAGAGCGGCGGCGTCCTTACAGTGCGATCCATCCCAGGTAAATCAGCCACAGCGACCCCAGCGCGACCACCAACCAGAGCAGGACGCCCTGAATCAGTGGGCGATGTCCGACCCGTTTCAGGGTCGCAATCGAAAGTCCGGTTCCAATCAGATAGAGCGTGACGGTCAGCCCGATTTTCGCTACTTTGCTCAGAAACGCGTAGAGCGGCGCTGCCGCGGGAAGATATGTGTTGCACACGGCCGCGAGACAAAAGAAAGCAATGAACCACGGCCATTGAATTCTGGCTTTGGCATGCCTGATGACCGCTGTGCCAAGGGCAAGCGGAACAATCCACAAGGCGCGCGCCAATTTTACGGTCGTCCCGACCTGCAGGGCCGCGGAACCATACTTCGCGGCAGCGCCGACGACCGAGCTGGTATCGTGAATGGCCAGCGCCGCCCAGAGTCCAAATTGAGTCTGGCTCAGCTTCAGCGCCGCTCCGATGAGCGGGAAAATCAGCAACGCCACCGAGTTCAGCACGAAGATGGTGCCCAGCGAGACCGCCATCTGCTCGTCGCTCGCACCGGTAATCGGGCCCACTGCGGCAATAGCGCTGCCGCCGCAGATCGCGGTGCCGGTGGAGATCAGGTAGGCAGATTTGCTCTCGACTTGTAGAAATCGGCCGAGCAACATTCCCATCACCATCGCCACCGCAATGCTGAGAAGCGTGTACAGAAATCCGCTGCGTCCCGCGTGCAGGACGGCCTGCAGGTTCATGCCGAAACCAAGGCCCACCACCGACGCCTGTAACAGGAATTTGGAAAATCGCGCGGACTCCCGTGGGAAGGGATGGGTGAAGACAAGTCCGAATGCCAGTCCCATCGCCAGAGCCACAGGTGGAGACGCAAACCCGCTGGCGGCACAGAGCAGGCCGAAAAAGAAAAATACTTTTGAGATCATGTGGGGGAAAACCGGGGAGCAACCTCTTCCCGGTTTTCAGAAAGTACTTACGCGGCCGCGCCCGTTCGCAGAGACTGGATCGCTTCCTCTTCTGTATCGTACACTTCGAAGATTGTCAGCAACTTGGTGACCTGGAGCAAATCGCCTACGCGCTGCGTCAGATTCGACAGTTTGATCGTTCCTCCCGCATTGTGGGCTGTCGTGTAGAGAGCTACCAGTGTCCCCAGCCCGCCCGAATCGATGTAGCTCACGCCGCCGAGATTGAGAACGAGTTTGTTCGTTTGGGTGAGCAACTTCTTCACCGAGTCGCGGAGTTCGGCCGATTCCTCTCCAAATACGATACGGCCATCGCAATTCACCACCAGGATTCCGTTCACCGTCCGAGTAGTAAGTTTGAGTTGCATACCGAGACTTCTCCTTGCGCTTTGAAGAACTCTGTCCGGCGAAAAGCCTACAGCCTTCGAGGCCGGTGCGCAAGGGATTCGAGGGGCAAAAAATGTGGCTGAGTTCAAGCTTGGCAAGCGCCCAGCAGCGCCCTTCTGCGGTCAGCGAAGCGACCGCCCATCACGTATAATCGAGACTTCTCTTCCATGAGCTATCAGGTTCTGGCGCGCAAGTACCGTCCGCAGAAGTTCTCCGAAGTCATCGGACAAGAACATGTTACGCGCACTTTGAAGAATGCCATCGAGCAGGGACGGACGGCCCACGGCTACATTTTCAGCGGCCACCGCGGCATCGGGAAAACCACCGTCGCCCGCATCCTGGCGATGGCCTTGAACTGCCGTTCCCAGGATCATCCGGTCCCAGAGCCCTGCGGAATCTGCGAATCCTGTACTGAAATCCGTGCCGGCAACTCGGTTGACGTGATCGAGATTGACGCCGCCACCAACCGTGGCATCGACGAAATCCGTGAACTGCGCGAGGCTGCGCGCTACCGTCCCGCGCGCGACCGCTTCAAGATTTATATCCTGGACGAAGCCCACCAGATCACCGACGCAGCCTTCAACGCGCTGCTGAAGACTCTGGAAGAGCCGCCCGGGCACGTGGTATTCATGCTGGCGACCACCCAGCCGGAGGATATTCCGCAGACCATCCGCTCCCGCTGCCAGCACTTCAGCTTCCGAGCCGTCCGCTTTGAGGAGATCATGGGGCAGCTCCGCGATCTGCTCGGCAGGGAGAAACTTGAAGCGGACGAGGACGCCCTCGCTCTTTTGGCGGAGGCGGGCGACGGCTCCATGCGCGACGCGCTCTCCATCCTCGATCAGGCGATCGCTTCCAGCACAGGCCGTTTGACGGCGGAGGCCGTCCGCCAGTTGGTGGGCGCTGCGCCCTCCGGAGTGCTTGAGGAAGTCATGCAGGCGGTTTCCCGCAGCGGCAGCGAGGAAGTGCTCCGCTTGGCGGACAAGCTGATCAGTGAAGGTCAGAATCCGACCCACTTTGCGCGGCAACTGGTGCGATTTCTCCGCAACGCCGTGGTGGCCAAAGTGGCCGGCAAGGACTCGGCTCTGCTGCAGATCTCAAGCGACGAGCGGGCGCGAGTCGCCCGGATCGCTGACCTGTTCAGCGAGGAAGACCTCGCGCGCCATCTGCAGATCATGCTGCGCACCCACGGCGAGCTGGGCTACAAGCAGGAACAGCGCTTTCACCTGGAACTCGGCCTTTTGAAGATGGCACATGCCCAGCGGCTTTTGCCCATCGAGCAACTGTTGACCGAGGTCGCCGGAGCTGCGGGAACCACGGGGCCGCGCCCGGCAAGCCGGCCATCTGTCATTTCGGACGCGCGCGCATCCTCGGCTGCTCCCGCGCGTGGAAATTTTGTTTCGCCCTTTGCCGCCGATTCAGCTCGCAAGAGCAGCTCCAAGTCTGAGCTGTCCGCGGAATCTGGGCCGGCGGCTGGTCCTCGAAACGTCGCCAACATGGGCGCTCCCGCGCCCGTGATCATGGGCAGCGCCGTTCCGGAACACGAGGACCGTCCAGGCTCGGCCGTGGCCCTCCAGGAATCAGCGCCCGAAGTAACGCCGCCCAGCGTCGACAGAGTGCGCAACGCCGTCCTGAATGCCTTGGGAGAGGCGGGACAGCCTATGTTGGTCTCCATGCTTGAGATCGGGGAATGGGCGGTCGAAGGGAGCGATGTCGTCGTGCGGCTTGCGGTTTCCGCCACGGTGATCGACATGTCCGTCAGCGCCGACTCTAAGCGGCTCGCCATTGCCGCGGCGAGCGGTGTCATTGGCAGACCCGTGAAGCTGAAAGTGCTACCGGGCGGAACCGCGCAGGCAGCGCCAGCCCGACCGGCTTCCGCATCCAATGGTAGTGGGCGCGGGCGTGCTGAACAGGATCCAATTGTGCGCCGCATGCAGGAAAAGTTCGGCGCGGAGATCCGAACGATTATTGATCAGCGGGACAAGAAGTAGAGAGGCGCAGAATGGGTGGTTTCAATCTTCAGCAACTGATGTCGCAGGCCAAGCAGCAGTATGAAAGCCTGCAGAAAAAAATGCAGGAGACCGTGGTGGAGGCGTCCTCGGGGGGCGGCACCGTGCATGTCAAGATGGATGGCCGCAAGCAGCTGTTGGGCCTCAAAATCGATCCGGAGGCCGTCAAAGCGGGCGACATCGAAATGTTGCAGGACCTCATTACGGCGGCGGTCAACGAAGCTGCCCGCAAGGTCGATCAAGCCATGCAGTCCACCGTGGGCGGGTTGCTGGGCGGCATGGGGCTGGGAAATTTGTAATTTGGTAATTTTGTAATTTGTAATCTGTCGAGTATGTCTGCCGTCGTAACCTGTAGAGTAAATTACAAATTACCCGATTACAAAATTACAAATTTTCTTATGTCCAAATTTGCCGAGCCGATGAGCCGGCTGATCGACGAACTGAAAAAGCTGCCCGGCATTGGCAGCAAGAGCGCGCAACGGCTGGCGTTCCACATCCTGCGATCCAGCGATGAGGACGCCGACGCGCTGGCCCGTGCCGTGCTCGACGTGAAGGCCAACCTGCGGCTCTGCTCCATCTGCAATAACATCACCGACGTCGACCCTTGTGTGTACTGCAGCAGTCCGACCCGCAACCAGCGCCTGGTGTGCGTGGTCGAAGAGCCAACCAACATTGCTGCCATCGAGAAAACCAAGCACTTCAATGGCGCCTACCACGTGCTGCACGGATCCCTCTCGCCGCTGCACGGGGTCGGCCCGGAACAGTTGAGGATTGGCAATCTGATGCGGAAGGTAGAAGGCGGAGAGGTGGACGAAGTCATCATTGCCACCAATCCCACGGTGGAAGGCGAGGCTACCGCGACCTATCTCTCGCAACAACTCAAGCGGCAGGGACTGAAAGTGACTCGCATCGCAATGGGAATTCCCGTCGGCAGCGATATTGAGTACACCGACGAGATCACGATGCTGAAAGCGATGGAAGGACGACGGGAACTGTAGAGTTCTTTCTCCTGCGTAGCACCGCAACCTCACTCGCGAACGAAACCCTGATCAATGTGTGCAAAGGAATTGCCCGAGGCCGCTCCCGGCCGCCTCCAGGATGTACTCGATTGCCAAGTGCGACTACATTATTTTCATCAACTTACAGAGCCATCCCTCGCGTAATGGATGACCGCTCGATGGAACCGTACGTGCATTGCTGACCGTGTTCGACCCTCGCCCGTAGAACTTGACTGACGCGAGGCAAGCGCAGTTCGGGAAACCGAAACTGGCCACAACACGACCAGCCGCACCTTGTCGCCAGTACGCGCCGCGCTGCGATGTAACCGCATCCAACCGACGCTCTTGAACCGGGCCAACCAGCCCGGTTTTCGAATTTGTGGAGATTGGCTGTTCGCAGGATTCGCCGAAATGGGCGGACAAAAGCGGCGCCAAACCTGGCTCAAATCTCGCCAGTTATCGGATTCGAGGACTAGATCAGGTGCAGCGAGCGTTGCGCATCCCGAATTAGGGGGAACATTGAAAAATTTCATGTGCGACATGAAAACCAGGATTTCCGAATACCTGTTACTAGAAGGGGCCGAGCAATGACTCCCATTTTTGCGCAGCTTCCAATCGGTTTTTAGCCAAATTGATTGCCGGAATCCTTTGAGATTTTGCATCTTCCACGAGACAACCAGCGACGGCCCAAATACGTGGGTCAAGGTTCTGATCGTTCAACATCGCCTTAAAAGATGTCTCTCCGTTGTCGTAGTAGTCCGCAACGAGCTTTTGCAGAAAGGCAAGTTTCCGCGAACGTACCGAGAGGATTTGCTTACCAGACTCAGCATCGCCCCACGTTGATCCATCCTCGAACTGGACCCAAAGCACCGCGCCAACTGCTTTAACGACAGTCGCACCAGGCTCATTCGAGCTAGTAGAGGTATCCATCGGACAAGCGAATCGTTCCGCCTGAGGAGCCAACACAGAGTCTTTGAAAATAAAGTCTGCTCGGGAGTGACAAGGAACGGAT
>QIAH01000414.1 GCA_003225465.1 Acidobacteriota bacterium | reverse complement strand
TGCCCGATGACAGAAGATCTGAGCCTTCGCCTGTTACGGCTGCCGTTTTATAACGATTTGAGCGAATCGGAACAAGCGCGCGTGCTCCAAGCCGTGACTTCTTTTAGAAGCTGACACCAGCATCGCCGAGTCTACGACCGCCATGAATTCATCCACAGAGCGCGATCCAGTTTGCACTTATCTGGAATGGGATTCGCAGTTCTTCCAGCGCCGCATCGCGCGCCTGAATCGCCACCGCCTCGACCATGCCACCATGGTCGAGTGCGCGCACTGGTGCCGGCATCATCGCATTGACTGTCTTTACTTCCTCGCAGATTCGAATGATCTGGAGACTCCGCGGCTCGCTGAGGCGAACGATTTCCACCTGACCGACATCCGAATGACCCTTGGGCGTGTGGTTGTACCGGAAGACTTCGCCGCCAACAGCTTTGACGGTTTCCGCCACGCTCGCGAGGACGACCTTCGCGCCCTTCGTACTATCGCCCGAACGAGCCACCACGATACGCGCTTCTATTTCGACGGACATTTTGAACAGGAGAAATGCGATCTCCTGTACGCAACCTGGATCGAAAACAGTTTCCGCGGTTTTGCCCAAGCGGTGCTGGTGGCCGAGGCAGATGGCGAACCTGCAGCTTACCTGACTTGCCACCTGAACGATCAGGGGTCTCAAATCGGACTGGTAGGAGTGGGAGAGGGCCATCGCGGCAAGGGGCTGGCCACGAAACTGGTGCGCGCATTCCTGTCCTGGTCACGCGAGCAAGGAGCCCGGCGGGCCCTCGTCGTGACCCAGGGGCGGAATCTCCCGGCGCAACGGCTCTATCAGCGCAACGGCTTTATTACGTCGTCAATGGACTTGTGGTACCACCGCTGGTTCGCCCCGTAACCAGCAATATTGGCACCTTAAGGCCGAGCGGGAGTAAAATCATGGCCGTGATCGGCCTCATTCCTTTCTTTCCTTCATAGAGCAGCATCTGGTTTCATTCCTGACAACCCATAAGGTGTCGGAGAACAAAGGTTCGTCCAAGGAGGAGCCATGTCGCTCTGGTTGCGTCGTTCCTTTCAGACTGCGGTTTTGGCGGCGGCAATAGTAGTCATCCATGCTTGGGCCATGTCCGGCCCGGCGACCGCTCCCAAGTACGATGTTGCGACCGAATCGAAGATGAAGGTCACCGTCGAAGAACTCAAACTACCTGCCAAAGGCAAAGAGAAAGAAGTCGCCCACCTGGTCGTGAAGAGCGGCAGCGAGACGCTCGACATTTACCTCTGCCCCAAGGCTTTTCTCGATGACATGGGTGCCACGTACGCCAAGGGCGACGAAGTCACGGTGACAGGATCGAAAATTAAGCAAGACGGTGGAGACCTGATCCTGGCACGTGAGGTCGTTAAGGGCACCGACACGCTCCTGCTGCGCGACGATAAGGGCAAGCCGGTCTGGGACTGGCACCACTAAGCCGCAAGCTCCCGACTTCAAGCATTCTGACTGCGCGCCATGATGGATCAGGGCATCGCGAGTGATCAGCGACGACACCCCATCCTTCCGCGGCGCCGCAACCAGAGCGCCTTCCCTGACTGCTCCCCAAGCATCGCTTATACTGGTGCGAATTAAGAATCAAGGACGCGCAAACTCTTTTTGCTGCCTGCCGTCCAATATCATTTGATCTGAACTTCATGGAGCAAGAATGATCATCCGGCGCGTTCTGGCGCTCTCCCTTGCACTTTGCTTAAAAGCAGCAGCACAAACGGAAGCACCTCATCCGCCAGAAGCATCTCATCCGCCCGAAGTGCCTCGGACCGCTCCCAAAGCCGACGATCGGATGAAAGCCGACGTCCTTCTGATTGTCGCCCACCCGGATGACGAGACCGGAGTTTCCGCCTACCTCGCCCAGTTGCTCGATCAAGGAAAGCGCGTCGCGGCGGTCTACCTGACGCACGGAGAAGCGGGGCACAACAATATGGGAAGGGAGCGTGCCAACTCGCTTGGGGCGGTGCGCGAAATGGAGTTGCGTCACGCCATGACGCAGCTAGGCATTCAGAATGTGTGGTTCCTCGAAGGTAAGGACACGCCCAGCCAGGACGTTCTGCAATCGCTCGGCAACTGGGGACACGGTGCGAATTTGGAAGATGTGGTACGGATGGTGCGGCTCACGCGTCCCGAGATCATCCTGACTTGGTTACCTGGAATTTTCATTGGCGAAAATCATGGTGACCATCAAGCTTCCGGAGTCTTGGCCGTCGAGGCCTTTGATAGCGCCGGAGATCCGGCCGTCTTTCCCTCGCAACTCGCCCAGCCGCGAAAAATTAATGAGACCCTGCTTGAAGGATTGCAACCCTGGCAGCCCCAGAAAATCTATTTCTTTTCGGACGCCAGCGATGACAAGCTGATTAAGGGCAAGGGCCCGCAGTATCCCACGACCGCGATCTCGCCGTCGCGTCACATCCCGTACTGGCGCGTTTCGATGGACATTTTCCGCTTCCACCTGACGCAATACCGCACCTATATCGAAAAGCTGCAATCGTTGAACGATGAGCAACTGGAGAAGCTGGCCGGGGCCGATCAGGACAGCTGGTCGACTCCGGTGGAATTGATTTTCGGGAAGTCCCTGGTCCAATCGACGCCTACCGCCGACGTGTTCGACGGCATCCAGCCGCAGGCGCCGCCGTTTGATCGCCTGCCCAGCCCCAACCCGAAAGAGCATAAAGGGCTTTCTATCGAGATTGGCGGCCCCTGGAATTTCTACGAAGATTTCTGGGCCGCGCACGATTTGACCGACTTGCCCAAGCCGGAAATTCCCGAGATCGCAGTTGCGGCTGGAACCATCCTGCAGTTGCCGGTGATCTTGCGCGATGACGACAAAGAAGCGGCGGAAGTCACGTTAACCACAAAGTTGCCAGACGGATGGACGTTGAAAAATCCACTGCCACATTACAAGCTCTCACCTGGCGATATCTTACCCATTGAAGTCGAATTCACGACCCCACCGAAGAAAACGGACCAGATTAGCGAATTGAGTTGTCGCGCGGAAGCTGCGGGGCGTGAAATTGGCACCGTGAAATTGCGGGTAAAGCTGGTAGGCGGAGGTCTGCCGCAATAAGCGCGGATCTCCCGCAATGGAATCGACTTCGTCGGTGGAGCGACGGGCGTCCTCGCCCGTCGTTCTGCGTGATGCATCAGATTCTGCAGGGCCGACGAGCGTCCCCGCTCTCCATGACGTATCCCAGCTTTTGAGAGAATGCGATTCGTAAACGGAGTCAGGCCGGTTTTCTGAGGTGTTGCCGCTTCCAGTACAGGTACCCCGGCACTCCGAGCAGCACGATGATCGTGCCCGCGAGCGCTTCTTTGGGACGTTCGACGATCGTATTGATGGTCCACCAGGTTCCCAGCAGAACATAGATTGCAGGCAGCCAGGGATAGCCCGTGCACCGATACGGCCGCGGAATCTCTGGCCGTTTCCAGCGCAGCACAAACATTCCAATGACGGTGAGCGTGTAGGACAGCACCATCCCATAAATGACGTAGGTGTAAAGCTGGTCGTAACGGCCGCTGACCGTCAACAGGCATGCCCATATCGCTTGCCCGATCAGGCTGAAGGCCGGTGTGCGCCATTTCGGATGAACTTGGGCCATGCGATCAAAGAAAACGCCGTCGCGCGCCATCGCGTAATACACCCGCGCCCCTGACAGCGTGCAACTGGCCATCGCGCCGAAACAGGCAAGTGCAATCACCACAGAAAGCCAGTTTGCGGCCCGCGGCGAGAACATGGCCTCGGCCGCGGCGGCTGCGATGGTCTTGTGCTTTGCCACTTCGCTCAGTGGCATCGCGTAGATGTACGTCATATTCATGGCGAGATAGACGACGGCCACCACGATGATGCCCAGCACCATCGCGCGCGGCACATTACGGCGCGGCTCTTTGACTTCCCCAGCGACCCACGTGATGTACACCCACCCGTCATATGCCCAGAAAACCGCAATCAATCCGATGCCCAGAGC
>QIAH01000351.1 GCA_003225465.1 Acidobacteriota bacterium | reverse complement strand
ATGTGGACTTCGTCGTCGTGCGTGAGAACACCGAGGGGGTCTATGGCGATGTCGGTGGAGTTTTCAAGCAGGGAACAGAAGACGAAGTCGCGATTCAGGAAGATATCAACACTCGTAAGGGAGTGGAGCGGGTGATCCGCTATGCGTTCGACTATTGTGAGAAGCATAAAAAACTGGACGGAAGTGCGCGCTCGGGCGTGCTGATGTGCGACAAATCGAATGCCATGACGCATGCGGGCGGGCTGTGGCAGCGCGTGTTCAAGGAAGTAAGCCGGGAATATCCGCAGATCAAGGCGACGCACATGTACGTGGATGCGCTCTGCATGCAGATGGTGCGTGATCCCCGCCAGTTCGACGTGATCGTGACGAACAACATGTTTGGCGACATCATCACCGACCTGGCTGCGGGACTGCAGGGTGGGCTCGGGATGGCGGCCAGCGGAAACATTCATCCGGGGAAAACTTCGATGTTCGAGCCGGTGCACGGCTCGGCTCCTCCCATTGCAGGCAAGAATATTGCGAACCCGATGGGCGCGATCCTCACCTCAGCGATGCTGCTGGCGCATCTTGGCCTGACCGGCGAAGCGGCCAAGATCGAGGCGGCGGTGTTGGAGGCAATCCGGCAGAAGAAGACGACGCCCGATGTGGGTGGGTCCTTGGGAACGAAGGAAGTGGGCGAGTGGGTTGCACAGCGGGTGAGAACGTCTTAACTCCAAAAGGCGCGGAGAAAAAGCCGCTGAGCACGCAGAGCTCCGGGTCGTGCCGGATGCCTTTCTAGTTGCACATCGCACTCAAGCGGCGAAAAGCGGTCAAAGCCATGACGTACTTTCTTTCGATCGTGTAGGCCTGCGCATAGCACCTTTTGGCTTTTTCCCACTTGTGCTGGTGTTCGTACACGCGACCCAGGTTGAAATGCGGGTAGCAGCGCGCCTCATACCGTTTGGCGACCATCGCCTTCTGAAACCAGGGAATGGCTTCATCCCATTTTCCTTGTTCAATCAGATAGGCGCCGATATCGTTGTAGGGATTGCCGAAATCCGGATCGACTTTAATGGCGCGGCGACAGTCCTCGATGGCGTTGTCGTAATCACCCACGAAAGAATAAGTCCAGCCGCGAAAGGTATAGGCCTCGGCGGTCGGAAAGGCGACGATGGACTGGGTATAGAGAACCAGCGCCCGCGCATACTCGCCGCTGGTTTGCATCTCATAAGCCTGGCGAAAATATTCGGCAGCGGCCGCACGTGGATCAGAGTCGGACATAGGCAGTCCCGAGGAGAAACTTGACAAAATTGTACCGGAAAACCAGAAGCTATTTGCGGGCTGCGATTGCGTTTGTGTTGCTTGCCGCGTCCCATATTTTGCTGGCACAAGCAGCGCAGAGTTCCACGGATCCCTCGTTCCCCCGAACACAGAACCAGGACAAGACTGAGAGTTCAACTCCGTCCAAGAAATCTCCAGACTCCTCGGCTACTCAGAACGCCCCGAAATCTGTCCAGCCTGAGCAGGAGGAAAAGAAAATCTCGCCGCAAGAGGCGCAGGAATTGTTCCGCTCGGTCGATGAAATTCTGAAGTTTGCCAGCAAAGATACGTCTCTACCGATTCACGACGAAGTCAAACGTAAGCTCGTGAATCGGGACGAAGTGGTCGCATTTATCCGCAAGCACATGGAGGAGGATGAAGACGCGCAACGCTTGCGTCGCTCGGAATTGGTTCTGAAGAAGTTCGGTCTGCTGCCGCGCGACTTCGATCTGGAAACATTTCTGGTTGCGCTGCTGCGGGAACAGGTCGCGGGCTACTACGATCCGCAGGCCAAGACGGTGAACCTGCTCGACTGGATTGAGCCGGAGCAGCAGAAGCCGGTGTTGGCGCACGAACTGACGCATGCGCTTCAAGACCAGTCCTTCGGGCTGGAGAAATACATGAAGGCCGGGGACGCTGATCTGGGGGCCAGTAAGAAAGAACCGACGCAGGAGGACATCGAGAATGACGAGATTTCAACCGCGCACCAGGCGGTTGTTGAAGGACAGGCGATGGTTGTACTGCTCGACTACGAGCTATTGCCGATTGGGCAGTCTGTGGTCGACTCGCCACAAATCGTCGAGGCGTTGAAGGCTGGAATGCTGGTCGGCACGGCAGATTCGGTCGAGTTCCGTAATGCGCCGCTGTACATCAAAGAGGCGCTGACTTTCCCCTATCGCTACGGGCTCGACTTTGAAACTGAGCTCCTTACCCGCTTCGGCAAAGAAAAAGCCTATGCAGGAGTATTCAAAAATCCGCCACGTACGACGCGAGAGATCATGGAACCGTCCGCGTACCTCTCTGGGGAAAAGCTCCCGCGCATGCCGCTGCCCGATTTTAAGAATGACTTCAAACGTTACGACAAGTTCGATGTGGGCGCGGTTGGAGAGTTTGATTCCGCGATTTTGATCGATCAGTACGCAGGTGTCGAAGTTTCCAAGCGCTTGTATCCACATTGGCGCGGCGGCTACTACTACGCGGCGCGGCCGAAGGGCGATGCGGCGGCGCCGCTCGGAGTGCTGTACTTGTCGCGCTGGTCAAGCCCTGAGAAAGCGTCGGAATTTGCATTCGTCTATGCAAAAGGACTGAAGGACCGCTATCAGCACGTAAGGGATGTTGACGAGGAAAAGCAGGTCAAGCCTGCGAGTTACACGGTCGAGACTCTTACTGGAAAACATTCCTTCCTCACGGAAGAAGGAACCATTTTCATCGAAGTGAAGGGAGACATGGTGTTGGTGAGCGAGAGCCTCGATCAGGATACGACCACCCAAGTGGAGCGGCAGGTATTTACCCAGGGTGCGACCAGGTAGGGCGCAGAGTACACAGACACATTCGAATAGAAGCGGGTTATTCCAGCGTGCTGGCGCATTAATTTCCTTTGTGCGGGTTTTTGCGGGGACTCTTTACGGGCGTTGGTCCGGCGGCGAGGAAACGCCGGACCGGCGCATCGACGGTGAAGCGCTTGCCCTCGCGTTCGAGGGTCAACGTCCGGACCTGCCCGGGCGTGCCGCCCAGCAGGGACCAGACCTGTCCCATGGTAGCGCCGGTCGCCGGCGCGCCGTCGACGCCGACCAGAACATCTCCAACCTTCACCTCCGGGACCGACGGTTTGCCATCGTAATCTGCCACTCCAATGATGGTGTAGCGGCGATCAGCCTCTGGGCGCAGCATCAGTCCGACGACGTTCATGTCCGGCGCCGAGTTGCGATTGGTGCGCTCCATGTAGACCGTGCTATGCGCGTAATCGATCCCAACGCGATCGTCGAGGAGGGCATTCGCTCCAACCAAGCCCATGGTGGCCACGCCCGCGCGATTCTGAAACCACTTCAACTCCTCGTCCGGAAAGGATGCGGCCGCCACATCGCTCAGGGTGGCGGCGCCGAATTGAATACTGGGAATGCGCAGCATCGGCCAACGGGCCTCCTCCTCGCTTCCCCACATGTTGCCGGCGGCGACCCCGCCAATCATGTAAGGCCAGGATGGCTCGGCTTTGTGCCATTGCACGATCTGCTCGCCAGAAAGAAGTGTGATCGATGCGCCCACGTCGAGCGCGAGGTTGAACTCCTGGCCTTCGATCTTGCTCGGCACCTGAATGAGACCATTCTTTGAGTCCAGCAAAAGCTTCGAGCTCACGCCCTTGAAAGAAACCGATCCGGGCGCGCCGATAGTGAACTGGCGGTTGGGAAAATCGAACAACACGTCGTAGCTGCGCAGCACACTTGAGGGAATTGTGATTTCGGCGCTGCAGCCGGGAGCGACACTTTCGCGATCGAGAATCGCTTGCCCCTCGTGGATTCCGGCGAGCGAGATGCTCATGCCACCGATCTGCAAGCTGTTCGGCGCTTGCACCGCGCGCTGTTTTCCGTCCAGCGCCGGTTTGGCATCTCCATTGAACGACAGCCCGAGCTGCTTGGCGAGATCCTCCGTCATCCACAGTTCCGCATTGCCGTTGTCAACCCAGGCACGAACCCGCTTGGTCTTTCCATCGGGTAAGGTTAGGTAGACGTCGATGATCGTGCGGTTGTGGTCGAGCGTAATCGGGACCGTCACGGCTTTGGTGACGGATTGAGCTTGAACGCAGAGGTTGAGGATGAGTGTGGCAATCAGTGCTCCGAGGAGCTTCATGCGGAAAATTGTAACGTGTTTATGGAGCGACGGGCGTCCCAACCGTCCATGCGGGCGAGGACGACGGCCTCTCCACGTGAGCATGCCGGGACGCCTGCGGGCTGTTTTGTATAATCGTGAGTTTGGTTCGAGCAGCCGAAAGATTCAGGAGGACGTTTGCCGCAGGCAGAAATCGGAATCATCGGGGGCAGCGGGCTTTATTCGATACCCGGGCTCAGCGATATGCGCGAGGTGAAGCAGGATACGCCCTTCGGAGATCCCTCCGATGCCTACGTGCTCGGAACACTTGCGGGCCACAAGGTCGCGTTTCTTGCCAGGCATGGGCGCGGGCATCGGATTCTGCCGACAGAACTGAACTTTCGGGCGAATGTGTATGGGTTTAAGCAGCTGGGAGTGGAGCGGATCGTGTCCATTTCGGCGGTCGGTTCGCTTAAAGAAGAACACAAGCCCTTGGAGTTCGTGATCCCGGACCAGTTTTTCGACCGCACCAGACATCGGGTGGATACTTTTTTCGGCAACGGAATTGTCGCGCACATTGCGTTTGCCGATCCGGTATGCCCACAGCTTTCGCAAGTCGTGGAGACTGCCTGCAAAAAAGCAGGCGTGACTGGCAAGCGGGGCGGAACGTATCTGAATATGGAGGGCCCCCAGTTTTCGACCAAGGCGGAATCGAATATCTATCGCAGCTGGGGCATGGACGTGATCGGCATGACGAACCTGCAGGAGGCGAAACTCGCGCGTGAAGCCGAGATCTGCTACGTGACGGTGGCGATGGTGACCGACTACGACTGCTGGCATCCCCATCATGACTCGGTAACCGTCGACCAGATCGTCGCCGTGCTGGTCAAGAATGCGGAGAACGCGGCAAAGGTAGTGCGTGAAACGATTGCAGCGATGCCGACGGGGCGGAGTTGCAAGTGTGGTTCGGCGCTGGCGCATGCCATTCTTACCGATCGCGATAGGATTCCTGCAACAACCCGGCAGAAACTCGGCTTGATCCTCGACAAATACCTTTCCGCGGGAAAATAGAACTCACACTTCATCATGAGCATACTCGTCGTTGGTTCGGTGGCATTCGACAACATCACCACGCCTTCCGGTAGCGTGGAAAACATTTTGGGTGGCGCGGCCACGCATTTTGCATTGGCAGCGAGTTTCTTCACCGAAGTGCGCGTGGTGGCCGTCGTGGGCGATGATTTCACGGCGGAGCACGAAAATGTGCTCAAGAAGCGCGGCATCGACACGCGCGGCATCGAGCGCGCGTCCGGCAAGACTTTTCGCTGGGGCGGACGCTACACCGATAATCTGAATGAAGCGAAAACCGATTTCACCGAACTGAATGTTTTCGAGCAATTCCAACCGAAAATTCCCAAGGAGTACGCCGACACGCAATTCTTGTTTCTCGCCAACATTCATCCTTCGTTGCAGGCCGCCGTACGTCACGAAATGGACGGCGTCCTTCTAACCGGCGGCGACACGATGAATTTCTGGATCAACAAAACCCCGCGCGAACTCGCGGAGATGCTGAAGCTCGTCAACGTGCTGTTGATCAACGACACCGAGGCCAAGATGATCGCGCACGAGACCAACTTGCCGCGAGCCGCCCAGAAAGTCCTCGCCCTGGGGCCGCAGGCGCTCGTGATCAAGCATGGCGAGTACGGGGCAACGATTTTCTTCCGCGAAGGGGCATTTGGCATCGGACGCCATCCCTTCCGCGCGCCGTCGCTTCCGATTGAGGAGGTTAAGGATCCAACCGGCGCGGGCGATTCGTTCGCGGGCGGTTTCATGGGCTACATCGCATCGCAAGGAGACATAAACCGCGAAGTGCTCAAGCGCGCGCTGTTTTATGGTGGCGTGATGGGATCGTTTACCGTCGAGCGCTTTGGGACCGAGCGCCTGCAGGAGTTGACTCGGGAAGAGATCGACGCTCGCTTCCAGGTTTTCCGGGAACTGACCCACCTCGAATGAAAGCACCTCACATGAAGGACGCGCCTGACCTTCGGGGGGAATCAGAAATCGCTTGGGTCGCGGCGCTGGCGGCGTTCGCCTCGGTCATTTCCTTCCTCATTTATTTTCGAAACGGTGACATCCTTCTTTACGGCGACGCCGTCGCGCACATCAACATCGCTCGCCGTGTCTTCGATTCCCGCACCCCGGGTCTGCTGCAGTTGGGGACGGTGTGGCTGCCGCTGCCCCATCTGTTAATGATTCCATTTCTGATTTCGAAGTCAGCCTGGCAGACGGGTGTCGGCGGGTCTTTTCCGTCGATGGTGGCTTACGTCTTTAGTATTGCAGGAATCTTCCGGCTGGTGCGGGGCGCAGTGGCCACATCGGGACGAGCGCAACAGACAGCAAGTGTGACCGCGTGGTTTGCGGCCGGGATCTATGGGTTGAATCCCAACTTGCTCTACCTGCAATCGACCGCGATGACCGAAGCCCTGTATCTTGCTTTATTCGTCTGGGCAGTGGTGTACTTCAGCGAATTCCTCCACGCGGCCAGCGGGCACGAATGGAGTTCAGCCGCAAAGCGATCACTGTGGAAGTGTGGAGGCTGCCTTGCCGCGGCTTGCTTGACGCGCTATGACGGTTGGTTCCTGGCCGCATGCATCGCTGGCGCGGTCATCGTGGTGGGATGGCGGTCGGGCGCCCAAGGCACATGGCGCACGGTAAGTACGTTCGTGTTGTTGGCAGCAGCGGGGCCTCTGCTTTGGCTTTCGTACAACGGCATCGTTTATCGAAACAGTCTGGAGTTCGCGAATGGGCCTTACTCTGCGCGCGCGATCGAACAGCGAAACGCAGTCGCCGGGTTTCCTCATCCGGGAACGCACAATCTTCCTGTAGCCGGATTGTACTTTCTGAAAGCTGCCGAGTTCAGTGTTGCGGAAGGAACTCTAGAGCGCCTGTGGCTGTTTCTTGCAGTGGTGGGATTTTTGCCAGTGCTGCTGGACAGGCGGCTTGCAGCACTGTTGTTACTTTGGATGCCCCTTCCGTTCTACATGCTCTCCGTGGCTTATGGAGGAGTGCCCATCTACACGCCGGCGTGGTGGCCGCACTCGCTCTACAACCTTCGCTACGGAGTGCAGTTACTCCCTGCGCTGACGGTTTTCCTGGTGCTGGCCGTGCAATATCTGGTTTCGATCGCGCCGTCGGGTTACGCGAAATGGGTCATTGCTGTGCTTGGCACCGCAGTGGTGATCGTCAGCTACGCGGGTCTGTGGAAAGCGCAGCCAGGGTGTTATCGCGAGGCTTCGGTGAACTCGCGGACGCGGCTGCAACTGGAACGTGCCCTCGCCGAGCAACTGAAAGGACTCCCGCCGCGTGCGTCGATATTGATGTACCTGGGCGAGCATGTGGGAGCACTACAGGACGCCGGCATCCCATTAGATCGGACAATCAACGAGGGAAATCATCGCGTCTGGAAGCAGCCCTCAGATCCTGAGGGTCTATGGGAGCGTTCGCTTGCGGATCCCGGCCGCGATGCTGATTTTGCGATTGCCTTCGAAGGCGATCCGGTTTGGCGGGCGGTACATGAGCGCGGCTTGCCCTCGCTGGTGATCATCGCGGTGAACGGAGAGCACAAAGCGGGCATCTATCGAACTCACTGAAGAGCTCAACGGAGCATGCGGGTCGCGAACGCGTAAAAACCATGTTTTTGGTGTGCTTGGGTAACCATGCGGGTTAACTGCACGGGCCAGAGAATGTAAGGCCTCCATTTTTGCAGTGTTAAAATCCACTCGCTCACGATTCTCGGCAGACCTATGCCGGACTTCCATCACACTATCGGCTCGTTAGGTAGCCACATGGGAACGGTGTTGTCGACCACCATCGCGCGCCTGGTGGTGGCGGCCATTCTCGGTGGAGTCATCGGGCTGGAGCGGCAGCTTCGCCACAAACCCGCCGGCCTGCGAACAAACATGTTCATCTGCTTCGGGGCAGCCATGTTTACGGTGTTGTCGGACCAACTCGCTGGCGGTTTGGGCGGAGATCACACGCGGGTTGCGGCGCAAATTATTCCGGGCATCGGTTTCATTGGCGCGGGATCGATTCTGCACGCGCGCGGGTCGGTAGTGGGCCTGACCACGGCTGCGACTCTGTTCGTCGTGGCCTCCGTCGGCATGGCCACAGGCGGCGGACTCTATGTCACGGCGATTTTCGCGACCATCGTCATCCTGATTGCGCTGGCTCTCCTGGGCAAGCTCGAGCGAAAGTTTGGAATGCGCTCGATGCTGGTCACCTACGAGGTGACGGGGGTAAGTGCGGAGACGGTTCTGGTCGAAGCCAATCGTGTCCTCGACGAAGTTCACAGCGCCATGCAGAATGTCCGCATCGCGGGCTCGCCTGGACACGTGCGCTTGCTCTTCAACGTCGACGGCCCGCACGAGGATCAGGAGCAGATTAACATCCTTCTGCATCAATCGACCGTCTTCGCCACCGTGGGATCGCTCGGTGCCGTCGAGCACGAATGACCGAACATGGTGATCCCCTTCACAAAAGCTAGCGCCTGCGGCAATGATTTTCTGATCATTGATGGGCCGCTGGTTTCCTCCGACCTCGCGGAATTTACGCGGCGGATTTGCGACCGCCACAACGGCGTGGGTGCTGACGGTGTGGAATGGCTGTTTCCGTGCGTTGACGCGGAGATCGAGGCGCGGCTGATCAACGCGGATGGTTCGGCAGCAGAAATCTCCGGCAACGGAACGCGATGTGTCGCTGCATATTTATGTGCAGAGAGTCAGAAAGAGTCGGTGGTGATCCGCACCGGCGCTGGGCTAAAAACTTGTACGATCAAGGCGCACAGTGGGAAGACGTTTGAGTTTGAGAGCGCGATGGGCATTCCACAAGTTAACGGTGAGTCCGCGGTTCGCACTTCGTTTGGGGACGTGAAGGGAACTCGCGTGTCCATGGGGAATCCGCATTTCGTTGTGCTCGTGTCCGAGTTCTGGTCGGATTGGCAGAAGCGCGCTGCAGAGCTGCAGCATGACGCGAGCTTTCCGGAGGGAGTGAACATCGAGCTGGCGCGCATTCAGGATCGCCGCGACGTCGACGTCCGCTTTTTCGAACGCGGAGTCGGCGAAACGCAGTCCTCCGGAACCGGATCGTGCGCCGCAGCCGTTGCGGTGATTGCCAGCGGTCGCGCCGATTCACCGCTGCGAGTGCATGCCCCGGGAGGAACTCAGGTGGTTCGCTTCGAAAAAGAAGTGTTCCTGCAGGGCCCAGCGCAGCTTATCTTCCAAGGGGAGTTTTTCGTCTAGGATGGAATCTTGAACAGTCCGAGTTCTCAGAGATCGCGCATCAAGCCACGAGCTCTCCAACTTGGAGATACGGTCGGCATTGTTGCTCCGGCCAGCAACATCAAGCGCGAATTGCTCGAAAAAGGCTGCGAAGCATTGCGCCAGCTTGGATACAAGCCTTTCTACTTCGAGTCTATTGTCGAACAGGATTTGTACTTCGCTGGCTCGGCGGATCGGCGCGCGCGCGAATTGGAAGAGATGTTTGTGCGCGAGGATGTGCGGGCCATCTTGTGTGCGCGTGGAGGCTACGGCGCGAATTACCTGCTGCCCAAACTTGACCCCGGTAAGATCGTCGCGCATCCGAAGATTTTTGTGGGCTACAGCGACATCACAACCCTGTTGACGTGCTTCGCGGACTCGGCTGGATTTGTGACGTTTCACGGCCCCATGGTGACCAAGGATTTTGCGCTGGCAGACGGAGTCGATCTCGCTTCGTGGGAAGCAGCGATGACCGGGCTTGCGGGATGGGGAGCAGATACTGGGCATGGTTCGGGAGTCATTGGACTCGTGGATGGGGCTGCAGAAGGAATTCTTTATGGCGGCTGCCTGTCGTTGCTGGTCGCGGCGCTGGGTACTCCACACGACATTCGCACGGCCGGCACTATCCTGTTTATGGAAGATGTGAATGCCAAGCCCTACCAGGTGGATCGCATGCTGATGCAACTGAAGCTCGCGGGCAAGTTGAACAACGTGAAAGGGATCGTTTTCGGTGAAATGTTGGACTGTGTGCAGACCCACGACCAGGCGTACACCCTGCAGCAGGTCGTATTGCGCATCGTGGGCGAGCTAGGAATCCCCGTGGCCTGGGGTCTGCGCTCGGGACACGTTACCCGGAAGAACATTACCCTTCCGATTGGGGTACGCGCGAGCTTAAGCGTGAAGGGCAGCGAGGTGCAGCTTAAGATACTGGAAGCGGCGACTGCTCCCGCCTAACCTCATTTGGATTTGGAGATCATGGCAGACAAGAAACACGTACATTTGATTGGCATCTGCGGGACCGCGATGGCATCGCTCGCAGGCATGCTGAATGAGCGCGGCTTTCGAGTCACGGGCTCGGATGCAGCCGCGTACCCGCCCATGTCCGATTTTCTGGCCTCGCTGAGGATTCCGGTCGCGCAGCCTTTTGATCCGGCGAATTTGAAGCCGCACCCGGATCTTGTGGTCGTGGGCAATGCGATCTCGCGCGGGAACGTGGAACTGGAGTACATCCTCGACGAGCGGATTCCGTTCTGTTCGTTGCCCCAGATCCTGCACGACGAGTTTCTGCGCGGCAAGGAGGTGCTGGTGGTGGCGGGCACGCATGGCAAGACGACGACCACTTCGATGCTCTCCTGGATCTTTCATTCCGCAGGGCTCGAACCTTCCTTCCTGATCGGTGGGATCGCGGAAAACTTTGGATCGAGTTTTGCCCTCGGCAAGGGAAAGCATTTCATCCTGGAAGGAGATGAGTACGACACCGCCTTCTTCGACAAGGGGCCGAAGTTCCTGCACTACTTTCCAGACCGCGTGGTTCTCACCTCGGTGGAGTTCGATCACGCGGATATTTACAAGGACCTCGACGCAGTCGAAACGGCATTCAAGCGCCTGGTGAACCTGGTTCCCCGGCGCGGTGCAATTGTCGCCATCGATACCGGCGACAGCGTGTCGCGCTGCATTGCAAAAGCGTTTTGCCCTGTGGAGCGCTACGGTATGCAAGCGATTGCGCAATGGCGAATTGTGAACTTGCGTTTTGAGCCGACGAGAACCTCATGGACAGTATTGAAGAGCGGCGAGCCATGGATGGACTTTGAATTTGGCCTTGCCGGTGAGTACAACGTCTGCAACGCCACGGCGGCGGCAGCGATGGCTGCCGGATGCGGCATCGCGAAGGACAAGATTAAAGCCGCCCTCAAGACTTTCAAGAGTGTGAAGCGACGGCTGGAAGTGAAGGCGCAGGTGAACGGGATTACCATCATCGACGATTTCGCGCATCATCCCACCGCCATTGCAGGCACGCTAACCGCCCTTCGTTCGCGATTTCCCACTTCGCGTCTGTGGGTCATTCTGGAGCCGCGTTCGAATACGCTGCGCCGGAACGTATTCCAGCATGAACTGGCGAACAGCTTGGCGCTGGCGGATGAAGTGATCGTCGCCGGTGTGTTTAAGTCGGACGCGATTCCTCCCGGGGAGCGGCTTGATTTAATGGCCGTCGGCGCTGATCTGCAGCAGCGCGGCAAGCGAGCGCGCATTATTTCAGGGGTAGACGGCATCGTTCAGGTCGCGGCCCCGGAGATGCGCTCCGGCGATGTAGTCGCGATTCTCTCCAATGGCGGCTTCGACGGCATTTACCAGAAGCTTCCGGCAAAGCTGAAGGAACTCGGCATTCCTCGCAAGAACTCACTGGAGGCCTCCGCGAAAGCATGAATCCATCCCCGAGAACCTGGTTCGCGCTGGTTCTCGTGGTGGGGACGTGTCTTTGTCCCAGGCAGGCTTTCTGTCAGGCCAATAATAATCACAATGGCGCGGCAGGAACTCGCTACACCGTTTCGCTCGCTGGCTATCAGGACCACCTTCTTCGTGTTCAACTGGAACTGGCTCCCGGAAGCTCGACGCGGCAGGTTCAGTTGCCGGTGTGGAATGCGCTTTACCAGGTGCGCGACTTTTCACAGTATGTGAATTGGGTGCGCGCGAAGAGTGCGTCGGGCGATGCACTCGCTGTCCGCAAAATCGATAAGACGACCTGGGAAATCGATGGCGCCGGCAACGGCGTCTTAATTGACTATGAAATCGCTGCAGACCAGCCGGGCCCGTATGGCGCGCAGATTAATGCCGAGCATGCCTTCTTCAATCTCGCAGAAGTCCTGATGTATTCCTCTGACACTCGGACCTCAAATACGCGAGTGACCTTCGTAAACGTGCCTCCTGGGTGGAAGTTCGCTACTGCCATGGCGGGCTCCGGCGAGACATTTGAGGCGGCGAACTATGATGAACTCGTTGATTCGCCAGTGGAGGCAGGTACGTTTCAGGAAGCAGACTTCAGCGAGGGCGGAGGGCACTATCGCATCGTGGTTGACGCGGAACGGTCTGACTACGATTTGGAGAAGATCGTTGCCGACGTGCGCCGCATCGTTGCTGCGGCCACGAGTTGGATGAACGATCGCCCTTTCGAGAGCTATCTTTTTCTTTACCATTTCCCGCGAGGTCCAGGTGGAGGAGGCATGGAGCATGCCTATTCCACAGCGATCGATCTGAACGCCCAAACGTTGAGAGACAATTTCCGGGCTTTGGATGATGTTACGGCGCACGAATTCTTTCATCTCTGGAACGTCAAACGAATCCGGCCGCAATCCCTCGAGCCCATCGATTACACCAAAGAGAACTACACGCGAGCCTTATGGTTTAGCGAGGGCGTAACCAGCACGGTGGAGGACATCATCCTGCTCCGGGCCGGACTGTTGGACGAACGGCGATACCTGCAGAGATTGGGAGACCAGATTTCGGAGCTGATGCAGCGGCCGGCGCACCGGACGCAATCAGCAGAACAATCGAGCCTGGATGCCTGGCTCGAGAAGTACGTCTACTATGAGCAGCCGGAGCGCAGCATTTCTTACTACAATAAGGGAGAACTGTTGGGGTTGATTCTGGATCTCAAGGTTCGGGATGCAAGTCATGGCGAGGCTTCGTTACGCGATGTGTTCCAGTGGATGAACCAGAATTTCGCCCGTCAGAAAAAATTCTTTGCAGACTCAGCGGGCGTGCGCATGGCCGCGGAGGCAGTCTGTCACGAGGATCTTTCCAATTTCTTTGAAAAGTACGTTGCCGGCGTGGAAGAGATTTCGTGGGACGATTACTTTAAGACTGTGGGCCTGCACGTAGTTCACCGGGCGGCAACGCTCGCCGATTCCGGCTTCATGGCCACACGCAATTTCGATGCTTCACCGAGAGTCATCCGGGTACGAGCCGGTAGCGAGGCAGAAAAAGCAGGCCTGGTCGCCGGAGATATATTGCTTGCAATCAATGGAGTGGTCGCAGCTTCAGACTTCGAGCGCAGGCTCGGCGAACTGCGGCCGGGAGACACTCTTCACCTTCGTGTGCGGCATCGCTCGAGTGAGCGCGAGATCCAGTGGAAGATCGGGTCGCGGGAGGAAGTTGAGTTTGAGCTGAAGGATGTGGACAATGTCACGGCCCAGCAAAGAGCCCGTCGTGCCGCCTGGCTGAAAGGCGAATCGGAACCCGCAGGAGACTCGAAGCGTTGATCCGCACCATCTTGATGCTCACGTTCTGGACGCTGGCTTTGCCGTTTGCCGCGGTCGTGGGCTTTCCGTGGACCTTTCTGACCCGCGATGTTGGGCTCTTGTATCGCATGAGCATGTGGGGTGCCTGGACCGGCGTAAAGCTGGCCGGCGTGAAGGTTGAAACCGTCGGCCTGGAGAAGATTGATCCAAAGCGCACCTACATCTTCATGTCGAACCACACTTCCAATCTGGACCCGCCGATTCTGTTGCCGTTGATTCCGCGCCGCACGTCGGTGATGGCGAAGAAGGAATTATTTCGTTATCCCATCCTCGGCGAGACGATGCGGATGGGATCGCTGGTGCCGGTGGACCGTGGTAATCGCGACGCAGGCATCGCTGCTGTGAAGGCTGCCGCGGAAGTGATCCAGAAGGACATCAACATGACCATCTATGTGGAAGGCAAGCGATCGTTTGATGGCAAGCTGCTGCCTCTAAAGAAGGGTCCCTTCTATCTCGCGATGGAATGTGACGTGCCAGTCGTGCCAGTGACGATCGTCGGAAGCCACACGTTGATGCCCAAGGCGCGCTTCCGGATCTCGCCGGGCACGGTCAAGATTATTTTTCATAATCCAATTGAGCCACAGGAGTTCGGCAGCCGCGAATGCCTGATGGAGCGAGTGCGTCGCACGATCAATGGGGGTCTTCCCGTCGAATACCAGAGCTAGAAAATGCGCCCAGGTTTTTTTCGTGGTGCTGGTCGGCGTCCTTGCTTGTGTCCTTTCCGTTGCTCTCAATGCGAGTCTCGATTTTCAAGACGATGTCGGCGGCTACGATGGTGGTTGTCGAAAAAATTTCACCTGCGAAACTCGCCGGCCGCTCGCAGGCGATAAAGCTATTCGGGCACCTTCTTCGCGGCAGTACGGATTGCCTTCATCAACTCCGGCAGGCGGTGAAACGCCGCCGAGCATCGCAGCCACAGCTTGTTATCAATGGCGGGATACCCGCTGACCACAGCGCCAGCCGGAACATCGTTCGGAATGCCGGTTTGGGCGGTAGCGATCACGCCATCGCCAATCTTGCAGTGGCCTGCGACTCCGACCTGCCCGGCCAGAATTACGTTCTTTCCAACCTCCGTCGAGCCGGCCAGACCAGCCTGGGCGCAGAGCAGGGAATTTTCACCTACCCGGGAGCCATGTCCAACCTGGACAAGATTGTCGATTTTCGCGCCCTTCGCAATGTGGGTTTCCCCGATGCTGGCGCGGTCCACGCAGGCGTTGGCTTGCACTTCGACGTGATCTTCGAGGACCGCCGGGCCCGATTGCACGATCTTGTGCCAGTGACCGGAGTCATCTTTGGCAAATCCGAAGCCATCGGCGCCAATGACCACGCCGTTCTGCAGGATGACATGGTCGCCGAGTCGGCAATGCTCGCGCACAACTGCGTGGGCGTGAGCAAAGAAATGGTCGCCGATGCTCGCGCCAGGATAAATCACGACGTGGGCCAACAGGGTAGCATTGGCTCCAATGACAACGTCGCGATCGATCACAACGTAAGGCCCGATATGCGCGTTCGGCCCGATGCTCGCGCTCGGGTGAATGATGGCTGTGGCATGTACGCCCGGTGTGTACCGCGGGGCCTCGTAGAACAATTCGATTGCGCGCGCAAACGCAAGGTACGGATTGCTGGAACGCAGCACCGTCCGGTTTCCCGAAGGGAAGTCTGCGGCAACGATGACCGCCGAGGCGCGCGTCGTTCGAGCGGCGGAGGCGTATTTCGGATTTGCGATGAATGTGATCTGCCCGGCCTGAGCTTCTTCGATCCCGGCAACGCCGGTGATTTCGGTATCCGGGGAGCCGTTTTCGAGGCGCGCCTCGAGCGTGTCTGCGAGCTGCGAAAGTTTCATAGAGATCGAGCCCGGCAGGCGTGCGCCGGCGAGTTATGCGAGCGCGCCGGTGGCTGTCCACATCACAAACGCACGATGCCAGGGAACAGGCGATTGTACTGTTATTCGCCGAACATGGGCACTTGCAGTTGGTCTTCAGGGCGCCGGCGCTTGCGGTGCGTGGCGCCAATTACCGCCAGAACGGTGAGCGACTCAAGGGCACTGCGGGGCACGAAGATGCGCTGTGTGTTCGAGCGCAGGTCAGGCGGGTTGATCAGGAAGCCTTCATCGATCTGCTGCGACAGATCATTCGGCATGAGCCCTTCCACTACTTCTTTGTCCTTGAATTTCAGGCGAACCCAAAGACCTTCGGTACGAGGCCGGCTGGTGAAGGTCTTGCGCAGCAGCGACTCCGAGTCGCCAAATTCGCGCACGAAGTAAACGCTCTTGATATCCTTCAGGTCGATGCCCACCACGTTGCCGGCCGTATTTAATAACTCTAATTTTCCTTCGCGGACGAAGCTGGTAGGCGAGACATAGCCGGAGATCGAATCTCGATCGACCTTGCGGACGATGACCTTTTTGTGTGTGGAGGGCATGGATTCGGATCGGGCAGGAGGCCGCCCAATGCGGACACGGCTCCGATCCATTGGGATTCTCGCATTTTTTCCGCGTGTCCGAGGCAAATTGCGCCTTCGCAGTAGCCAAAATATTAACCTTGTGTTATTTTCTCTAGTTTGCTGCACTCCGTCTCAGGGAACCTAAGTCCATTGTGTAGAGTCACTTATATCCAGGTGGCGACAGCCACTTGCACCCCGAATTGTGACCCTGTGGAAATCCTGTGCAAATCCACGGCTCAACCGGTTGCAGTGCGGTTCGCGTAGGAAGGCATGGCCGACTACATATACACCATGGAAATCCGGCTCACGCCGGACCAGCAAAAAGGTGCCAATCTGGTGCAAGAGGTCGCCCGGACCGCGGGGATGAACCTGTACCTGACCGGCGGTGCTGTTCGTGACATCATCAGCGGATTTCCCATTCGCGACCTGGATTTCACGGTTCAGGGCAATCCTCACAAGCTGCAAAAAGAGCTGGAGCGTTCCGGCGCGGTAATCGCTGCTGCCGATGAAGAGCTGAAGACCCTGTTCCTGCAACTGCCCGGCAACGTGCGCGCCGAGATCAGCATGGCGCGCACAGAGCGCTATGACAAAGTCGGCAAGCCGCCTGTAGTTGCGCCCGCGACCATCATCGAAGACCTGCGCCGGCGGGATTTCACGATCAACGCCATGGCTCTGTCGCTGAATGCTGGATCTCGTGGTCTGTTAATGGATCCTTTCAACGGGGCGGCGGACATTGAGGCGAAGCTCATTCGCGTTTTGCACAATTACGCATTTGTGGAAGATCCCTCGCGCCTGATTCGGGCCACGCGTTTTGCTGCTCGTTTTCACTGGCCTCTGGAAGAGCGGACGCAGGCGCGCTTCGAGTCCGCCAAGGAGAACAAGTACATCGAGCACATCAGCGACAAGGCGATCGGGCAGGAGATTGAGCAACTCGCTTACGAAGACGATCCCCTGCACATTGTGCGGGTGCTGGAAAAGGAAGACTGGCTCAAGGTGCTGAGTGCGCACTGGACGACCGCCAAAGTCGACACGAACGGGCTGAGCCAGCTGATGAAGACCCGCCAGCAAATGAACGAGCTCGGTTACCAGCCCGATCCAGCCCCGGCCGTCATGTACTTCCTGACGTCGCGGCTGACGGACAAGGAAATCGCGGACATGCGCAAGCTGATTCCGCGCAAGACGCTGGTCGAGGCCTGGAAAGATCTGGAAGACAACGCCAAGGACCTGGCCAGGAAGCTGACCGGCAAGGAGTCGGCGACACCGTCGCGGACGTGGCAAGTGCTTTCCAGTGCGCGCCCGGAGATGATTTTGTTTCTCGCGGTGACCGCGCGTCAGCAGGCGGTCTTGCAAAAGATCAAGAATTTCTTTACCAAGTGGCGCCAGGTACAGCAAAAGATACCGCTGCCTGAGATGACCGAGTTGCACATCACGCCGCAGCTGCCGGAGTATCCGAAGATTGCCCACGATGTGTTCCTGCTCTTGCTGGATGGCAAGCTGCGCTCGCGGACGGAGACTCTGAAGTTCCTGAAGCCGCTGGCGCCTCCACCCCCTCCTCCGCCACCCCCACCACCGGCAAAGCGTGGCAGGGCGGCGAAGGCGGCCGCTGCCGCGGCCGGCACACCCGCTGCAGAGACTGGAAAGAAGAAGGGAAAGGGAGCGGCAGCCCCGGTTGCGGCGGCTCCGCCATCTCCGGCCGCAAAGCCGGACGCGAAAGGAAAAACAACCACGCCTCCGCCTAAGCCAAGTCCCAAGAAGGCTGCGGCGCCGAAGCCTGCGCCAAAGCCAACGCCCGTGGCGCATAAAGCCAAGCCAGCGAAGAAAAAGCACTGATCGTTCTTTTCGCCGGACGCTTCCAACGGGGCTATAATGGCTGAGTGCGGCGATTTGTTTTCATGATCGCGGTGCCATTCGTCCTGCTAAGCCTCGGTTCGGCACAACGCGGCGGCGGGTTCCATGGAGGCGCTAGCTTCGGCGGAATGCGCACCGGAGGATCCCGCGGCGGCTTTCACGGTGGAGCCCCAGCATCCTTTGCCCGTGCTCCCCATTCCGGCTTCCACTCGGGCAACACCTTCCATCACCCCAATCATGGACCGTTCTTGATTATTGGAAACCATCATTTTCACCACGACGGTTTCCGCCGCGGCTGGTATGGGGCCTATCCCTACTACGGCTGGTATAGCCCGTTCTGGGATTGGACCAGCTCCTCTTACGATCAGCAGGAGAATGACAATTACGCGCAGTACCAGACGATGAATGAGATCAATCGTCTCGCCGATGAAGTGCAGGAATTGCGCCAAGAGCGCGAGAGTCGAGCGACGCCGCCTCAGCCTGCCCCTCAGCCCCAGCAGCAAGCCAAGCTTCAACAGGAAGACTTGCCCGTCATCCTGGTATTTCTGGACAAGCGGATCCAGGAAGTAAAGAACTACGCGGTCGCGAATGAAATGCTGGTTGTGCTCGACGGCAATCGCAAGAAAAAGTATCCCCTTGCCGATATCGATCTGGCCGCAACCATGAAGCTGAATGATGAGCGTGGTGTTGATTTCGAGGTGCCGAACCCTGTGGTCACGCAGTGAGTCCGGCATTGTAGAACTGCCCAAATTGCAGGCGTTTCCCCGGTTCCAGCCAGCCAGTTAGAATCAAAGAAAGAACCATATCTAAATTCATGTCTCAATTCGTTCACCTGCACCTGCACACTGACTACTCGATGCTCGATGGCGCCTGCGACGTCGAGAAACTCGTTCACCGCGTGAAGGAACTCGGCATGCCCGCGGTCGCTATGACCGATCACGGCAACATCTTTGGAGCCGTGCATTTCGTGAATGCGGCCAAGGCGGCGGGCGTCAAACCGATCGTGGGCTGCGAACTGTACGTCTGCAAGAAAGACGACCACAACATCGAGCGCACTCCTCCGGAAGGCGATACCTATAACCACTTGCTGGTGCTCGCCGAGAACGAAGAGGGCTACCGGAATCTGACCCGAATAACCTCCGAGGCATCGCTGCGTGGCTTCTATTACAAACCGCGCATCAGCAAGAAGTTTTTGGCGGACCATTCGAAGGGGCTGATCGGACTCTCGGGCTGTCTGAAGGGCGAGGTGGCGGAGCGGTTGATGGAAGGGAACTACGAGGCGGCCCGGGAGGCAGCCGGCACGTTCCGCGATATTTTCGGAGAGCAGAATTTCTACCTCGAGATCCAGGATCAGGGTCTCGCGATGGAGCACCGCATCCATCCCGGCCTCTTTCAACTGGAGAAGGATCTCGGCCTGCCGCTGGTCGCCACCAATGACAGCCACTACCTCTGCGAGGACGATGCGCATGCCCAGGACGTGATGGTCTGCATACAGACGGGCAAGTCGATTCAAGACACCAACCGAATGAAGTTCGACGGCAACCAGTTCTTTGTGAAGAGTCATGCGGAGATGGCGCAGGTTTTCAGAGATGCGCCGGCGGTGCTGTCGCGCACGCTGGATATTGCCGAACGCTGCAATCTGAAGCTGGAAAAAGTGAGCAGCCCGTTCCCGCATTTTGACGTGCCGCCGGGGTTCACGCTCGATAGCTATTTCGAGCACGTGGCAAGGGAAGGCTTCGCGCGAAGGCTAGACGTTCTGCGCGAACTGGAACGGCAAGGAAAACTCAAGCACAGCCTGGCGGACTACGAACAGCGGTTGGCGCGCGAAATCGCCATTATCCAGCAGATGAAGTTTTCCGGATACTTCCTGATCGTGTGGGACTTCATCCGCTACGCCAAAGAGCATCACATTCCGGTGGGGCCGGGGCGTGGCTCGGCCGCGGGCGCGCTGGTGGCCTATTCGCTCGAGATCACCGACATCGATCCTCTGCAGCATGAGTTGCTGTTTGAGCGCTTCCTCAATCCGGAGCGCATTTCCATGCCGGATATCGACATCGATTTCTGCATGAACCGTCGCGGCGAGGTGATTGAATACGTCACGCGAAAGTACGGTCGCGAGAACGTCGCGCAGATCATCACCTTCGGCACCATGGCGGCGAAGGCGGCGATCAAGGACGTCGGTCGGGCCATGGACGTGCCTTACAGCGACGTCGATCGCATCGCCAAGATGGTACCCACGACGCTCAATATCAAGCTGGAGGATGCGATCCGGGAATCGCCCCAGCTCAAGGAAGCCTACGAGAAAGACGCGCAAGTTCGCGAACTGCTCGAGACCGCGAAGAAACTGGAGGGGTTGGTCAGGAATTCAGGCGTGCATGCCGCTGGCGTGGTCATCGCGCCCCGGCCGCTGACGGAACTCGTCCCGCTGCACAAAACAAAAAACGACGAAATCGTGACCGCCTTCGACATGGTGGCCATCGAGAAGCTGGGCCTGTTGAAGATGGACTTCCTCGGGCTCACGACACTCACGATTCTTGACGACACCATCAAGCTCATTGCGCAAACGCGAGGTCAGAAGCTGGATCTGCCGAGCCTCCCGCTCGATGACGATGAGACCTATCAAAAAGTTTTTTACAAGGGATTGACCTCGGGCGTCTTCCAGTTTGAATCGCATGGCATGCGCGATGTATTGCGGCGCTACCAACCCAACTCGATCGAAGACCTGACGGCTCTGAACGCGTTGTATCGCCCGGGGCCGATTCAGGGCGGCATGATTGACGATTTCATCGATCGCAAGCATGGGCGCAAGAAGATTGAATATGAACTTCCGGAACTGAAAGAGATCCTGGAAGAAACCTTGGGCGTGATCGTTTACCAGGAACAGGTGATGCAGATTGCGAACCGCCTGGCTGGCTACTCACTGGGAGAAGCCGACCTGCTCCGGCGCGCGATGGGGAAGAAGAAGCCCGAGGAAATGGCGCAGCAGCGGGAGCGCTTCGTGGACGGGGCGGCCCAGCGCAATTTTCCTGCTAAGAAGATCGAAAAGATCTTCGACCTGATGGCTCAGTTTGCGGGGTACGGGTTCAACAAATCGCACTCCGCCGCCTATGCGTTGCTGGCCTACCAGACCGCCTACCTGAAGACTCACTACCCGGTCGAGTTCATGGCGGCACTGTTGACCTCCGTGACGGGCAGTACCGACGATGTCGTCAAGTACATCAACGAGTGCCGCGAAATGGGGATTGCGGTTGAGCCTCCGGACATCAATGTGTCGGACGCCAACTTCACGCCGCATGGCAGCGCGATCCGTTTCGGATTGGCAGCCGTGAAAAACGTGGGACACAACGCGATTGAGTCGATCGTTGCCGGGCGCAAGAAGCTGGGACAGTATCGGGATATTTTCGAATTTGCGGAGAAAGTAGACTTGCGGCTGTTGAACAAACGCGTATTGGAGTCGCTGATCAAGAGCGGCGCCATGGATTCTTTCGGACACCGAGCCCAACTCATGTTTGTTCTAGACAAGGTCGTGGCACGGGCAGAGAAAACTCGCCGGGACGCCGAGATGGGACAACACGGACTCTTCCTCGATATATTTGCGCAGGCTCAGGAAAGCGAAGCTGAGAGCGAGAAACTCCCCGATATTCCTCACTGGGATGAACATCAGCGCCTCGCCGCGGAAAAAGAGATCCTCGGCTTCTTCATCACCGGCCATCCGCTCGAGAAGTATCGCGACAAACTCGAAGGACTCAGCGCTCTCGGTGTGTCGGAAATCTGCGCCATGAAAGCCTCGACCGGCAAGGACGAGACCATCACGACCGCCGGCATGATCTGCAATGTGCGCGTTCTGAAATCGAAGAAGGGCGACTTCTACGCGCAGGCAACGCTTGAGGACATGTCGGGGTCCATCGACATGATCGTTTTTCCCGAGGCGTATCGCCGTTTGCAGGAGAGGGTGAAACTCGAAGTCCCGGTCCTGGTAAAGGCTGGCGTGCGCGTGGAGGAGGGATCGAACCCGAAAATCACTGCCGCCGAAATCTCCCCCCTGGAAGACGCGAAAGTGCCCCTGCCCAGATCTCTTCGCATTCGCATTCCGAGCGGAGAGTGTTCGGAATCGACGGTGGATGCCTTGCATTCGCTCTTCACCGAGCGCAAGGGCGAGGCGCGAGTATTGTTTGACGTGGAACGGGCCGGGGATTTCATGGTGGTCATGGAAGCGGAAGGCTATAATGTCCAACCGGATCGCACTTTCATTGCTCGGGTGGAACAGCTATGCGGGCGCGGCAGCGTTCGCATCATCAATTAAGAGCGGCGGATGAAGGTTCCGAAAATCAGGAAAGCTAAAACCGAGAAAGTCGCCCCTCCCCCGCCCGTCGATGGTGCGCAGGTTGTGTCAGGAACAGAATTTCTGCTTTCCATGGTGGAGACGCATTGGTACTCCAGGAATGGGGACGCCCGTAAGATGGAAGTCCGATTGAAAGCCGAACAGGAACTTGCCCGGATCGAAGAGCAGATCGAGCACTTGCAGGCTGTTCCGGGGCAGAGCGAGGAGACTCGCCGCCAGATCGAACAACTGCATGAACGTGTCGATGCCCTGCGTCGTCAGATCCATGCCAGCTATGGCGCGTGGGAGAAGACCGAGCTGGCGCGGCATCCGCAGCGCCCCTACACGCTCGATTACGTCGAACGCATTTTCACCGACTGGAGCGAGATTCACGGCGATCGCGGATTTGCCGACGACCCAGCGATCGTTACGGGCATGGCGCGCTTCCACGGCGACGAAGTTGTCGTCATCGGCCAGCAAAAGGCACGCGATGCCAAGCAGCGCGTGTATCGCAACTTCGGCATGCCGCATCCGGAAGGGTATCGCAAGGCGCTGCGGGTCATGCATTTTGCCGAAAAGTTTGGACGGCCGATTTTCACGTTTGTCGATACCGATGGCGCTCATCCCGGTCTGGGCGCGGAAGAACGCGGGCAGGGAGAAGCGATTGCGGTCAATTTACGCGAGATGGCGCGGTTGAAAGTTCCGATCATCGCGACGGTGATTGGCGTTGGCGGAAGCGGTGGCGCCCTCGCCATTGCGGTGGCTGATCGCGTTCTGATGATGGAGAACGCCGTCTACTCGGTGATTTCGCCTGAGGGATGCGCCTCCATCATGTGGCGCGACGCCACGAAGAAAGCTCTGGCCGCCGAAGCCATGAAGATCACAGCCACGGATCTGAGCGAGCTAGGATGTATCGATGGAGTGGTGCCGGAACCGGAAGGCGGAGCCCACGCCGACCACGAGGCCGCGGCTGCGCTTCTGGATCAGACCCTGCAGACCCACTTCCAGCAACTCAGGAAAACACCGATCCCGGAATTGCTCGCATCACGATATAATAAATTCCGTAACATGGCGCAGTTCTACCGCGTGGAAGCCTAGTTTCAAGTGAGATTCGCCCGCTTCTGCGTTATCGTCTCCGCTGTGCGCCTCCCCTGCATTGCCGTATAATGAAGGGTTTTCTCCGCACTGTATGTTCCGCAATCGGGCGCTGCACGCGTCCGCTTGCGTCAAAGGAAGGACAGGGATGGCTACTACCGATGTAACGCTTCAGGGTGCCCCTGGGCGCCTCGAGCGAAAGCCGGTCGTCAACGACATGAGTATTCAGGTCGCGACGGTCAACGGGTCCGGTTCACAGAGCTCCAATACCGTGCTTCTCCGCAGTATTTTCCAGATGGGTGTACCGGTCTCGGGTAAGAATCTTTTCCCGTCGAACATTGCGGGTCTGCCCACCTGGTACACCATCCGCGCCAACAAAGACGGCTATATCGCGCGCAAGAAGGAAATCGATTTCCTGATTGCGATGAACGCCGAGACCGCGCACGAAGATGTGCTCTCCCTCGCGGCGGGTGCTGCCGTGCTCTATGACGAGCCGCTTAGCCTGAACAGCCTGCGCAACGACTTGACCTTCTATGCCGTTCCTTATGACAAGTTGGTGGCTGCGGTCTGTCCCGAAGCCAAACTGCGCAAGCTCGTCAAGAACATGATTTATGTCGGCGTCGTGGCCAGGCTGCTCGACCTCGACATGGCCGAGGTGGAGAAGGCGCTGCGCAAACAGTTTGCCAAGAAACTGAAGGCCGCCAACCTGAATATGGCTGCGGCGCAGGCCGGTTTTGACTATGCGGCTGCGAATCTGAAAAAGCAGGACCCCTTCCGCATCGTCCGCATGGACAAAAACCTGGGCAAGATCATCATCGACGGCAATTCGGCGGCCGCTCTGGGTTGCATGTTCGCCGGCGTGACGGTGGTGACCTGGTATCCGATCACCCCTTCCTCCTCGCTGGTCGAAACTCTGATCGACTATATGAAGGAGCATCGCATCGGCCCGGATGGCAAGGCGACCTTCGCCATCGTGCAAGCCGAAGACGAATTGGCCGCGATCGGCATGGTCATTGGCGCAGGATGGGCGGGCGCGCGCTCGATGACCGCGACCGCCGGCCCGGGAATCTCGCTCATGGCGGAGTTTGCCGGCCTCGCCTACTACACCGAAGTTCCGGGCGTGATCTGGGACATCCAGCGAGTCGGGCCTTCCACCGGCCTGCCCACGCGCACCTCCCAGGGCGACATTCTTTCGACCGCGTTCCTCAGCCACGGCGACACGAAAAACATCCTGCTGATCCCGAACTCGGTGTCGGAGTGCTTCGAAATGGCTACCGACGCATTCAACCTCGCCGAGCAGTTCCAGACGATCGTCTTCGTCATGTCGGACCTCGACCTGGGAATGAACAACTGGATGTCGGATCCGTTCAAGTATCCAGAGACTCCGATCAACCGTGGCAAGGTGCTCAGCAAGGAAGATCTGGAGCGGCTGGGCACATTTTCTCGCTATAAAGACGTAGATGGAGACGGAATCGGCTGGCGCACGCTGCCCGGGACCGATCATCCGGCGGCCGCGTACTTCGCGCGCGGCAGCGGCCACAACGAAAAGTCGCAGTACAGCGAACGGCCCGACGACTTCGAGCGCAACATGGAGCGCATCAATCGGAAGTTTGAAACGGCGCGCTCCTTCGTTCCGAGGCCGGAAGTGGTTTCCGCGGGCAAGTCGAAAATCGGCATCATCGCCTACGGAACATCGCACTGGGCGCTCGTCGAGAGCCGCGACCAGCTGAAGAAGGAATACAACTTCGAGGCCGACTACCTGCGCCTGCGCGCTTACCCATTCACCCGCGAAGTGCACGAATTCGTCGAGCAGCACGAGCGCGTGTACGTTGTCGAGCAGAACCGTGATGCGCAGATGTTAAGCCTGCTGAAGCTCGACGTCCGGCCGGAGCTGGTTACACGCTTGCGCAGCATCAGTCACATTCACGGGCTGCCGCTTGATGCGCGCTCCGTAACCGACGAGATTATGACCATGGAGGGCAAGTAGGATGGCCACCACTTCGAGCACACCCGCACCCAAGATCAATCGCATCGGACTGTCGGTAATGGAGTACAAGGGCGGCAAGACCACGCTCTGCGCCGGCTGCGGACACAATGCGATATCCGAGCGCATCATCGACGCCATGTATGAAATGGGCGTCCAGCCCGAGCGCGTGGCCAAGCTGAGCGGCATTGGATGTTCGTCGAAGAGCCCGGCGTACTTCATGAGCCGCTCGCACAGCTTCAACTCGGTGCACGGGCGGATGCCGTCCTTGGCCACGGGAGCCATGCTGGCCAATCGCAACCTGCTTACCTTAGGAGTGAGCGGCGATGGCGATTCCGCCTCGATCGGGATCGGGCAGTTTGTCCACCTCATGCGCCGCAACCTGCCAATGGTTTACATCATCGAGGACAACGGTGTGTATGGGTTGACGAAGGGACAGTTCTCAGCCACCGCTGACGTGGGTTCCAAGCTGAAGACTGGCGTCGTCAACGACCTTCCCCCGATCGATACTTGCTCTCTGGCGATCGAACTGGGCGCCACCTTCGTGGGACGCTCCTTCTCCGGCGACAAGCGTCAGTTGCACAGCATGCTGAAGGCGGCCATCGCGCATCGGGGAACGGTGATGCTCGACGTGATCTCGCCCTGCGTCACCTTCAATGACCACGAGGGCTCGACCAAGTCTTACAAATACATGAAGGATCACGAGGAGCCGCTCCAGGACATCAACTTCGTGCCGTATTTCGAAGAGATCGACGTGGAATACGACGCGGGCACGACCGTCGAGGTCACCATGCACGACGGCTCGCGGCTGCGCTTGCGGAAAATCGAGGAGAGTTACGACGCTACCAACCGGATTGGCGCGATTCAGCGGCTGCTGGAAGCGCACGATAAACAGGAAGTGCTGACCGGGGTGCTGTACGTCAACTCCACGGCGCCCACGTTCATCGACCTGCTGAACATCACCGAGGAGCCTTTGGCCACATTGCCCGAGTCGGTCACGCGGCCCAGCCGCGAAGTGCTGGAGCAGTGCATGGAAGAGTTACGCTAGCGGGTGCGGCTTGCCGTGCCGATCCGCTGTCATTGGTTGACGTTCGACACGTCGGGTCGCTCTACTGTTTTTGTCATTTCCACGCCGAAGGCGGAGGAATCTGCAATACCATCGCGCCTCATGCTGCAGATTCCTCCGCCGCGTTCGGCGTCGGAATGAGAAGGCCGGGGCGCTGTTCCAGCATTTCGGACCCCACATCTAATTTCGGACTCTATCGAACCAACCCAGAAAGCGAAAGCCCTCGCTCGGAGGGCTTTGGCACTGCGCGAACATTCCATAGGGCACAAACTCTTAGCCCGGAACAAGCTCACGCTACGTGGTCGAGATCGTGGCCATTCTGTCCCTGCTCGCCGCCGCTATGTTCGGGGTTTTCACCGGGCTCGGGAAAGTCGCTGTCGGCGGCCTTCAGCATGGGATCCTGATCCCGATGTCCCAGCTGCCCTTGCATCGATGTGTTACCGCTCTGGCTGCGTTCGTCCTGTTCTACGGCTCCTTTTTCGCGGTCCTGATCCTTGATATGGGTCATAAATAATTGCTCCTGTCTGGCGATGTGAACTAGGGGAACCTACCTTGTCCACAGCAGCCAGCGTATCCTGAAACACTTCGCCGGGCAAAGGGTTTATTCTTGCCGGCAGCAATTGCGAAAGCAATTCAGGAAATCTGATTCAGGGAATCTGAAGGAGAGATGGGATGCACCGGGTGATTTTGGCAACGATTACTGTAGCAATTCTCAGCGCGTCTCTGTGGGCCCAGGCCCAGGGCTCGACGACCTCAACAACCGCTCCAGCGCACAGCAAGAAAGCTTCAGAAGGGAAGAGCGGCGCGAAGCACAAGCACCACAAGCACCATCACAAAAAATAGGTGGAGCGACGGGCGTCTCGGCCCATCCAGACGCAGAGATCTGCGCTGTTGCAACCTTCCCCAAGCGCAAAGCTGCGGTCTCTACTGGGTGCCAGCCCCAGGCTTCGCCGCGGTCGAGACTCCTAGCTTGCGGAGGCGGTCGCGGGCCTGCACGGCCTCATTCGTCTTGGGATAACGCTGAATCAGGTGCCGTAATTCCTGAACGCCGTCATCCTTCTGGCCCATCTCGATAAGCGCGAAGCCCTTCTTGAGTTGTGCCGAGGCCGCCTTATTTCCGCTCGGAAAATTCTGCAGCACCTGGTCGTAGTTTCCAACCGCCTGCTGATAATTGCCCGCGCGGAACTGAATCTCGGCCAGGTAGTAGTAGGCATTTCCCGCCAGATCGGTGTTGGGATAGAACTTCACGTAGTCCGAGAATTCCTGCGACGCCAGATCGTTCTTCCCGCCGTTGTAGTCACGCAGACCATTGGCATAGAGCACATCCGGCGGAGGCGCCTGGGCCGCTGCCTGCTGTTGTGCCTGTGAGGCCTGCTGTGATGCGGCGATGCTCTGCTGCGCCGACTGCATGTCTTCCAGTTGCTTGCTGACCTTCGCCAGGCGGACCTTCAACTCATCGAGTGTGTCGTTCAGGGCCTGAATCTGTCCCGACAATTGATCGACGTGACCGGTGGCATCGCCCTGCTGTTTCTGCAAGGTGGCCTGCAGGATGTTGATGGCAGCGGTCGTCTTGTTGGAAGCGTCGGTATTTGCCTCCACCAGGTTCTTCATCACGCCCATGCGCTCGTCAAAGCTCTGCTTCATGGCCGTCATCTGTTCCTGCAGCTGCTGGACCTGGGTCTGCAGCTGGATGATCTCTTTACTGGCGGCGTGCGCCGGCAGGGAAGCGAGGCATAGCGCGGCCACCAGGGCGAAGCTCTTGCACTGGGTCTGGAACTGTTTGTGAATGCTCATAAGCCCTTCCTGTTTGATATCAGTATCCCACACGGCAAGCGCAGCGCGGCGGGAATGCCGGATACCCCGATTGTGGACGAAGCGGGACGCAGACGGGGGTAACTTCCGGGTTTCTCCGGTACCTTCGAGTGGAGACGGTGCTGAACCCGCGCAGATCCGGCAGGCCAGGAGCGGCGCGGGCCGCTCCTGGACAGGGGATGGTTCTTACTTCGTTATCGTGAAATGCCCGCGGCGGTTCTGCTGCCAGCAGGTTTCGTTCGACTCGGTGCAGAACGGCTTCTCCTTGCCGTAGCTGATGGTCTTAATGCGGCTCGCGCTGACACCCGCTGCGGTCAAAGCATTCTTCACCGAGTTGGCACGCCGGTCGCCCAGAGCCAGGTTGTACTCGGTGGACCCACGCTCATCACAGTGGCCTTCCACCGTAACCGGAATGCCGGAATGCTGGCCCAGGAATGATGCGTCGCCTTGCACGGACGCCTGCTGGTCCGGGCGGATGGCATCCGAATCGTAGTCGAAGTACACATCCTTCACGCTTCTCGCGAAGAGTTCTTCGTCGGTGAGCGAGGTAGTTGTTGGCGGCGGTGGCGGCGCATTCACCGTCACTCGGGCCGTGGCTTCCTGCGTTCCGCCCGCGCCCTTGGCGACCAGATGATACGTGGTCGAGTCCGTGGGCGTGACTTGCTGCGTTCCGTTCGGCTGCACCGCGCCAATCCCGTCAATGCTGACGTCGGTGGCGTTCGTGGTCTGCCAAGTCAGCGTCGTCGACATGCCCTTATCGATGCTGTTTGGATTTGCGGAAATCGAGGCCGTAGGCGACGGCGGCGCTGGCGGTGGCGGCGGTGGTGGTGGGGCTGCCTTTTTCTTGCAGGCGCCCAACATCATGATGGCGCCAAAAATGAATACCAGAGTAATCCACTTCATCTTTGGTGATTGCTTCACGTTCTCCTCCCTGCGGACGCGTGCACACGGGGGCCGAGTGCACGGCTATGACCGGCTTCGCAGGCCAACATCTCCGCGAATGCCGGGGATAATGTCTGTTGTAAGTGCAATCTCATAGTTACATTTTTATTGCGTACTTCCAACTCCAATTTAGTGATTTCGCTTACTTCCAGCTCCAATTTGGTTGCGAGTTGCGGCCGCTGAAAGTTAACTGCTGCACTTTCGTGCCGTCCGCCAGCATGCTCCAGATCTGTTCCGTTCCGGAACGGCTCGACTGGAAGACGATATGTCGGCCATCCGGGGACCAAGATGGGAAATCATTCCGTCCCCCATCATGGGTGAGCTGCACCCACTGCTTGCTGGCAATGTCCATGAGGTAAATGTCGTTCGCCCCGGGAGCGCCCGCGCCGTATTTGCGAAACCACGAAAATGACAGAAACTGCCCGTTCGGAGACCATGATGGCGAAACTGCATAGCCCTGGTCTGTGACGCGCTGCACATTCGTGCCGTCGGCTTCCATGGTATAGATCTGCGGTAAACCGGTACGGCCGCTCACGAAAGCGATCTGGGAGCCGGTTTTGCGGTTGAACGTCGGACCAACATCCGGGCCGCGGTCGGTCGTCAACCGACGCGAGTTCCCGCCAGACGCGTCCGCGATGAAGATATTCGGCTCGCCGGCCCGCGAGGACGAGAAGGCAACCCGCGTCCCATCCGGAGACCAGGTGGGCGACAGGTTCGTGCCGCCAAATCTGGGAAAAGAGACCGTGCGGCTCAGCTCCGTCGAGTACATCATGATGTCCCAACCGGACTTGTTCAGCGAACTGAACGCGAGCCGCGATCCATCGGGCGAAATGCGCGGTGAAAGCGAAATCGTGCCGAGGTGCGTCAGTTGGTGCTGGTTCGAGCCGTCGTAATCCATCTCCCAGATTTCTTTGTGCCCGCTGCGATCGCTCACGAAGTAGATCTTGCTCTCGCAAATACCGGCGACACCTCCACCCAGGCGGAAGATGATTTCGTTGGCGAACCGGTGCGCGATCAGGCGTGCGCCTTCCGTGGTCGCGCTATCGGTGTACTGCTTTCCAAGCACCTGCGGGGATGCCGTGTTCTTCACGTCATAAAGCCAGCCGTGGACCAGCACGTTGTTGGCGGTGACCCCAAGATCGCCAAAGGCGAGCATGGAAGCATTGGGCGGCGGCCCATTCCATGCCTCAAAGCGAACCTCTGAAGGATTGCCGGGTACCTGGAGCGGGTAGAAGCTCTTCGAAACCATGTCGAAGATCCCGGCATTGTCGAGATCGTTCCAGAGCGTATCGTTGAAGGCCTTCAGCAGATCCGCATTTTTCGGGTCTTGCGTCGTCGCCTTGAAATCGGAGGCGGCCAGACGCACCTTCTCGACGCCCAGTCCCGTGCCGGTGCGGATCCAATCCTGTGCAAAACAGGGCAGCGCGATGAAAAAGGTCAACCCGAGCAGCAGCGTACATCGGAATCTATGCACGGGACTATGAAACAGGTTGGAAACCATCTCACCCGCGAAGGTGCTGATCGGAAAAGGGATCGTAGTGCGATAAGTAGATGACTTCAAGTGACTATAGGACATAGCTTGCGCCTGACTCCCAGAATCTGCCTAGTAACTTAAGAACTACCTGCTGAGATCAAACCAGAATTCCACCGTCACCTTGCTTCCGGAATATTCCGGCGGAAGCGGGCCGAAGGTGTCGATACGCTGAAGAGCCCGGATTGCCGAGTTATCGAGCGACGGCACTCCGCTGGATTGTTCAATTTGCACGTGAGTCGGCTGGCCCGAGCGAGTGATATCAAATACCAAGTAGACGCGATTGGCTTTGTGAATATTGGGATCGATTTCGTACTTGAGCCAGTTCTCCGTAATTTTGTCCCGCACGACCTTGGCATACCAGGCATACCTGCTGCCGAAGTCGCCGCCGCCCCCCTGAAATCCAAAACCGCCCTTCGCGCCATTCGCGCTGAACGACCCGTACGGCCCGCTGACCGGGCCACCCTGGCCATACGGAATCTCGTTGGTTTCCGGTTCCGGCTCTGGCTTTGCTTTCGCCTTGCTGGCGCTGACCACTGGCTTGGGTTTGGTCTTCGCTGTCTTGTCGGGAATCGGAATTGCATCCGGTTCGTTCTGCTTTTCCTGCGGCTGCGACTTGGTCAAGCCTTTTGATTCGTTTGCCACCACGTTCTGAGTCTGGATGGGACTTGCCGGCAGCGGAACGGTGCTGACCAGCGAAACGCCCATCGCCTCTCCGCCTCCGCCGGCTCCCCAGATATCGCCGCGACGCCCGGGCAGCATGCTGAACAGAACGATCACTCCCGTGAACGCAACGTGCAGCCCCACGGAAAGGGCCAGGGGTCGGCCCAGTTTCCCGTGTTCGAAAAAGATTTCAGCGTTTGCTTCCATTTTGATCGAGCGGCTGGGTCACGATGCTCACATTGGTGATGCCGGCTCCCTTGATCGCGTCCATGACGGTCGCGAAAGCTCCAAAAGGAACGTCTTCGTCTGCGCGGATGAATACCGACTGGTTCTGCGGGTCGCGGATTTTCTGGCGCAGCCTGGTCTTGATCTCGTTGATGTTGACAGGGTCGTTTCCGAGGAACACCCGCTGCTGCTTGTTGATGCTGATCACCATGCGCTCTTCGGTGATCTCTTTCACGGTGCGGGTTTTGGGAACGCTGACTTCGATCCCCGACTGCAGCACCGGCGCCGTCACCATGAAGATGATCAGCAGCACCAGCACCACGTCGACCAGCGGAGTGACGTTGATATCCGAGATGGAACTTTGGGTGCGCCCGTTGGAAGCCGTGAACGCCATCAGCGACGAACCCCCGCAGTTTCGGCTGCCGCCTGGGGAACCTGCATGCGCTCGATGGCGTTCATCATCTCCAGGGAGAAGTCGTCGCCGCGCGCCGCCAATTCCCGGATCGAGCTGCCAATCAGGTTGTAGGCGATCACCGCGGGAATAGCGGCTACCAGGCCAAAGGCGGTCGTGATGAGCGCCTCCGAGATGCCAGGAGCGACCGCGCGCAAGGTCGCCGCGCCCGCCGTGCCCAGTCCGTGGAACGCATCGATGATGCCCCAGACGGTTCCAAATAATCCCACAAACGGCGTGACCGCGCCCGTGATCGCCAGCCAGGGCACGTTCCGCTCAAAGCGCGTCAGCCCTTCTGAGTTGGCAATCTGCATGGCGCGTTGGACCGCGAGCGGGTTGCGTCCACCCTGGCGCTTGAATTCCTCAAACCCGTTCTCGAATACGCCCACTAGTGGGCTGGGCCGGAACTGGTCCGCAACAGCGGCGATGTCCTGGAGGCGTTGCGCCTTCCGGAAGGCGCGCACGAACCGCCCACTCTGCACGCGGGCCCGCCGCAGCAGGCTCCATTTGGAGAGGATGATAGCCCAGGAAAGCACGCTGAACATCAGAAGAAGCAGCAAGACGGTCTTGGCGACGAAGCCAGTTTGGTTAATGAGGTCAACAATTTCGCCGCCGACTGCGAAGGCCAACCAGTATGCATTCAACATTGTGGGTTATGAAGACGCGCGAGCGCCGGGTGACCTCCAGAATGGGTTTCCTTGTAGGAACGTGCCATCATTATAGTCCTTGCACTGTTGGGCACAAACCCACAAGGCCGATGAACTTTTCCGGTAGAACCAATCTGGGTAACCGGCACTGGTGACTGCGTTTCATGCTATGCTGCGCTCAACTTCCGATTTCCAGGACCACCGGTGCTAGTCGAACTGCGCCTCGAGAACTACGCGGTGATCGAGAACCTGGCAGTAGCATTCGCCTCGGGCTTGAACCTGCTCACGGGCGAAACCGGTGCCGGCAAATCCGTTCTGATCGACGCTCTCAGCCTGCTTCTCGGGGAGAAGGCCTCTACGGACGTGATCCGTTCCAGTGCCGATCGGGCGATAATTTCGGCGGTGTTTGAGATCGAAAGCGGTGCCGCGAAGACCGTCGCCCGCATCCTCGAAGACAATGGACTCGATTCCGAATGCGATTCCGTCATCCTGCGACGCGAAATTGCTCTGGGCGGTAAGGGACGCGTCTTCATCAATAACCAGCCGGCCACGGTCGCGGTTCTGAAACAATTAGGACCGTATCTCGCCACCGTACATGCGCAGAATGAAACGCTGGCCGCCTTCGACGGTCCTGCGCGTCTTGCCCTTCTGGATGCATTCGCCGGATCGCAGGCAGCCGCCGTGCAGGACGCCTTCAGCGCGTGGAAGGGAGTTCGAACGCGCATTGAAGAGCTTGAGCACGATGAAAAAGATCGTCTGCGCCTGCTTGACCTGTGGACATATCAGAAGCGCGAAATCGAAGACGCCAAGCTTCAGCCGGGCGAGGACGAGCGGCTAGAGAGCGAAAAGCTGGTGCTCGCGAATGCCGAGAAAATCTACAACGCTGCGATGAATGCGTTCGACCTGCTCTATGAGGGGGATGCCTCAACGGCGGCATCTTTGCGCTCGGCGCGCAAGCAAGTGGAGGAGTTGGCCCGCTACGAGCCGAAATTTCGAGAAGCCTCGGCCGCGCTGGAATCAGCCCTCATCAGCGTCGAGGATGTGGGAGCAACGGTGCGCGACTTTGCTGGCGGCATTCATGCTTCTCCCGAGCACCTGGGGGAAGTGGAAGATCGCTTGGCAGTTCTCGACCGGCTGAAACGCAAATACGGTCCTACTCTGGCGGACGTCATCAACTTTGGCGCGGAAACGGCGCAAAAGCTTTCCGAGATGGAGAACAAGGATGAAGTCCTGCGCGGCTTGCGAGAGGAATTGTCCAAGGCTGCGCAGGACTATCTGACCGCCGCCCGCGCATTATCCAAAAAGCGTTACGAATTCGCGCGCAAGCTTGAAAAGCTGGTGGAAGCTGCGGTGCACGATCTCGCCATGACTGCGACTTTTCGCATCGAGGTGACCGGCTCCGACGATGCGGAGAATTGGTCGTCCTGCGGGTTTGACCAGGTCGTTTACATGATTTCGACCAATCCGGGCGAGCCGTTGCGGCGGTTGGAGCATATCGCCTCGGGTGGCGAGCTCTCGCGCGTGATGCTCGCACTCAAAGCCAGCGTGGAGGCCACTGCCGGCAGCGGAGGAAAGAAGAAGGGTCCGGGCGTTCCGCGGACGCTGGTGTTCGACGAAATCGATACTGGCATTGGAGGCCGGGCGGCCGAAGCCGTCGGCAAGAAACTCAAAGATCTTGCGCGCACCAACCAGGTGCTCTGCGTGACCCATCTACCCCAGATTGCCACCTTCGCCGACCATCACTTTCGAATCGAAAAGAAGGAATCCGGCGGCCGAACCAAAACTTCCATTCGCAACATTACCGGAGACGAACGCACCGAAGAAGTGGCCCGCATGCTGAGCGGGGCCAAGGTGACCGAAAGCTCTCTGAAACATGCCGAGCAGATGATTAAAGCGAATGCCTGAAGCGCATTGCTCGGGCAAGCCATGTCCGCGGACAATCACCCTGATCGGACAGCATCACATTTCTACGCGTGGCTTGCGCCGTGGAAGGAGCGTACCCGCTCCACCTAATTCCTCGAAAGATTATGGTACGGTCGTGGGCTGGAGTGTGCTTGTGCGCATGATCGGACGAGTGGCGGAGTGGATGCTGATGGTAGGGGTGATGTCGCCTGCGATCTTGTGGGGGGCGGCGCCTCAGGCTTCGGTGGAGACCGGGGTCATCGAGGGGAAGCGGGAAGGATCGGTGAATGCTTTCCTGGGAATTCCTTATGCGGCGGCTCCCGTGGGGCAGTTGCGCTGGAAGCCTCCGGCGGCGGCCGCGAAATGGGATGGGATCCGCAAGGCGAAAGAGTTTGGCACCCGGTGCATGCAAGCGCGCATTTTTGATGACATGGTGTTTCGCGATCCGGGGCCGAGTGAAGACTGTCTTACGCTGAATGTGTGGGCTCCTGCGAATGCGAATACGAAGCTGCCGGTGATGGTATGGATTCATGGCGGCGGCTTTGTGGCGGGCGGGACGTCGGAGCCTCGGCAGGATGGGCACAATCTCGCGCAGCATGGGGTCGTGGTGGTTTCAATGAACTACCGGCTGGGGTTGTTTGGATTCTTCACGCATGCGGAACTGGCGGCGGAGTCGGACAAGAAGGCGGCAGGGAATTATGGGCTGCTCGATCAGGTGGCGGCACTCGAGTGGGTACAGCGGAATATCGCGGCGTTTGGCGGAGACGCCGGGAACGTGACGATCTTCGGGGAGAGTGCGGGATCGTTTTCGGTGAGCGCGCTGATGGCGTCGCCGATGGCCAAGGGCCTGTTTCACAAAGCGATCGGAGAGAGTGGGGCTGCATTTTTCAATCGTGACTTACCGTTCGAGAGCTTGGCTCAACGGGAACAAGAGGACACAGAAATAGTCGCGGCGACGGTGGGTGCGAAGTCGCTCGCCGAATTGCGCGCAGTGCCTGCTGAGAAGTTGTTGCAAGTGTCCACCGAGAAAGAAAGCGGAAAGGGATTTCACTTCTCCCCGGATGTCGATGGATATTTTCTTCCCGAGCCGGTTCCAGCGATTTTTGCAGCAGGGAAACAGAATGATGTTCTGCTGCTGGCTGGATGGAATCGCGATGAAGGTAGTCTGCCGGTCAACGGGAAAGCGAAATCCATGGGTGCAGAGTTGAAGACCACGTCGGAAGCGGAATTTGGAGGTCACGCGGCGGAGTTCTTGAAGCTGTATCGAGGAGGTTCGAAGCAGGAGGCGGCGCGGTCGTTGCAGGATTTTTTGGGTGATCAACTCATCGCGTATGGGACTTGGAAGTGGATGGAGGCGCAGAAAACCTCGGGGAAGCAGGCGGTTTATCGATACCGCTTCGATTTATCGCTGCCTTCGCCCGACAAGCTGGAGGGATTGGGAGCCTATCACTCCGCCGAGATCGAGTACGTGTTCGGTCAACTGGATTCGAAAGCGTTGCCGTGGCGGCCGGAGGACAGGGCGCTCAGCGCGCAAATGCAGAAGTACTGGACGAATTTTGCGAGGAATGGCGATCCGAACGGGCCGGGTTTGCCAAAGTGGCCTGCGTATTCAGCGGATGGCTGGGAAATAATGTATCTGAACGCGCGATCGAAGGCAGGTAAAGACGGTCAACGGGCGCGGTATCAGTTTCTCGATCAGACGTGGGCAAAGTAAGTGGAGAATTTCCGTCAGCGAGTTGACGGCGAGATGCGGCGAGGCTGAGCCTGGTCGCGGAGCAGTTGCAGGGTTGCTTCGGGATCAAGCGGGGAAGAAAGGAAGTATCCCTGCGCGAAGTTGCAGCCGAGCGTGCGTAGCTGATCAATCTGGGCGGACTTTTCGACGCCTTGCGCCACGACGCCGCAACTCAATTTGCGCGCGAGAGTGAGGATAAGGTCAACAATATCGTAAGCGGTGCGATCGGCCTGCATGTTGGCAACCAGAATGCGGTCGATTTTCAGGATGTTGGGAGCGAACTGACGCAGGGCCGGCAGGGAGAGATTGCCGCTTCCAAAATCATCGATGGTAGTGGTGACGTCCAGACGCTTGAGCTGAGAGAGCACATTGATGGTTAGCTCGGGGTTTACCATCGCGACGCTTTCGGTGATCGCGAGTTGAAGCGTGCCGGGCTGGACGCGGGCATCGCGCAAGCAGGTCTTGATCCCATCGAGTAGCTGAGCGTTGGCGAAGTGACGAGCGGAGACATTGACGACCACTTGCAGCTGGCTCGACGGCCCATAGATGGATTCCCATAAAGGCAGATTGCGGCAGGCTTCGCGGATGACCCACTGATCAACGAGGGCCATGAGGCCGGTGTCTTCGGCAGCCTCGAGAAATTCGTGCGGCGAGATAAGGCCTTGTTCGGGATGTTGCCATCGCAGCAGCGCTTCGAAGGCGACGATCTCGCGAGGATGGATCTGAAAGATCGGCTGGTAGAACACTCGGAACTGACCGCGGTTAAGAGCGGTGCGCAAGTCGGACTCGAGCTTGAGGCGAGTGATGGCCCGCTGATGCATGGCCGGATCGAACAGTTCGGAGCGGTTTCCTCCCATGGCTTGCGCGCGACGGAGAGCGGTCTCGGCATCGCGCAGGGGAGCCTCGGCGCGCTCCGGTAACGTGGAGACCAGGGCACAGCCAATGCTGACGCGCGTCTGGACCTCGCCCTGATTGAGCAGCAGCGGAGCGGAAAGAGTCGAGTGAATACGCCCGGCGACGCGAAGCACGTCGCTGGGATCGGCGCAGGCTTCGAGGAGGATCGCGAACTCGTCGCCGCCGAGGCGCGAGAGCAAGGCGTCCGCAGGTGACTCGTCGCGGGGACGGGAGAGACTGTCGGTTGCCCGGAGCGCAGATTGAAGACGGTGTGCGGTTTCGACGAGCACCTGATCGCCAGCTGCGGCTCCCAGAGTGTGATTAAGGGACTTGAAGGCGTCCAGATCGAGGAGCAAGAGCGCGTAATGAAAGTTGCGATCCCGCTGCGCGCGGGTACAGCAGCGCTCCAGGCGATCGAGGAAGAGGCGGCGATTCGGCAGATCGGTCAATGCGTCGTGCAGGGCGTTGTGAGCGAGCTTCTCTTCGGCGGCGACACGCTGGGTAACGTCGCGATTGACAATGACCAGCTTCTCGACTTCTCCGCGCTCGTTCTTGATCGTGCTGGCGGTCGATTCGAGGAAGCGCCACTCTCCATTTTTGTGACGAAGACGATATTGCAGGCTCTGGCCGACGCCGGTGGAGCGTGCTTCGCGGCCGGCTTCGAGAACCTTGAAGCGGTCGTCGGGATGAATCTGCTCAAAGATGGGCGTGCGAGCGAGTTCCTCGGGAGAGTAGCCGAGAATTTTTTCGTAGGCGGGGCTGTTGTAAAGGCGATGGCCCTTGCTGTCGACGAGGGCAATCATGTCCGCGGCGTTCTCCGTAATGATGCGGAACAGCTCTTCGCGATTACGGGAGCGCCGCTGGGCGAGGTAGATCCAAGCGGCCTGGGCGGCGATGATGGCGAAGGCGAGGATTTGGATGAGCATCTTTTTGGGGCTTCATAAGAGAGATCGGCAGATTACGGGATTTCTTGAGGGTGGGCCTCGTTGATTGCATGGCTCACGTCAAGCTTGGCCTGATTTCGAAGGAGTTTTTGCGGGTCTGATGTCTAACAACGGCGACGGGCGAAGACGCCCGTCGCTCCATTGTTCGATTTGACTACTTTTTGTGTTCTTCCGGCCGAGGAGGAGGCTGGGGACGGTTTTGTGGCCGGGGAGCAGACTCGCGCGGCGGCGGAGCGGGCCGCTGTTGTTGCCACGTGCGGAACTTGTTGGCTTCGCTCTGGTCCACTTGCGGACGCGGCTGCACAGGAGGCGCGGGCCTCACGAGCGGATGCGGAGGTTGCGAGCCGCCGCGCTGGTAGCCGTCGCTGGGACGAGGTGGAGGTTGAGGACGCGTCATTTCGTGCCGGTCCGGTTCGGGCGGGCGCATGGCCTGGGATGGCGGATTGGGACGCGGGACGTTACCCGGAGCAGCCGGACGCGCAGGCTCATTCGGACGCTGAGCGTTTTCAGGCGCGGGCGGGCGAGCCGGTTCATTGGGGCGCTGCGCGTTGGCAGGAGAAGGTGGGCGTCCGGGCTCGCTCGGATGAGGCGGGTTGCCGGGCTGGCCAGGTCGCGCGGGCTCGGGCGCGGCATTGGGATGCGGAGTTTCGGTGCGCACGTTCGGAGCAGCTGCGCGTTGTTGTTCAAAAGGAGCGCGCGGTGGAGTTGGATTGCGCGTACCGACGACTGGGCGGCTCTCGACGGCGGCCGGCGGTCTGACGCGCGCAGGCGTTCCGGTTCCGAGCACACTCGTTTTCGCGGGCTGAACGGGCGGAGTGTGACTGACGGGTGCCTGGGCGAGTTCGCGAGCATCCACGTGCGCAAGATTGCGACTGACGGGCCGAGCGTTCACAAAAGTTTCGCGCGATACCGCGGTCACCGCAGCCGGGTTGCGCTGATTCACATACGCAATGCGATTGATGTTGGTGTTGTTGACGGTGTAGTTGTTGTAAACATTCGTGACCTGCGTGATGTTCACGCGTGTATTGGTAATGTTGACGTTGTTCACGTAGACGCGGCTCACGCGGTAGGGAGGAACATAGACTTCACCAGGTGCGAGCGGGAACCACGCGACACCTTCGCCCACGCCGACGGCGAGATGGAATCCTCCGCCGCCGACGAACGCGACCAAGGCGGGAGCATAGACCGGCCGCACGACGACGGGTCCCGGCACCCAGCACCAGCCCTCATCGACGAAGGCCCAGCGTCCGTAGTGGAAGGGAGCGAATCCCCAGGGCTCATCGTCGACCCAGGTCCATCCCCAGGGCGCAACCCACACCCAATGGCCGTCGCGATAGGGAGCCCAGTCCGCTGCCACGCGTGAAGGACTCCAGACCGAACCATAACCGGAAACATAGTGCCAGCGCCCGTTTTCGTCGAGATCTTCGTAGCCGGTCATCTCGGGTGAAATGTAGTTGGAAGCCTCAGCGCGGTCCTCGCGCTGATCGCGCTCCATGCACCAGTCGTCGAAGTCATCGCGCCGGGGGATCTGGCTGATCTCGTGGTCGAGTTCGTCGGTGCCGCTGAACGTCGCGCGCTGGCCGGCGACGACGCTATAGGAATAGCCTCCACCGGTAGCTTCGGCGCGGCCTTGCCACACAGTGGTCAGGGTTTGGTTGCCGTCGCTATTGACATCAAGGCGATATTCGCCGGGTCTTTGGATGGTGAAGGCGAGATTGGGAGTGTCGACTTCAAGGAGGTCTCCATCATCGAGATGGCGCACGCGCAACTCGACAGCGCCGAGCGACAAGCGCAGTTGCAGGGCGTGGTCGTCGAGATCGAGGAAGGAGACGCTGGTTTCTGAATCCATGCGAATGCCGGTCGAGCCCACATGCAGCTCAGCGCGCGAGTCTTTATCGGCCCAGAGATTGTCGCCAGTGGTGAGCGGACGATTAGGAACCGCAGCGACCCAATCGCCTTCCCCGGCAGGCTGGAAGGAGACCGATCCGGAGGAATAGTTCAGGCGCGCCACACGCGCGGGAGGATCCTGTTCGTCGTCCTGATCCTGCGCTCTAGCACGCGAAACCTGCAAGACGCTAATCGTGACCGTAAAAATAAGCGCAAGCCGCAAGAGCTTTGAAGTCTTCATGGGGATGTGCTCCTTGGTTTCGGATCTGATCGCAAAGTGCTTCGTCCACACAGAATATAAAACCCCAGCCAGAGGGAGAAGTTTCCGGATGGATGCGCGCGGCACGGCATGGAGATGCAAGGTTTAGCACCGCGAATTCCAACCAAAAAACAAAAACGCCCAAGTTTTCGAGGGCGTCGGCAGTGCCGTCTGTGGAGAAAGCGCTGATCGCTGCTCTCCTCGTAGGCAGAAAGCGCGGAACGAACTGCGCAAGTGTGAGGTGGAAAGGAAGAGGCGCCCATACGGTTCTTACTGTAGGTGGGAAGCCGGGTAGTTTTGGCTGGTCACCGGAAGGAATTGTTCGCTGTCGGCGAACCAGTAACGGTGCCGATGCGCGGATGTACAAGAAATGTGAGCGATAACCTCGTGGCCACCGCCGTGCATAAGAAGAAGTCGCAGCCCTTCGTCGGTCGAGGAAACACCTGTGGCAGGGAGGTAGCGACCATGAAACGAAATGTTTGGCTGGCGACGGTAGCCTTGGTGATCTCACTGGCGCCGATAGCGCGCGCACAGAATTCCGCCCAGGAACACACCAAGTCACAAAAAAGCAAACAACTGATTGCCTGGACGCAGGACCAGAAAGCCGTGCCCGTACAGGACACGACCGCGCAGCAGGGTGAGAT
>QIAH01000017.1 GCA_003225465.1 Acidobacteriota bacterium | reverse complement strand
TCCGTGCTCCCCACGGTTTATAATTCAGCGTTTTGAACCTTCACGTTTTTGGGAGCTGACAATGGCTCAAGCAACGATGGCTGCGGTTCCGGGGCTCAAAGACACTTACGTTCAGTTAAAAGCGCGCATGGATAAGGCAGTCGAGGCCTTTCGCAAGGAAATGGCAGCGACGCGAACCGGGCGGGCGTCGGTTCGCATGCTGGATAGCGTGAATGTGGAGCTTTACGGCTCGCAGATGCCCCTCAACCAGGTGGCCACCGTGCACGCTCCGGAGTCACAATTGATTACCGTCCAGCCTTATGATCCGACTGCGCTGGGAGTAATCGAGAAAGCCATCCGGACTGCGGACCTCGGTCTGAATCCGATGAACGACGGCAAACTCATTCGCGTCCCTGTTCCGGCCCTGACGGAGGAGCGCCGCCGCGACATGGTGAAGCACCTGCACAAAATCCTCGAAGAGCATCGTACCGCGGTGCGCAACATCCGCCGCGACGGCAATGACGCCATCAAAAAAGCAATGAAAGACAAGAAAATCACCGAGGACGAAGAGAAGCGCGCGCTCGAGGAAATCCAGAAACTCACCGACGACGAAATCAAAAAGATGGAAGACATGAGCAAGGGGAAAGAGAAGGAAGTTATGGAGATTAAGTAGTCGGGCATGGCGAATTCTCACGGTGTTCTAAACGGCCTGGGATTTGTCCTCCTGGGACTATTAGGGTGGTTGACCGAACTGCACGCAGTTGACACTTCCAATGGACAAGATGGCCGCCGACGTATTGGCGTTTATGCCCACTCGCGAGAACATCGTCCGACTGTGCACCCGGCGACGCTGCCGGAGTTCGCGGCCCGCGATCTTTATGATCGATAGCAAAGAGCAAAAGCTCTTAACCGCGAAGGTCGCGGAGAAGAGCCGCCAAGTACGCAAAGAAAATCAACGCACAGTTCAAGAAATTCCGAGTACGCAACCGTAAGGGTTTCTTTGCGACCTTCGCGCTCCCTTTGCGATCTTTGCGGTTACAGGTTTCGTTCGTCGCCATTTGCCTCGAAGTCCCGCCTCTTCCTCTTCGCGCTTTGCCGCATTACGGACCCTCCAGTCCACATCTCTGACCGTATAATCGACAGATCATGAAGAACGTTGTTCATGCTGCGTGTCCTCACGACTGCCCGGATGCCTGCGGAGTACTGATTACGATCGAGGACGGGCGTGCTACCAAGATTCAGGGGGACCCCAGTCATCCCGTAACACGCGGGTTTCTGTGCGCCAAGGTCGCGAAATATCTCGACCGGGTGTACTCGCCGGAACGTGTTCTCTATCCGATGCGGCGAGTCGCGCACAAGGGCACCGGCCACAAGGACGCGCGCGATTTCCAGCGAACCTCGTGGAACGAAGCCCTGGGAGAGATTGCGGCGCGTTTCAAAACGATCGCGGCGGACTTCGGCGGTGAAGCCATCCTTCCCTACTCGTACGGCGGCACGCTGGCGCTCTTAGGCAGCGCGTCGATGGACCGCCGGTTCTTCCATCGTTTGGGGGCCTCGCAACTGGAACGCGCGATTTGTTCCGCCGCCGGGGAAGCCGGGCTGAAGTCGGTGCTCGGCGTGAAGATGGGCACGGAGCCGGAGCAATTCCGGCACTCGCGTTACATCATCGCCTGGGGAGCGAACATTCACGGCAACAACGTGCACCTGTGGCCCTTCATCGAAGAGGCGCGGCGCGCGGGCGCAAAGCTGGTTGTCATTGACCCTTACCGCACGCGAACCGCGAAGTGCGCGGACTGGTATCTTCCCATAAACCCGGGGACCGACTCAGCGCTGGCCCTGGGGATGATGCACGTCATCATTTCCGAAGGCCTGCACGACGCCGACTACATTTCGAAGTACACCACGGGATTTGAGCAACTGAAAGAGAAGGTCAAAGATTACCCGCCTGACCGCGTGGCGCAATGGACGGGCATCTCCGCCGCCGACATTCAGCAGCTCGCCCGCGAATATGCGACGAAGCGCCCGGCCGCGATCCGCCTGAATTATGGAGTGCAGCGGGCGCAGGGCGGAGGCATGTCGACGCGAGCCGTTGCCATGCTGCCCTGCATCACGGGTTCCTGGAAAGAAGTAGGGGGAGGCTTGCAGCTTTCGCTCAGTGGCGCGCCCGGTCTGAAGCGCGATGGGTTGGAGCGCACGGATCTGATGCAAAGCGCGCTCGGTCGCCCCGCGCGCGTGGTCAACATGGTCGAGTTGGGCAAGGTCCTGAACACGCTCGCCGATCCACCGATCCAGGCGCTGTTCGTCTATAACTCGAACCCGGCCGCGGTCTGCCCCAACCACAACGAGGTGATCCGTGGGCTGCGCCGGCCCGATCTGTTCACAGTGGTACACGAGCAGTTCTTTACCGACACCACCGACTACGCCGACTTTATTCTTCCGGCAACCACGTTCTTCGAACACAAAGACCTGCAGACGGCATACGGTCACTACTACCTGCAGATGTCGAACCAGGCCATTGAGCCCCTGGGGGAATGTCGGTCGAACGTGGAGGTTTTTCGAGCGCTGGCTGACGCGATGGGATTCGACGAGCCGTGTTTCCGCGAGTCAGTGGACGAGATGATCGATCAGGCTCTGAATTCTCCCCATCCCTGGCTGAAGGGAATCGACCGGAGGCACCTCGAACGCCAAGGGCATGCGCGACTCAATTTCGACGGTTCACAATCAGAAGCCAGTCATGCTCCCTTTCTCCCATTCGCGGAAGGTGGATTTCAAACACCAAGCGGCAAAGCGGAACTCTACAGTCCTGCGCTCGCCGCTCAGGGACTCGATCCGGTGGCGGAATTCAATCCGCCCGAGGAATCGCGTCACGGGAAACGCGCCGCATCGTTTCCGCTCGAACTGCTTGCCCGCAAGGCCGACAATTTCCTGAATTCTACGTTTTCCAACCTTCCGTCGGTGCAGAGGCTCGAGGAGACCGGACTTTTGGAAATCCACACGGCGGATGCCCGCAAACGTGGCATCCGTGACGGCGACCCGGTGAGAGTGTTCAATCGACGTGGCGAATTGCTTCTGCGAGCCCGAGTGAACGGTGCCGTTCAGCCGGGAGTGGTGGCCGCTGCACTGAACTGGGCGAAGCTGACCGCGGGCGGAAGTAATATCAACGCACTCACTTCAGAAAAACTTACTGACATGGGCAACTCCGCCACGTTTTATTCCGTCTTGGTTGAGGTGGAGTTGGCGACGCCGACCCTTTCGTCGACATAAACCCTAGAAAGAGTAGGCCGAGACTTGGACGGTGCCCCTCGGTCTACCGTATAATTGCCGTTTTCCTAACTCCCTGTGGCCGAGGTAGTAGCGATTCTCTTTCGCTTTCATCCGGATATCCCTGTCACGCGCCAGCACGGGCTCCGTCCTTCGGCGAACTCGGCATCTCCATCATTTCCATGGCGTTGGAGAGGAAGGCGACGGGGAGCGCAGGATCTCGTCACCAGCCTGCTGCTCGCGTTCATGATCTTGCTCTGTCCGCGTGGCTGGGCCCAGCAGGACCTCATCACCGAGATTGACATTCACGGCAACCGACGCATCCCTGCCGATACCGTCAAAGCGCGCATTTTCACTCATGCGGGCGATGTCTACGACCCAGCCGGCCTGGAACGCGATTTCAACTCACTGTGGAATACCGGTTACTTCGAAGACGTCCGCTTCGAGCGCGAGCAGACGCCCAAAGGCTGGCGCATCCACGTGTACGTGAAAGAGAAACCGACCATTCGTGAGATCAACTACACCGGCCTGAGTTCGGTTTCCACCAGCGACGTGCTCGACCGCTTCAAGGAGCGCAAGGTCGGCTTATCGGTCGAAAGCCAATACGACCCGACACGCATCAAGAAGGCCGAAGTCGCTATCAAGGAGTTGTTAGCTGAGCATGGTCGGCAATTTGCCAGCATCCGCTCGGAAGTTCGACCCATTCCCCCGGCTGCGGTTGGCATCACGTTCGTGGTGAAGGAAGGCCCGAAGGTCAAAGTGGGCCGCATCCGTTTTCAGGGGAACCGCAACGTCAACAGCCGAACACTGCGGGCCGCGATGAAGAACTTGAAGCCGATCGGCGTACCCCACTCCATCTTCCTCGAGAACATTTTCGCGAAGACTTACGACGCGACCAAGCTTGAAGAGGACACCGAGCGTGTCCGCAACGAATACCAGAACCGCGGCTTCTTCAAAGTTCTCGTACAGGATCCGAAAACAGAAATCCATGACACCGGCCACGCGGGCGTCCATATTCCTTTGCTGCAGAAAGGTCCCGGCAAGGCGGTCGACATCACGATGCCGATCGAGGAAGGCGATCGCTACAAGCTTTCGAGCATCACCTTCAAGAACAACAAGGCCATTACCAACAATAAGGCTCTCCGTGCCCTGTTTCCCATCAAAGACGGCGACATTTTCAGCCGCGAAAAAATCGGCAAGGGCCTCGAAAATCTGCGCAAGGCATACGGCGAGTATGGCTATATCAACTTCACCTCAGTACCGGACACGAAGTTTGATGACGAGAAGAAGCTGATTTTCCTCGAGATCGACGTCGATGAGGGCAAGCAGTTCTACGTACGCCGTATCGAATTCCAGGGCAACACCACTACCCGCGACAAGGTCATCCGGCGCGAAATCGCCCTCGAAGAAGGGCAGGTCTACAATTCGCGGCTGTGGGAATTCAGCCTGCTTCGCCTCAACCAGCTGGGCTACTTCGATCAACTGAAGCCCGACGATCCGAACACCACCGACAAGAAGCTCGACGAAAAGGAAGGCAGCGTCGATCTCGCCCTGAAAGTGCACGAGAAAGGCAAGAACAGCATCGGCCTGAACGGCGGTGTCAGCGGACTGGAAGGTGCGTTTATTGGTTTAAGCTACACCACCAATAACTTCCTCGGGCTGGGCGAAACTCTGCAGATTCAGGCCAGCATCGGAAACCTGATGCGCAGCATTCTGTTTGGCTTCACTGAACCCTACTTGTGGGATCGTCCGCTGCAGGCCGGGTTCACCGTCTACACCACCCGCACCAGTTACAACCAGGCGAGGCAGTACGCGATTCTCAGCGGACAGCAACTGAACCTGCCCTCGTTTTATCTTCAAAACCTCCAGAACTACACGCAGTCGAGCACAGGGTTCACTTCTTCGCTGAGCTACCCTCTGCATCGTTCGCTCAAGCGCGTAGGCATCACCTACTCCTTCGACAACTCCTCTTTGATCGCGCTGAGCGATGCATCCAAGGCACTCTTTACGAACCTGGCATTTCGTGGAATTTCCGGACCAAACGCGCTGAGCGGCATCATCACCAGCAAGATCCTGCCTAGCTTCTCCATCAATACTCTGGATGCTGCCTACCAGCCCCATAGCGGCAAACAACTCTTCATCGGCGGCGAGTTCGCTGGCCTGGGCGGAACCGTGAAATCGGTGCGGCCGATTCTGCAGTACAAACAGTTCTTCCCAGTGCAGAAGCGTCGCAACGCGATTGGGCTCAACTTTCAGGGATCGTTTCTGAGTGGATACGGCGGCCTGGTTGCACCGCCCTTCCAGCGCTTCTATATGGGTGGTGAAAACGATCTGCGCGGGTTCGATATTCGCTCGGTGTCACCCATCGCCTTCCTACCCAACAGGGCAACCGTTAACCTGACGAACCCCGATGGCTCGCTGGTGCTCAAGGACCCCTCGAATCCGCGCTCGGGCGCCTACACCATCCCGCTTCCCGTGCAAACCATCGTGCAGCCTGGCGGGGATTTGAGCATGTTCGGCAACGCTGAATACCGCATCTCCATTGTGGGACCGGTGACGCTCGCACCGTTCATGGACGTCGGCATCGATCCCATCGTCCGGACCACGCAGTTGCGTATCAACCCGGGCCAACTGAGCGACATTAACAACACACTATTTGGATGTCCCCAGCTCGATATCGCCCAGAACTGTCTGGGCGGCGAGAAGCTAACCTTCTCGCAGTATCTGAAGCCTGTCGCGGGCACGAACTGGACTCCGCGCATGTCCACCGGACTGGAACTGCAGGTGATGCTGCCGGTAATCAATGCGCCGTTCCGTATTTACTGGGCCTACAACCCGCTGCGTCTGGACTCGAACGCCGCGGCGCCCACCGCCATTACACGTAGTATGTTCCCGGGGGCGACGGCTCCATTTCTGTATAAGGCAGCCGGGGACTACACCTATATCCAAGCGATTAACACTTATGGCGCCAATTTCACGCTGCGGGAGCCGCGCAAGACCTTCCGCTTCACGGTGGCGACGACGTTCTGACCGGCTCCGCCTACAATGCAAAACGTTTGCGGCTGAGTGCTATAATGTATCGACTTTTGCCCTGAGAACGTAAGGTCGGGGTGTGCCGCCACGCATAACAGGTTCGTAGTGCGGAGCTGAAAATCAGCTTGCGCTGCGGTTTAGAGGAATTGTCCGCTTCAGGACCCGGTCACCTAGTGGCACGGCCCAGCGTACGCCTGGGAAGAATTGATTTATCTCAAATTTCCCGAAACAATTTCCAAGGAGTCCAAGCGATCCAATGAAAAGCAAGTTCACGCGTATTCTCCTGGCCATGGCTTTCGTAGTCTCGGTGGGTGCCTTGGCTCAAACGGGCAGTGCCGCGGCCAATCCGGCCGCCGCCCCTGCTTCCGCCGCGCCCGCAGCCACAGGGCCCGGAACCAAGATTGGCACCATCAGCATGGAGCAGGCGATCTTCGCCACCAACGAGGGGCGGCGCGATTTTGAAGCCCTCAGCAAGAAACTGGAACCGAAGCAGAATGAACTGAAGGGTCAGAACGAAGAAATCGAGAGCCTCAAGAAACAACTGAACACGCAAGGCGACAAGTTGAACGAGGACGCCCGCGCCAATCTCGTGAAGCAGATCGAGACCAAGCAGAAATCTCTCGACCGCCAACTGCAGGATGCCCGCGAAGATGCCCAGAATCAGCAGAACGAAATCGCGCAGCGTATCCTCCAGAAACTGGGGCCCGTACTCATCAAGTACGCGACCGACAATGGCTTCGGGATGATCGTCGATGGTGTGGTGGGGCGAGTCTGTGGATGTGACCAAGCCAGTAGTGGACGTGTATAACTCGCAATCGGGCGTCGCGCCTCCGCCTTCGACCGGGGCCGCCAAGCCCGCCGGTGCTGCCAGGCCGGCAGGCACGGGCACCAAGCCCACGACTCCGCCCGTGAAGCCTGCGGAGCCGCCAAAGTAGATTTCGCTGCGACACCGAACGTGTCGCAAATGTTCCCTGAGGCCGCGCCATCCGCGCGGCCTTTTCTTTGTGCGAGAGAAGCCACGAACATCGGACCCGGTGTCCTTATAGCTAAGCAATTTGCGCTTTGGAGGACACCATGTTCGCTGACAGTCTGCTTGAAAATCACTGGACCAACCATGGTCGCCGAGGCTGGACGACGCTGGCATCTTTTGCGCTGCAAACGATGGGGATCGCGATCCTGCTGATGCTGCCGCTGATCTACACTGAGGGACTTCCAAAACTGCATTTGATTTCGATGAGTGCGCCTTTGCCCCCGCCAGGCCCGCCGCCTGTGGGATCACACCATCCCGCCACAGGTCTTCACCAAAGCAACATTTTTGATGGAATCGTGGTGGCCCCGCCAACCATTCCAATCGGCGTGAAGCCGGTAATCGATGACTCGCCGCCAAATGAAGGAACTCCGTGTGCGATCTGCGTTCCTGGGGGCGTTGGTCCAATGTCGAATGCCAATGCGATTCCCGGAGGTCTCGGAACCACGGCCACCGTCGCGCCGCCCCCGCCGAAGCCGGTGGCACGTCCGCCGCGAATTTCTCACATGATGGAGGGTAATCTGATCTACAAGGTCCAACCCGTATATCCGCCGCTCGCCAGGTCCGCTCGCATCCAGGGATCCGTACTTCTGCGGGCCATTATCAGCCGCAGCGGGACGATCGAAAATTTGAATGTGATCAGCGGACATCCCATGCTGGTGGGCGCTGCAATCAATGCTGTGCGCCAGTGGCGCTATCGACCGTACATTCTGAATGACGAACCGGTCGAAGTCGAAACGCAAGTCACCGTAAATTTTTCTCTATCGGGCGGTTAGGAGATGTGTTGGTCAGCTACTGAGATCACAATGGGCCGCATCCAGTAGGACACGGGGAAACGGCGTCTCCGAAGTTGCCAGCCGATATAATCGCGAGACCGTGAGTTCAGCGACACTCGATGTAGCTCCCCGGCAATCGGTGCGGCCCACCTGGGCGGAGATTTCGCTCAGCGCATTGCGGGAAAACTTCCGCGCCGTCCAGAGTCACGTGGGTCCACGCGTGACGGTATGCGCGGTGATCAAGGCGGACGCCTACGGACATGGCGCCACCCCGTGCGCCTTGTCGCTCGAGTCCGCAGGGGCCAAGTGGCTGGGGGTGACAACCACCGATGAAGGTATGCCGTTACGCTCGGCTGGAGTGCGCAGCCGCATTCTGTTGATGACCGGATTCTGGCGTGGCGAAGAGGATGAGGTAGTCCGCCAGAACCTGACCGCCACCGTATGGGAACCCTGGCATGTGGAGATGCTCAGCGCCGCTGCCCAACGACTGGGGGCGGGGCCACAGCCGATTCACCTGAAGATCGACAGTGGAATGGGGCGTCTCGGGGTGACGCTTCCCGAACTTCCTTCGATGTGCCGCGTGATCCAGCGCGCCTCGCACATCGTGCTGGAGGGAGTTTCCACGCATTTCGCATCCTCGGAAGTCACGGACGCGCCCGAGACCCAGCTGCAGATCGAAAATTTTGAGCGAGCGCTGCGCATCGTCAAAGACGCGGGCCTTTCTCCTGCGCTGTGCCACATGGACAATACCGGCGGAATTCTTGCTCGTCCCGACAGCTGGAGAGACATGGTACGTCCCGGTATTGCGCTTTACGGGTACACGCTACCGCTGCGCAGCATGAAAGCGTCCCCTGATAACCGGCCTACGATTCGCGTTCGACCGGCTCTCTCCTGGAGAACGCGCATCATCTCAATTCGCCAATTCGCGGCCGGGCAACCGGTCGGCTACGGCGGCACGTACAAAACCACCACGCCTTCCCGCATTGCCGTGCTGCCAGTGGGCTACGCCGATGGCTACCGCCGCGCGCTCTCCAATCGGGGACGGGTGATCATTCGGAACGGTTACGCGCCTATCGTGGGCGCAGTCTCCATGGACTTGACCTTGGTCGATGTCTCGAAAATTTCGGGTGCCGCGGAAGGCGACGATGCCATGCTGATCGGAAGCCGAGGTTCCCTCAAGGTTGACGCGGCCGAGTTGGCCGAGCTATCGGGGACTGTTCCCTACGAGATTCTGTGCGGCATTTCCAAGCGCGTGCCCCGCGTGCATCTTCCTTAACAAAGCTCGAAATCCCCGTTAGATGCAGCCATTCGCTGCTGGCTGCGTCCTGGCTGTCTGGTTCGCATGTGCCTGCTATATTGAGAGTTAAGACATGCGATCGCGCTACGCCAAATGGATGTACGAGTGGGAAGACCGGCTCACCTCGGTCGATAACAATCGCGTCGTGCGCGACCTCGAATGGGGTGCCGAGTTCGCCCACGATTGGCCCTGCCGCAATGGGATTCCTGCGGGGCAGATACCCGCCGACCCTGAGAAGTTCTTCGCAGACTACAACCAACGCATCATCGCGGCGAGCGACGAATTTTATTCGTATCGGGTCCCAACCGATTTCCGGATCGAGCGCCGCGAGGTGCAAGTCTTCAGCACGCGTGAAGTTCCCGATCCGAAGCTCGAAGCGAAAGTGCGCGGAACCTTCGCAGACTTTCTCCGCTTCACATCGCCGGTACGGACGCCCTACCCGGAGAACAATCTCGCGAATGCCCGCTGGTTCCCTGCCCGTGGTCGCCGGGCTGTCATTCTGCTTCCCCACTGGAACGCGGATGCCATCGCCTATACCGCTCTCTGCAAGGTTCTCAACCTGCTGAATGTTGCAGTCCTGCGCTTGAGCATGCCTTATCACGATATCCGCATGCCCGCTGAGATTCGCCGCGCAGACTATGCCGTTTCCGCCAACATCGGACGCACGCTCGATGCCGTGCGCCAGGGCGTGGTCGATATCCGCTGCTGCCTCGACTGGCTCGAGCAGCAAGGCTACAACCAACTCGGCCTGATCGGGACGAGCCTCGGCTCCTGCTACGCCTTCATTGCCAGCGCGCACGATGCGCGCATTCGGGCCGCCGCTTTTAATCACGCGTCCACCTACTTTGCCGACGTAGTCTGGCACGGTCAGACCACTCGCCACATTCGCCAGGGGATCGAAGCCGCCATCGACCTCGAACGCCTGCGCCAGCTCTGGCTCGCGATCAGCCCGATGGTCTATTTCGACAAGTTCACGAGGTATCGCAAGAAGTCGCTGGTCATTTACGCTAACTACGATCTGACTTTTCTTCCCGAGTTTTCTCGCCAGGTGGTCAGTGAATTCGCAGCGCATCATCTGGATCACAGAGTCGTGGTCCTGCCCTGTGGTCACTACACGACGGGAGAAACGCCTTACAAATACATGGACGGGTGGCAGCTGGCGTCGTTTTTCCGAACCGCATTTGAAGCGTAAAATCCTGGTGGAGGCCGGAGGCGGGCAGCGCTCGCGCGCATGGCAACGTTGACTGCACCAATTCAGGAGTATCGGAGAGGCGAGTTCCTGATCAGCACTGACCGCGCGCGCCTGGATGTCGACGCGATTCATTCATTTCTCACGAATTGCTACTGGGCCAAGGGAATTCCGAAAGAGACTGTCCGCCGCTCGCTGGAGAACTCGCTGTGCTTTGGCCTGTATCGCGGGGACGAGCCAGCCGGTTTTGCCAGGGCGGTCAGCGATTTCGCAACCTATGCATACGTGGGCGACGTCTTCGTCCTGGAAGCCTATCGTGGACGCGACCTGGGGAAGTGGTTGATGGAGTGCATCGTCTCACATCCACTGTTACAAGACTTGCGGCGCTGGACTCTCGCCACCCGCGACGCGCACTCGTTGTACTCGCAGTTCGGTTTTACGCCTCTGGCGGCGCCGGATCGCTGGATGGAGCGTCATGATCCGAACGTCTATTCGAACTTGAATTCGTGAGCTGCTTGGCTGCAGCCTGTAGTACCCGGAGACTCCCATGAGCAATCCTTCCATGTACCGTAGCTTGGCCGAGACAGACCCGCAGATTGCGGCCGCCATCGACAATGAGACTCGCCGTCAGCACGAAGGCCTGGAGTTGATTGCCTCGGAGAACTTCGTGAGCGAGGCCGTGCTCGAAGCCGCGGGCTCCGTCTTCACCAACAAGTATGCGGAGGGCTATCCGGGCAAGCGCTATTACGGTGGATGTGAGTTCACCGATGTGGTCGAGGAACTGGCGCGCACTCGGGCGAAACAGCTCTTCAACGCCGAATTTGCGAACGTGCAACCTCATGCAGGATCGCAGGCCAATATGGCCGCCTACGCAGCGGTTCTGCAGCCGGGCGACACGATCCTGGGCCTGAACCTGGCGCACGGTGGCCACCTCACACACGGCCACCATCTGAACTTCTCCGGCAAGACGTACAAGATCATCCCGTACGGCGTGACTAAAGAGACCGAGACCATCGACTATGACGAGTTGGAGCGCCTCGCCGAAAAAGAACGTCCCAAGATGATCATCGGTGGGGGCAGCGCCTACCCGCGCATCATCGACTTTGCGCGCATGCGGCAGATCGCCGACAAGATCGGGGCCATCTACCTGGTCGACATGGCGCATTTCGCTGGACTGGTTGCCGGCGGCGTGCATCCTTCACCGGTTCCGCATGCGCAGATTGTCACTTCGACCACCCACAAAACGCTGCGCGGCCCACGTGCTGGCATGATTTTGGCCAAGGCTGACCTGGGACCTGCCATCGATAAGACCGTGTTTCCGGGGATGCAGGGCGGTCCACTGGTCCACATCATCGCGGCGAAGGCAGTCTGCTTCCAGGAAGCCATGCAGCCGGAGTTCAAGGTATACGCGCGCCAGGTGGTGGCAAACGCCAAGGTCCTTGCGGAAACGCTCGCCGCGGAAGGCTACCGCATCATCTCCGGCGGCACCGACACCCATGTGATGCTCGTCGATGTGTTTGCCAAGGGAATGCTGGGTAGCGAGGCCGAAAAGGCGCTGGGCGAGGCTGCCATCACCGTTAACAAGAATGCGATTCCCTTTGACACGAACCCGCCCCTGAAGCCCAGTGGCATCCGCATTGGAAGCCCCGCCCTGACCACCCGCGGCATGAAAGAGACGGAAATGCGCCAGGTGGCCCGCTGGATTTCCGAGGCCCTTCACCATCGCAAGGAAGCCGATGTTCTGGCGAAGATCCGCGGGCAGGTCCTGGAGTTGGCAGAAGCGTTTCCGCTCTACGCCGAGCGTCGGGCCAAAGCCCATGCCGAAGTCCGCGCCTGATGCGGTATCCAAGGTAGGGGCCCCACCTCTGACGCGATTCCCGGTACCGGCTGGCCGTTCCCCACACCCCGCGAAATCCTTGTAGCGGGCCGCCTTACCTGTGGTTAAATCGTCCGGTGAAGATTGCCATCGACATCCGTCGCATGACGGAGTTCGGCATCGGAACTTACACGCGCAACATCGTGCGGGCCCTGGGCCGCCTCGATCGCCGGAACAAGTATTTCCTGATTGGCTCTCCCGAAAAAGTGAAGGAGATTGGTCCGCTCCCGCCAAACTTTCACAGTGTGCCCTTGCTCGAGCAAGACACGACCGCCAAAGGATACTTCGAATTCCGCACCATCCTGAAGCGGCTGCAGGTCGACCTCGTCCACATTCCTAATCTGTTCTGGCTGCCTCGCACTCTGCCGTGCCCGTACGTAATCACGGTGCACGATGTGCTCGAGCACATGTCGCGTTCGAAGGCCCACTCCAGCCTGCGCCGCTCGATGCACTACCAGCTCACGCGCAGAGTGCTCAAAGGAGCGGCCCGCATCTTTGCCGTTTCGCAATTCTCCAAGAGTGAAATCGAGCAGTTGTTCGGAATTCCATCCAAAAAGGTGGAAGTGGTCTACAACGCCATCGACGAGCGTTTCCTGCACGGCCACGCCACCGACGCTGAGCGCCAGTTGATTGCGGAACGATATCTGGTGAACTATCCGTTCTTGCTATATGCGGGAAGAATCAGTCCTCACAAGAATCTCGTGCGCATCATCGAAGCCTTTTCGGCGCTCCGGGGAGAGCTGGAGAAGGAGAACAAGTTCCCCGATCTGAAGCTGATCATCATTGGGGATGATCTATCCGGGCATCCCGATCTGCGGCGCACCGTCATTCGCAGCGGCGTCAACAATGACGTCCGCTTTTTCGGCTTCGTGCCCATCGAGGTTCTGCGGATTTTCTACGACATCGCAAACGTCTTCCTCTTTCCGTCGCTCTACGAAGGATTTGGCTTGCCGCCGCTGGAAGCGATGGCGCATGGCACTCCGGTCGTAACCTCGAATACCTCGTCACTGCCGGAAGTGGTAGGCAATGCGGCGGTGCTGGTAAATCCCGAGAACGTGTTCGAAATCATGCGTGCTACCCATCGCGTCCTGATCGATCAAAGCTTGCGCGAAAAATTAAAGCAGCGAGGATATGAACAGGCCAAGCGTTTCTCTTGGGACGCCTCCGCCCGTAGCGTCCTTCGAGTTTATGAGCAAGTCGCAGGCGGAACCACGCCGGAGAATATGTCTTTGACCGCCCAGGACGAAGTTCCGCGCATGCGAGCCTGATCAGAACTCCACAAGCGTCGAGAGCAACCCTCGCAGATTATGAATAGTTTTTTTGAGAGGCAACCTACAGGGTCGTCTTGGAACTCCAACTGCGCGCTGGACTTTTCTCTCTTGCTGGAAGCACTGTGAGAGCAATGTCTTTCGGTTTATTCTGCATCGCATTGACAATGCAGTGTTTCCTGTATGGACTGATTCGCAATGAGGGCGGAAGATGACGGATTGCGCAAGAGTTGAAATTTTGTGTGCCATCCTTTTTATTCTTGCCGTGAACCTGTGAAATAACATCGCAGTAGTGTGCATAGAAGAATCGAGTTGCCCCAAGGAGTGAGATGAGTACGGCTAGCCCGCGCACGAACTTTGACGCGACGCCACAGTTCGAGCAGTCGCTCGGCCGCGAAAAAAGCGGACACGTTGTTCAGTTGTATAGCGACGACGCGTTTTTGCTGGAGATCCTGACCGGATTTATCGGTGGTGCGCTCTCTGCCGGTGACGGAGCTCTCGTCGTCGCCACGCGGGCGCATGCCGACTCCCTCGAACAGCGCCTGCGGCAACGTGGACTTGATACTGGAATGGCAATCCGACAAGGGCGTTACATTGTTCTCGATGCGCGCGAGCTGCTGCCTCGATTCATGGTGAATGATTCAGTCGACGAAGACCGGTTCACGGAAGTCATCCGCACCGCTTTAACACAAATCAGGGATGCCGGGCCGCAGGCCAATCGCCGCATCGCTGTGTTCGGGGAACTAGTTGCTTTGTTGTGGGCCGAAGGAAAAATGCAGGAAGCAATTCGTGTAGAAAAGCTCTGGAACAAGCTGGCCGAAGAACATCGCTTCTTTCTTCTGTGCGCGTATCCGGTGACGGGTTTCAGCGATGAAAAGGACATCCAGCCTTTCCTCGAGATGTGCCGTCAACACTCCGACGTGGTCCCCAATGAAAACAAATTGACGTCGAGCAGCGAAGAAGCATCGCTTCGCAGCCTTGCCCAGCTTCAGCTCAAGGCACAAATGCTCGAAAAAGAGCTGGCTTTGCGTCGAAGCGAGCAACGATTCCAGTTGTTAGTCGAAGCGGTTCGCGACTATGCGATCTTCATGCTTGATCCCGAGGGCCATGTCGCCACTTGGAACCGCGGAGCAGAACGCATCAAGGGTTATAAGGCTTCCGACATTATCGGCTCACATTTCTCGCGTTTCTATCCCGAGGAGGACTTGCGGGCAGGCAAGCCTCAATGGGAACTGAAAGTGGCCGCCAAGGAAGGCCGATTCGAAGATGAAGGTTGGCGCGTACGCAAAGACGGGTCCCGCTTCTGGGCGAACGTGATCATCACCGCGGTCCACGATGAAACGGGAAAGCTGATCGGCTTCGGCAAGGTAACGCGAGATTCTACGGAGCGAATGCAGGCTCAAAGGGCTCTCCAAAGAGAAATCGCTGAGAAGCAACAAGCGGAAATGCGCCTCCGCGAATCCGAGAAGTCGCTGCGCGATTTGTCCCTCCATTTGCTCCGTACCCAAGATGAAGAGCGCCGGCGCATTGGGCGGGACCTCCACGACAGCTTGGGGCAGTCCCTGGCAGTGTTGAAGATGAAGCTGGATTCACTCGTATCGGTCGTGGGAAAAAGAACCGATGACGAAGCCGCCGATGATGTTGCCCAGTGCATCCGTCTCACGGAAGATTCGATCAAAGAACTTCGCACCGTCTCCTACCTGTTGTATCCACCCATGCTGGAAGAGATGGGATTGAAATCAGCCATCCCGTGGTATCTGGATGGCTTCTCGGCACGCAGCGGCATTAAGACCACGCTTGAGGTAGCGAGCGACTTCACGCGCTTGCCTCGAGGAGCAGAGTTAGCCCTGTTCCGCGTTTTCCAGGAAAGCCTCACGAATGTTCACCGGCATTCGGGAAGCCCGACCGCCGAGGTTCGACTCTTCTTGAAAGGTGGAATGGGTGTCCTGGAAGTCCGCGACCGGGGGAAAGGCCTTCCCCCGGGGCTTCTGGAGGAATCGAGCCAAGACTGGATGGGACAACTGGGGGTCGGATTGCGCGGCATGAACGAGAGAATGCGCCAACTCGGCGGCACTCTCGAACTAACCTCGACGAAAGAAGGCACGACCGTACGGGCGATGGTTCCGGCCCAACTGACAAAATCATAGCCAGATAAGAATGCAGCAGCGATCGCAGAAATATATTCTCGAGAACACAAGGGTGGAGGAATGCGACCCCGGATTCTGATTGTTGACGATCATGAAATCGTTCGAGAGGGAGTCCGGGGACTGATTCGCCGCTCGCGACCGGAATGGGAGATCTCGGGAGAGGCCACGAACGGCCAGGATGCCATCGAGGCTGTCAAAAAGCTTCGCCCCGACATCGTCGTCCTCGACATCACCATGCCAGTGATGAGCGGATTGGAAGCCTCAGCTCTCATCGCGGATCTCGACCCGCGACCGCGCATTTTGATGTTCACGATGCACGAATCCGACAGACTTTCCACCGAGGTCCGCCAGGCCAAGGCCCAGGGATATGTTCTCAAATCGCAAGCTGCGCGCAACCTCATCCGCGCAATCGAGCGGTTGCTGATGGGAGGCGAGTTCTTCGGCCCCGAGCCCGGCCCGGGACAACTCGGTGGCCCGCCGGAAAAGATGAGCATGACTTCGTAAGTAGCTGAGCCTGTGAAGGGTCGCGCGAAGCTGCAATGGGTTGCACTCTTGCTAGTGCTCCCGATCCTCGGGTTCGATTTCTTTTCCGCGCGACCTCTCTGGGTGCATCCAACCGGAAATATGATGGCTGGTAATCGGCACGCGGGAGCATTTGTCATTGCATTTGCAGTGGCTCTCTTGTGTCTGAGCCTGCTCGCGGTGATCCGCACTCATTGGAAGACAAGACAGCCTGTACCGCAGAAATCGATTACGGGATCCCTTTTCCCCTCCTCATGTATGGAACGGCGGTCAGCTTCTCTTTCCGCCTGAGCTGCAATCCTTGTGCACACACACCACCCTCCGCCGTTCAAACCATGCAGGAGAAGATCGACCGCCATCTCGCGCTGCCTCGCGAGCAACGAGAAGCGGGAGCGGAGGCAGTCTTCATGGAGCTGGCCACATTCACCGCCGCAGCCTTAAGCCAAGACGCATAAGCGGAACCGCGGCGAAAACTCCTCTTTGAATCCAGTGCAGCTCCGACGATGTGGGCCTGTTCGGCCTCTCAGAACAAACGCGAAGTAGGCTAAGAAAATCAGAAGCAGAATTACGCCCACCACGATGAAAGTCCACTGGTCGAAAAACCGCGATCGGGACATGCTCAAGTTCGCATACGCCGCGGGAGCCTGCGTCAGCACCTCTCGGTACAGTTCAGCAGATTGTGCGTAGTCCTTCTTGGTAGCAGGCCCTTTGATTTTTTGGGAAATAAGTAACAGGTCTTGAAAAGAAGACAGTTGATGGCAGCCGGACCTGTAAGCCGAATTTTGTCCGCCTTGCGGCGGGACGGTCATTCCTCTGGGCCGCGCATTGCTGCGCAGCTCTAGCGACCTACCCGGAGGTTGTGACGCACCGAGCCGGCACGTGTTCCAGCCGAAGCCGGAACTCCCTCCCTATTTGGTCTTGCTCCGTGTGGGGTTTGCCCTGCCCGCTGCATTACTGCAGCGGCGGTGCGCTCTTACCGCACCTTTTCACCCTTACCCCGTCGTCGTTCTAAGCCCGGCTTGAAACCCACGTGCTCCAGGCTCACAACGACGACGGGGCGGTATATTTTCTGTGGCACTTTCCGTCGACCGGACTTGAACCCGGCCTCCCGGACGTTATCCGGCACACTGCCCTGCGGAGTTCGGACTTTCCTCCCTCCTTGCGGAGAGCGACCGTCCGGTCCGGCTGCCAATCTCTTTTATTATATGCGATGGTTCTGTGGAGCACTCTTTTCGTGGCGGGCTAGTATTCTGACTGCGGAACACGCAAACAGGTGATTCAGCTTTTCTTCAAAATCGTCGAAGCGTTGACCGGCGCCGGTGCGCTCGCCGGAATCGGCTACTACCTGGTTTGCTTGTGGAGCGCAATCGCCTACACGAAAGGCTGCAGAATTCCCGCTGTCCAGCGGGAGGAATCCGGAGAGCATGAACATCCTCCGGTCTCGATCCTCAAGCCCCTCAAAGGGGAAGATCCGGAAATTTACGAAAGCTTCCGAAGCCATTGCCTGCAAGACTATCCGCAATACGAGATTATCTTCGGCGTGAGCGACGCGAATGATCCTGCGGTGCACGTGGTCGAGCGGGTACGCCAGGAATTTCCGCAGCGCGCCATTCAACTGCAGGTGTGTTCCGAAATTTTGGGAGCAAACACCAAAGTGAGTAATCTCGAGCAGATGGCAAGGGCGGCGCGGTACGAGCATCTGATTGTCAGCGATAGTGACATCCGCGTGGAACCCAACTACCTGCGCAAAGTGATGGCACCCCTCTCTGATCCAAAGGTGGGCATGGTCACGTGCGCTTACCGTGGCATCGCCGCTCCGACCCTGGGTTCCAAGCTTGAGTCCTTGGGGATCAGCACCGATTTCTGCGCTGGCGTTCTGGTCGCGCGATTGATCGAGGGGGGAGTGCGCTTTGCCTTAGGATCAACCATGGCCTTCCGGCGGCGCGAGCTAGCCGCGATCGGAGGGTTCGAATCGTTTGTCGAATATCTGGCCGATGACTATGAGTTAGGCAAGCGGATCGCGGCCTCGGGATTGGAGATTCGCTTGTCGGAGGTCGTGGTCGAAACGTTCTTGCCGGCCTACGATCTGCGGCAATTCTTCGAGCACCAACTGCGGTGGGCCCGTGGTGTGCGAGATGCCCGTCGTGGTGGGTATCTCGGCTTGCTCTTCACATTCGGCTGGATCTGGGCGGTGCTTACGCTTCTCGCGTCCCGTGGCGCAGGTTGGGCATGGGGCTTGGTCGGAGTGGCGATCTTGTTCCGCCTGTTCGTCGCCTGGACGGTTGGTGTTCGCCTGCTCCGGGACCACCAAGTGATGCGATTCATGCCCCTACTTCCGCTGCGCGATCTCGTGGCCGTCGCCGTCTGGGTAGCAAGTTTCGCAAGCAATACGGTCACATGGCGGGGCGACCGTTTCCATCTGAAGGACGGTAAACTCGCTCGGATCCATCCCTAAACTGGCCTCTTGCACTTCAGCCTTGTTATTCCGAGCGTAGCGAGGAATCTCGTTGTTTCACTGCCGCTGGGCACGGCAGATTCCTAGCTTCGCTCGAAACGACAAGCGTTCAATCACAATGAGAAGTGTTCGATCAGTAAGTCTCGCCCACCGCGCTTTTCGCCTGCCGGTGCTCGGGCATGATGCGCCCACCTTTACGGAAAACGTAGGTCTCTCCGCGCCAGAAGAAACGGCGACTGGTGTAGCTTCCGACCCAGATGAGAAATCCAGCCAGATCCCGCAGAGGGTAAAGCCAGCAAAGTGCGGCGGAACGCGGGTCTTTCGCAATTCCCCAGCCCACCACCACAGATTGAATCATGCGATTCACGAACGCCACGGCCAGCAAGCTGATTCCTAGCCTCCAATGTCCCAGGCCAGCGGCGCTCACGAATCCGAGCACTCCGAATGGCATCGCGAAGGTCAGCCCTGTGCCCAGATGTCCGGCGGGCCGCGAATAACGTGTGCTCTTCATCCAGCGCATCTGGTCGCCGAGCGTGCGCAGTGCAGAACGCGGCGTCAAGACGTTCTTCGCAATATGATGCGAAAGTGTCACTTTGTACCCCTTCGCCCAGATCCGGTTGCCGAGTTCGAAGTCATCGGAGTAATAGTCGGCCGTGACGGCAATGCCGCCGATGGCATCGATCGCATCGCGCCGTGTCGTCATTGCGGGACCCAGCGCAAAGCGCATGCCTTCGAGCATGTCCGCCACCATCACTCCGGAAGACATTTCGACCGACAATCCCAGCGCCTCCAAGGACGACCAGAAGTCCGAGGCCGGTACGCCTCGATACATGCAGGTCACCAGGCCAATCTTCTCGTTCAGAAGAGGAGGAATCGTATTGCGCAGGAAGTCTGGCGCCACGCGCACATCGCTGTCGCTGATCACGAAATAGGATCGGTCCGTGGCCGCAATCATCTTTTCGAGCGAGAAAACCTTGGCATTCGGCCAGGTCGGCGGGCCCGAGAGAATGACCTGACTTTTAATCTCCGGATGCCGGGCCAGCACGCGTTCAGCAACAAGCAGTGCGGGGTTCTCAGCGTCTCGCGCGCCAAAAATAATTTCGTAATCCGGATAGTCCTGCAGGAAAAAGCTCTCCAGATTCTGCTCGAGTTCGGCCTCCATGTTGTGAATGGGCTTCAGAATGGCGACTGGTGGAAGAGAACTCACAGGCACACTCAGAGCTTCTGCCTGCGCGCGCTTTGCTTGCCGCCGATAACGAACCGCGGCTACCAGCGTCATGATC
>QIAH01000413.1 GCA_003225465.1 Acidobacteriota bacterium | reverse complement strand
TTGGTGCGCAGGTAGTCGGCTTGCACGCGGATGGAGAACGGACCGCGCCACTTGTAGTCCACGCCGCCCCCGCCCGCTACGGTCCACTTGGTGCTTGAGTCGAAGAAGCCCGGGGTCGCGAGGTTGACGCGCGTGGCGCCTCCCAAGACATGAACGAAGGGGCGAAGATTTCCGCGATGGATGGAAATCTGCGGGCCGCCGAGCAGGGTGTACTCCTTGGCACGCACGTTGGGTATCGCGGGCGTGCAGACCGGAACGGTTACGCAGGAAATCGGAAATGAGTTCCAGCCATAGTTGGCGCTTCCGTCGGCAACCAGTGTGAGCCATGGGCGGAAACGGAAACCTTCGACGGCGGCTTCCCATCCGTGGAGGTTGGAGCGAGGGCCGGGAGCGTAGTTCGTGTTTCCATACGAGTATCCGGCGAAGATGGTGAGCTTGGGATTCTGCGCGGCGGCGAGGCCGCTGATACCAACCATCACCATCAGCATGAGAGCGCGCTTCAACACAAATCTCCTCCTTGACGTCTACATCCCGCATCCGAGGAACTGTTGGTGAAAGAGTTTTGGATGCAACTGCGTTTATAAACTTTGCCTGATGAAGCGGATGCTTCTCGAGCGGGCGACCAGAAAAAGGAATTTATTTGATTTTTACATGCCCGCAGCGATGCTACCACGTCTAACCAGTGGGTCTTTCAGCAAGCCTGATACATCTAAACCATACCTGCGGAGTTTCTCCCCTGCGCAGGAACCGTGCAGGAAGCAAGGAGCTGAAGTTGAAATTGAGTCTGGAAACGCGCCGTTCAGGAAATGTCATGATCATTCATTGTGAGGGCCGGATCGTGTATCGCGACGAGGCGGCCGCGCTTTCCCGCGTGGTGGGGGAAGCTTTGCAGGATACCAGAGAAGTGATCCTCGATTTCGAAGGGGTCGAGAGCCTCGACAGCGCCGGGTTGGGAGAGTTGGTGCTGGCGCACATGTCGGCGGAGGGGCAGGGCAAGAGCGTGAAATTGTCGGGCGCACAGCCGCATGTAAGGGAGTTGTTGGAACTGACGAATTTGAGTTCGGTGTTTGAACTGTATCCCAGCCTGGAGGACGCGATCGAGACGGGGGATGAGTTTGCGCCGATGATTTGACCGAGTCGTTGGTCATTGGTTTCTTCGCTTCGCTCAGGGCAGGCTGAAAACGTTCGTTCGGAAAATCCAAAGATCGACGGGGGTGGAGTCACTTCTTGCCCCCTTCACTAGAAGGTTCTAAATGGAGCGACGGGCGGGCATGCCCGGCGCTCCGGTGATTTAGATCTTCAGAAGCCCCGCAGGACCGCGGCGTGGCAGATTCCTCCGCCTTCGGCGTCGGAATGACAAGACGATCGAGCAGTGACGATCGAGCAGTGACGATCGAACAGTGACGATCGAACAGTGACGATCGAATACTGACGATCGAATACTGACGATCAAACAGTGCAAGAGGCCCAACAAGAGCATCGCTGCTCACCCGCTAGCGATCGCGCAGGAATCGGTATTGGCCTTTACGTTCGGTCGCGATGGCTTCGGCTACCTGGAGGAAGGCGCGTCCGGCGTGGGACAGGCTGGCTTCTTTACGGTAAACCAGGCGCAGCTTTCGGTGGAAGCTGAGTTCGCGCACTGGAATTCTCACCAGTTCGCCGCGGGCGAGTTCACTCTGCACACTGATTTCGGGTACGAGCGCCACACCATTTCCCATAGAGACGAAGCGCGTGATGGCCTGCAGGGTGGGAAGTTCTACGTCCATGTGCAGGGGTGTCTTGTATCGGCGGAAGGCTTCGATCACTTTTTCGCGGTAAGGCGAGGTGACGATGTGGGCGACGAAGACCTCGGCGCCCAGCTGACGGATGCTGATCTGTTTCCCGGAAGCCAGAGGGTGGGTGGGGGGAACCACGAAAGTCAACTCATCCTGGTAGACGACGATGGAGCGCAGGCGCGGATCCTGCGGGTCGTAGGTGAGGACGCCCATCTCGACGGTGTGACGCAGCAGGTCGTCGGGGATATGGCTGCCGAGCGAGCGCTGCACCGTGACCTTAATCATGGGATGGAGGCGGCGGAACTCGGTGAGCACCGGGAGCAGGTAGAGCGCGGTGAATTCGTTGGCGGCGATGGCCAGCTTGCCTTTCTGCAGTTGGCGTAGCTGGACCAGAGCTTCCTGGGCGTCGGCACGGAGGTTGACAAGTTTCTCGGCGTATTCCTTCAGGGTCTGGCCGGCGTCGGTGAGCACGCCCTCGCGGGAGGAGCGGTCGAAGAGCGGTTCGCCAAGTTCGTCCTCGAGCTTGCGGATGGTTTGGCTCACAGCGGATTGGGTGCGAAAAAGTTTTTCGGCGGCGCGCGAGAAGCGGCGCTCCCGGGCGACGGTGAGGAAGACTTCCAGTTGCGAGAGTTCCATCGGTTTGTGGCGGTGTCGCCCCTCCGGGGCTGGTTCTTTTTTCGGAGCCACCCAGCGCTTACGCGCTGGGCCTAAGTTTCGCCGGCCATGTTAAGCGCGGCCGGGCGGAATCAAGCAGGCGAGCTTCGCTCGCCTGGGCAGACGGGGCGTCTGTCCCTACGCGACCCTATTAGCAAAAGTTGCATTGCCATTAGTGCAGCTTGCTGATGAAAGAATATCTAATGTTAATTGAAGGATTATAAGCTTTGCTTTGGGGGCGTGTCCACCTACCATGACCGAGTACCTGTAGGAGGACATCGGGTTATGGAGCGAGCACGGATCACCGTTTTCGACACCACTTTACGGGATGGGGAGCAGTCGCCGGGTTGCAGCATGAATGTGCAGGAGAAGCTGCGCATGGCGCGTCAGCTCGACCGGCTGGGCGTGGACGTGATTGAAGCCGGGTTCCCGATTGCGTCTGATGGCGACTTCGAGGCGGTGCAGGCCATTGCGGCGGTGGTACGGCGGCCGGTCATTGCCGGTTTGGCGCGGGCCTGTACTCCGGATATTGAACGCGCGTGGCAGGCGCTGGAAGGGGCGGCTCGTCCCCGGATTCATGTGTTCCTCGCGACTTCGGATATTCACCTGAAATACAAATTGCGCATTTCGCGGGCGCAGTGCCTGGAGCAGGCGCGGGAGAGCGTGCGGCTGG
>QIAH01000016.1 GCA_003225465.1 Acidobacteriota bacterium | reverse complement strand
AGATGAAGAAGATCAACACCACTGTGTACCGATTGCCGGGCGCGGGTTTCGCCGAGAAAGACGGAACTTTCGTGAACTCGGCCCGCTGGCTGCAGTGGAAGAACGTGGCCGTGCCGCCGCCGGGAATGGCGAAACTCGATCAGGAAATTCTCGCGACAATTTTCTTGAAGGTACGTGATCTCTACAAGAAAGACGGCGGCAAGTTCCCGGACCCGATCCTCAATGCCTGGTTTCCCTACACCGATCCTTACAATCCGTCGCTGGCGGAAGTCGCGAAAGAGATCAACGGGAAGGCGCTCGCCGATCTGACGGATCCCAAAACAAGCCAGACCATCAAAGCTGGTCAACAACTGCCCGGTTTTGCCTGGTTGAAAGACGACGGCACCACGCTCTCCGGAAACTGGCTCTACTGTGGCTCGTGGACCGAGGCGGGTGCCATGATTCAGCGGCGGGGCACCGATGATCCCTCCGGTCTCGGCATCTATCCGAACTGGGCGTGGTCGTGGCCGGCGAATCGCCGCGTTCTGTATAACCGCGCCTCCTGTGACTTGAACGGCAAGCCGTGGGATCCCTCGCGGCGCCAAGTGTGGTGGGATGAAACTAAACAATCGTGGGTAGGCAATGACGTACCGGACTTCAAGGCCGATTCACCGCCCAAGGATCACATGGGACCGTTCATTATGAATCCTGAGGGCGTGGGACGCATATTTGTGCCCCTGGGCGCGATGGCGGACGGTCCTTTCCCCGAACACTACGAACCAATCGAGAGCCCGATCGCGAATCCATTGCATCCTAACCAGTCCAATAATCCTGTCGTGAAGCGATACAAAACGGATTTGGACAAATACGCGAACTCGGCGCAGGAATACAACATCGTCTGCACGACCTACCGGCTCACGGAGCATTATCACTATTGGACGAAGAACAATCCCATGAACGTCCAATTAGTGCCCGAGCCGTTCGTCGAGATTCCGGTCGAGCTTGCCGATCGGATGGGCATTCGGGGAGGCGAACGGGTGAAGGTCAGCAGCATCCGTAGCCACTACATCGCCAAAGCGATGGTAACGCGCCGCATCCGTCCCATGAAGATCGACGGCAAGGAAACGTTCCAGATCGGCATTCCGATCCACTGGGGCTTTCGCGGCATCGCCGAGGACGAAGGCAAAACCGCCAAGACTCTGACCAATTCATTAACGCCGACGGTGATCGATCCCAACGCATTCACGCCGGAGTTTAAGGGCTTCCTGGTAAAGCTCGAGAAGGCATAACGAGGGCGGACAGATGAGCGATCGAAGAACACTGCAGATCAAACAGATGTCGGCCCACCCGGGAACCATCGCAGGAGGCGAACCCGGGCGAGAGACGCAGCGCAACTACGACGTCTGCAAGCTGATCGATACGACCACCTGCATCGGCTGCAAGGCATGCGAGGTCGCCTGCGTCGAATGGAATGACATGCCATTTGCCGCGACGACTTTTGACAATACCTACCAGACCATGCCGGAAACCCGCTGGAATTTCTGGAACCTCATCAAGTTCAACGAGCACCAGAATGCTGACGGCACGATTCAGTGGCTGATGCGCAAGGATCAGTGCATGCACTGCGCCGATCCGGGATGTCTGCGCGCGTGCCCTGCGGATGGCGCTATCGTGCAATACACCAACGGCATCGTGGATTTCCAGCAGGAGAACTGCATTGGCTGCGAATTCTGCGTGTCCGGCTGCCCCTTCAATATTCCGAAATTCAATAGCTTCAGTAAGAAAGTCTACAAGTGCACGCTGTGCTCCGATCGTGTGGGTCAGGGGCTCGAGCCCGCATGCATCAAGGCGTGTCCGACGGGATGCCTGAAGTTTGGGTCAAAAGACGACATGAAATTTATCGCTGAAGAGCGATCCAAGCAACTGCGCGAAAATTTCGGATTCGAGAAGGCTGGAGTTTACGATCCGCAGTCGATAGGCGGAACGCACGTGATCTACGTGCTGCATGATGCGACCGATCCAGAACGCTACGGCGGCTTGCCGAAGAACCCGACCATCCCGTGGAGCTACACCGTTTGGAAATGGCTCGCCAAGCCGGTCCTGGGTACCTTCGCATTATTTGGATTACTGGGAGTTTGCCTGCACTACGTGATGATAGGTCCGCGGCGGCCGCAACCAAATCCCGATGAGGAGGGCATCCATGGGAACCGCGGTTGAGCGCTTTGACGATAAGGCCCGGGAAACTTTTGAATCCGTCGGTCGAACCGAGGTGTTTCCCGGTGAACTGCTGCGGCATAAGGTCTACACACGCTTCCTGCATTGGATGGTGGCGCTCTTCTTCTTTCTCGCATTGTTCTCGGGATTTGGCATTTACCTGCCATGGTTGTTTCGATGGTTTACCCCAATCTTCGGGGGCGGCGCGCTCAGCCGCGTAATGCACCCATGGTTCGGCCTGGCATTCGTGTTTTTTTTCGCGCTGCAGACGCTGAACTGGCTGACTCCCATGAAGTGGACCCCGGCGGACTCCCGCTGGATGCGCAACATCAAGAACGCTGTGACGGGAGCGGAGAAGCTCGAGCCACCCGATACAGGGTTCTTCAATGCCGGCCAAAAAGCTCAGTTCTGGGAGATCGTGATCGGCTGCATTGCGTTCCTGATCACAGGAATCATCCTCTGGATTGGGGCGGGCACGTTCGGGCGCATTACAGTAGCTGTTAGCTACGTCCTGCACGACATCTTCGCGCTCATCATGCTGGGTGGAATTTTCATTCACATCTATCTGAGCACGATCGGAGAGCCGGGCACCTTCCAGTCCATGACACGCGGTGCGGTCAGTGAAGCGTGGGCGTGGACCTTTCACCCGGCCTGGTACAAGCAAGTGACTGGTCGCGATCCACGGCAGGCTCATGACGAAGCCCTGAATCGCATGCGGTCGGCCAGGAAGAATCCTTAGCAGGCCCCGCAGAAACTCGTGATTTGTATCAGGGCACCGCTTTATAGCTTGCGGAAAAACTCGAAATTTGTAGCGCCGGCATCGTGCCGGCTGTCGAGATGGCGTCCCGCCCTCGGAATTGGCCGGCGAGACGCCGGCGCTACTTGGACCGTTCCAACTCCGCTCGCGGCCAGTTGCCGAGATTCGCTCCTGCCTCGTACGTGCTCTGCAGGAATTCCATCAGCAACTTTTCCGGCTCAGTTGATTGGCGAACATCGTCGTACATCAGGAGAAATTCGCCAAGCGGAGAGTAGAAAGCCTTTTCTGGCCGGACTTGGGCCGTTTTGAATCCGGCTGGTTCCGGTGCAGCATAGGTGTAAAATGCGGCGCCCTTCACATCGCCTCCGCCGGGCCAGAATCCCGCACTGATCACTTCATGGGAATAGGCTTCGCGAGTGATCGGGTCCGCATCCTTACGTTCGGGAGCGCGGCGCCCTGAGAAGCGTGTCGACGCCAGATCGAAGCTGCCCCAGAAGAAATGAATGGGGCTGTGTTTGCCAACGAAGCGACCGCGGAACTCTTTGAAGACCGGATCCACGAGCGTGAGAATCCTCCAGAATCGCTGGGCGTATTCCGGGTCATACGATGCATGTTCCGTATCCCGGTCGAATCGGATGGGATTCGGAACTTCGACCGGCATAGGCCAGATATGCACGTCGATGCCGAGCGAATGCAGAGCCGACATGAACTCCGCATAGAAGGCGGCCACCGACTGTGGTCGGAGCTGAAGAACTCGCTGCTGGCCGTCACAAATGGCGATCGTCAGCCTGTGCTCGAGGAAGTTGAACTGGATTTCAAACACCAACTGTTTGTAGGGAATGGCAGACGTCGTCAGGCCCACCGCGTTTACGTACAAGGGTACTTCCCACCAGTGATTGATTCGGGGACTCAGCGCCAGCCGGACCTTGCCGACAATCTGCGTCCACATATGTAAAGTGGCATAGGTGTCTTTCCAGGCCTCTAGACGCAACTCGGGCCACGCAGTTCCTTGCATCGGTTCCCTCCGCGTCCCACGCGCTCTATGGTAGATGGTTTTGTCCAATTTCGCTGAATCGACGGCCACGGGCGGCGGATTGGCCAGGCCCAAACTGAGACGATTGCTACAAAATATGTCTGCAAAGGTATTCTCTTTGCCGAGTCTTTTTGCGATGATATCCGGCACTCAATTTCGGCGCGGAGATATCCTCATGCGTACCGCTCTTGGCTGTGCGGTTTTGCTGTGCGAATTGATGCTGCTTTCGTTGGCAGTGGCCCAGCAAGCCTCACCAACTCCCACATCTGAGAGCGCGATCTGCGCCTTCGAGGACGGGAAACAACTGACAGCTCACTACACCGCGATCCCAGCCGGCCATAGCGAGGGGCCGCCAATCGGCAAAGTCCTGATACCCGGCGGTTCGGCAATGACATTTTTTACCGAGACGGACCTTGGCTTTGGCGATGTCCACATTCCGACCGGCGGTTATACCATGTACCTCATTCCCGGCAAGAAGGAATGGACTCTCATTGTGAGCAAGAACACAGCCGTCGACGCCAAGTACGATGAGAAGCAAGATCTAGCCCGTGCCTCTATGGCAACCGGCCAACTGAGTTCGCCGGCCGATCGATTGGCAGTTTATTTCGGACATACCGGCCCCAAGAAGTGCGAGATCAACATTGACTTCGGAAAAACACGCGGCTGGGTGGAGTTCCGGGAGAAGTAGCTGCTTTCCAGCGGCATGATTTAGCAAACGACGTTCTCCGAGTTGTTCTCAAGTTCCGTTCCACAGATCACATTCAATCGCGACTATGGAGAGAAGGGCATGCTCGCCCGCCTGGACAGGCGAGACGCCCGTTCCTCCATTCTGCGCCGACGAGTCTTGCGGTTGATTCACTCTGGCGCGCGGAGGTCCTATGATGGGATTTCAATGGATGGCCCAGAAACGGCAAGGAATACCGGGATGAAAATACCTTTGTTCCAGGTCGACGCATTCACGGAGAAGATCTTTTCAGGGAACCAGGCAGCGGTTTGCCCGCTTACTCATTGGCTGGAAGACAAACAGATGCTCGCCATCGCGGCGGAGAACAATGTTTCGGAAACTGCTTTTTTCGTGCCAGAGAATGGGGCGTACTGTCTGCGCTGGTTTTCACCCAAATCGGAGGTCCAACTCTGCGGGCACGCGACTCTGGCGACTGCATTTGTGATTTTCAATTTTCTCCGTCCCGGCACAACTTCGGTTCGTTTTCACACGTGTAGCGGGCCACTGGATGTCAAGAAAGAAGGGGACTTCCTCGCGATGGATTTTCCGTCGCTGCCTGCGCGTCCATGTGAGTCAGTTCCCAAAGCTTTGCTCGACGGACTGAACCCATCCCCAAGGGTGGTCCTGGAAAGCGGAGCCACCGCTGCCGAGCGAAACTACTTCGTCGTCTACGACAATGAGAAAGATGTACGCGATGCTATTCCTGACCTGCCGATCCTCGAAACGCTTCATCCGGCCGGAGTGTGCATCACGGCGCCGGGCGAGCGGGTAGATTTCGTGTCTCGCTACTTCGCGCCCAGCTACGGAATTCCCGAGGATCCGGTCACAGGTTCCACGCATTGCTCGCTGGGTCCCTATTGGTCGGATGTTCTAAAGAAAAGCGTGCTTCGCGCCCAACAACTCTCGAGTCGGGGCGGAGAATTGCTAGTGGAACCTCGCGGATCTCGAATAACGTTAAAAGGAAAAGCTACCCTCTACCTGGTCGCAGAGATTTCTATTTAATTCACAGCTTCGTATCCGCTGTCCGTCTCGCATATCTACTCCAAACGATGTAGACAATCACAAATCTTCCCTGACAAATTCTGCCACCTGAGGACCACTCGTCTCGTTGTTTGTGGACATATGATTCCTTAAAAATCAATTAGATACAAGCAACGTTCAAACGGCATAACTGGCCTGGAAAAGGCGCCCTTTCGAGTTGAGAAAAGGCGCAAAACCCTGAGCCTTTTAGCGAACGAGGGCATCTTAACGTGGAAGCGTGATGTGGGGCGCGATCGCGCTGGAGGCTTCCGAATATGCCTGTTGCACAGCGGGAAGTTGCGGTCCGGCACGAACTCCTGGACCGTTTGGCGGACGCTCGTACCAACACTGACCGGCTTTTTGATCTCGTCAAGCCAGAGTTCCTGTACGACCGGCCCATCCCGGAAAGACACCGCATCGTTTTCTATGTCGGCCATTTGGAGGCGTTTGACTGGAATCTGCTACGCGAGAGGGCCATCGGCGTAGAGACATTTCATCCCGAGTTCGATCGCTTGTTTGCCTTCGGCATTGATCCGGTCGGGGGCGGATTGCCCACCGATCTACCGAAAGATTGGCCGGCCGTTTCTGATGTTCGGGAGTACGTGGCAGGCGTACGGCACGCTCTGGACGAAGGTCTGGAAGCCGGAATGTTGAGCGAAACACTGCGGGAGTTCCCGTTAAGTCTGCTCCTGCAGGTCGCCATTGAACATCGGCTGATGCACGCGGAAACCTTGACCTACATGCTGCACCAGTTGCCTCTTGATCGCAAAACCCCTCCTCAACTCAAGCCGGAACTTGTTCTGGGTCCCGGCATGCCCGCCATCATCGAAATTCCTGCTGGACGCGCCACGTTGGGCCTGCGTCGCGAGGATCCGAGCAGTTTCGGATGGGACAACGAATACGAAGAGAACACGGTCGAAGTGCCGGCTTTTTCCATCGATCAATTCCCGATCACGAACCAGCAGTATCTGGAATTCCTTACAGCCGGCGGCTATGAGAATCCCGACTTCTGGTCGCGCGAGGGCTGGGATTGGAAGTCGAAGAACAACATCAGCCATCCGGGTTTTTGGCGCAATCACACGGGGGTCTGGTACTTCGCGGGAATGTTTGAGGAAGTTCCGCTTCCCATGGATTGTCCGGTATACGTGAGTCATGCTGAGGCCAGCGCGTACGCACGCTGGGCGGGGAAATCGTTGCCCACCGAGGCGCAATGGCATCGTGCGGCATATGGTACGCCGGAGGGAAATGAGCGCCCCTATCCCTGGGGAACTGAAGCACCCAGCCAGACCCGCGGAAACTTTGATTTTCAACGCTGGGACCCCACCCCGGTAGGTGCCTTCCCTGAAGGGCAGAGCGCCTTCGGAGTGATGGACTTATTGGGCAATGGCTGGGAGTGGACCTCCACCCTCTTCAGCCCATTCCCGGGATTTGAGCCTTTTCCGTTCTATCGCGGATATTCTGCGGACTTCTTCGATAACAAGCACTTCGTCATGAAAGGTGGCTCCGCTCGCACGGCCGCCTGCATGTTGCGCCGATCGTTCCGCAATTGGTTTCAACCGCACTATCCACATGTTTACGCGGGCTTTCGCTGCGTGAGCCACTGAACGAGTTCGAAAGGGCCCGGGAGCGACCATGCTGACACAAGCGATTACTGCCCAACCGTCTCTGGAGTTCGCCGCCGACGTTCGGGCCGGACTCACCAAGCCGCAGAAGGAACTGCTTTCTAAATATCTTTACGACGATGTAGGCTCGGCGCTGTTTGAAGTAATCAGCGTGCTGCCGGAGTATGGGCTGACACGCGCCGACGAGCGGGTTCTCCGTCACAATGCCTACGACATCGTGGAACGTCTGCCTCTTCCGCTGATGGTCGCGGAACTCGGCAGCGGAAGCGGTAAGAAGACTCGCTGGCTCTTGAAAGCGCTCGCTCGAAGGCAACACACGGCCTATCACCCCATCGAAATCTCGCCGACTGCGCTCGCCATGTGCAAACGTGAACTGGGCGACATTGATTGCATCAGCATTGTCGGCTTCGAGCGTGAGTATCTGGATGGTCTGGCGGAAGTAGCAGCTCGCCGCAAGAACAACCAGCACCTGCTTGTGCTTTTTCTGGGGAGCACGATCGGTAATTTCGACCGTCCCGCCGGTATTGAATTCCTGAAGAGCATCCGACGTAGTTTGTGCCCGGGCGACTCCCTCCTATTGGGTACAGACCTGCTGAAGCCGATTCCGGACCTGCTGGACGCTTACGACGACGCCCTCGGTGTGACGGCTGCCTTCAATCGAAATCTTCTGGTTCGCATCAATCGCGAACTGGACGGAGACTTTGTGCTCGAACAGTTTCAGCACCTGGCGAAGTTCAATCCCCGCGCTCGCAGCGTGGAGATGCACCTGCTGTCGACCAGGGAGCAAACCGTCACGATTCCGGCGGCAGGGTTTTCCGTCCGCTTCCAGGCAGGCGAAACCATCTGGACCGAAAGCAGCCACAAATATTCGCGGGATGAGATTTTTCAGCTGGCGAGAGATACCGGCTTCCGTTGCGAAGCGCAGTGGGTCGACACGGAGTGGCCCTTTGCCGAAAGCTTGCTGGTGGCTGAATAACGTAAGCGTTATTTCAGAAGTAGCTCTTGCGAAATATTTGCGGCCGCAAGCGGAAGCAGGACACGGAAGATCGAGCCCGCTCCCAGCGTACTTTCCACCACAATCTTTCCGTGATGTTGCTGGACAATCCACTGCGCAATGGAGAGCCCCAATCCCGCTCCGCCCATTTCGCGGCTGCGAGCCTTGTCGACGCGGTAGAACCGCTCAAAGATCCGGCCTTGCTCCCCCTCCGCGATGCCCATCCCGTTGTCGCGCACGCTGATCACCGCGGTTCCATCCTTTTCTTCTGCCGATAAACTTACCGTGCCACCCGGAGCGGGCGTGTATTTGAAAGCATTGTCCAGGAGGATGTCGAGCACGCGGCGAAGCGCAGCAGCATCTCCTAAGACCCGCAACTCGGCATCCAGGATTCGTTCGCTGAACTGAAGGCCGCGCACGTTCGCAACCTGGCGCCAGCCTGACGCCACTTCTTTCAGCGCCCCACGCAGATCGATCGGCTGGATGTTCAGCGCCTGGCGGCCGGAATCGGCGCGCGCCAAGGCCAGCAGTTCTTCGATCAGCGATGTAGTTCGCTCGGCTTCCAGCAGAATGTGCCGCAGGGCTTCGCGGTATTCTCCTTCTCCCCGCGAACGCCGCAAGGCCACCTCCGCTTCGGTGCGAATCAGGGAAATCGGCGTGCGCAGTTCGTGGGATGCGTCCGCCGTGAATTCGGTCACCCGGTTAAAAGCCACCTCAATACGCGCCAGCATTTCGTTCAGAGTATCCGACAGGCGCTGCAATTCATCGCCGGTGTGTAACTTCTCGAGGCGACTGCTGAGCGTATGGCCCGTAATGGTGCGCGCGGTACGAGTGAGGGTATCGACAGGGGAGAGCGCTCTCCGGCTGAGCCAATATCCGACTGCAGCTGCCGCCAGCAGCAACAGGGGCGCAAACATCAGTAAATACGTTTGGAACCGCTCCAGAGTTTCGACTTCTTCATGAGTCGGCGTGCCGGTTTGGACGGTGAACGCCCGCCCATGGACATCGATGCGCGCGCTCACAAAACGGAACGGTCGTTTGCCAACGCGTTCATCTTGATGCAGAGGCTTGCGCAATAAGCTGGGGGCTACCGCCGGAAGCCCGGTCTGCACCAGAGCGGTCGAGCGATAAATCCAATTGCCATCTGCATCGACAATTTGCAGGTAGTCACCGCCGGTTTCGGCACTGTACTCACCGGTGACCACGTTACGAAGTTCGGCCAGTGTCTGGTCGGATGGCTGAGCTTCCAGAAAACGCCGGACGTCCTCCACCTCTCCCGCCAGGGTACTGTCGGCAATGTCGTGGAGGCTTTCGCGCAGGATGAACCACATCCCAACCCCAAAAATCAGCTGAGCCAGCGCAAAGATGCCCAGATACCATAGCGTCAAGCGAAGGCCGATGGAGACCCTGCTCACGACTGGACCTCCGCCCGGATCATGTACCCCACTCCGCGAACCGTATGAATGAGCTTGGGCTGGTCTTCGGTATCGATCTTGGTGCGCAGCAGGCGAACGAATGCGTCGAGGGTATTCTCTTCGATGTCGCGATCAAACCCCCACACCGCCTCGATCAAGGCGCGCCGAGGCACTACTTTGCCGACTCGGTACATGAGACGCTCAAGCAGGTTGTACTCGGTGCGAGTAAGCAGGATGTCCCTGCCCCCACGGGAAACTTCGCGGGTCGCGGGGTCGAGCACCAGATTGCCCACCTGCAATTTGGTCGCTTGTGGGACGGGGGCCCTTCGCTTTACGGCCCGGAGACGAGCCAGGAGTTCCTCGAACGCGAAAGGCTTTGTCAGATAATCGTCGGCTCCGGAATCCAGGCCACGTACCAGGTCCGGCACGGAGTCCTTCGCGGTAAGCATCAATACGGGAGTTCCAACTTTCTCTTTGCGCAGTTGATGTGCCAGGTCGTAGCCGTTGAGGTTCGGCAACATGATATCGAGGATGATGGCGTCGAATTCATAATTGCGGGCAAGATCCAGGCCTTCTTTTCCATCGCCCGCGCACACCACGGTGTGACCTTCTTCTGCCAGGCCTTTGCGCAGGAGTTCTACCATGCGCATCTCGTCTTCGACGACCAGTAACTTCAAGCGCACCCCGAAGCTATGCCATTTCTTACACTCGGCCCCTGAAGAGCAGATGAAAGAGCCCTACACCGCTGGGCGCCATGTCTCGTGCTATTCAAGACATGGGACTTGTGCATCCGATGTCATCCGCTTCGCCCGCCAACCTCTGCATATTAACCCGAGTTCAGTTTTTCGTCGGCGATTGTCTTATTGCTAGGGGTTGACGGGCAACGCCCAACTGGAGGAGGTCGTCTAAGCACGGGTGGCGGGCAAAGCACGCCCAGAGTTACCGAGCCCACCCCGCCAGCCCATCTGCAGAGGGATGGAATAGAATATCTCGATCCTGTTCTCAATCAAAAACTAGACTCACGCGCGGTACCCGGCGATTTGGGAGTACCCGGCGCAAAGGAGCCGAAACGGTGTCAATGAGAGCCCGCCTCGCGATCATCATCCTTGCCAGCCTGATGGTGCTGGTCGCATGCAGTGGAAGTACTCATCAATTTGCCTACATAACGACTCCCTTCAACAACGGAATCTCGGCATATCGCCTCGACACGAATACCGGGAGTTTCAGCCAGGTTCTGGGCTCGCCTTACCAAACAGGGATCTCTCCGACAGCGGTCGTGATTCACCCCACCGGAAAGTTTGCCTACGTATCCAACGCGGGAGAAAACACGATTTCCCTCTATAAGATTGGCAGCACTGGCGCTCTGACGGAAGTGATGCCTCGCACAAACACCGACCAGCAGCCGGCCGCACTGATGATGGATCCGGGAGGAGCGTTTCTCTTTGCAGCCAACAGCTTCTCGAACACCATCACGGTCTATTCGATCACGGCCAGTTCCGGGGCCCTTAAACTGATCAGCACGCCCTCTTACCCGACGTCCGGATTCACTCCCGTCCGAGGAACGATTGCTCCTTCAGGCAAATTTCTCTATGTGGCAAATTCCAATAGCGCGTCGATCTCCGGATTTGCGGTGAGCAGCACAGGAGCGCTGACGGCCGTGCCCAACTCGCCGATTCCTGTCGGAAATGGGCCGAACTGGATTGCGATCGACAACTCGAACAAGTTTCTGTATGTAGCCAACCTCGAGGACGGAACGGTTTCCGGATTCACAATCGACTCTGGCACAGGCGCGCTGGCCCCGATGGGCGGATCCCCATTCGGAGTCGCCAACACCAGCACAGCCATTGTTCCCGTCAGCTCAGTAGTGGTGGACGCATCCGGGAAGTACGTGTATGTGACCACGCTGACGACCAGCAGCAGCGTCTATGGCTACACCATCGACGGTACGAGCGGAGTTCCTACCGCTGCGATCACTGGGTCTCCATTTGCAGCCGGCGGCACCGCGGGATTCATCGTCTCGGATACAACGGGCAAGTTGCTGTTCGTCGGCAATCAAACATCGAACACCATCTCCGGCTATAAGACCACGCCATCGACGGGAGTGTTAACGCTGATCTCGACGACCAGCACAGGAACGGCTCCCACCGCAATGGTGGTGATTAAATAGCACGATCATCCAGATGTGCCCCATCCTCACTCGCGTTCTTTGCGAGGTTATGGTGGGGATTTTACAAGAACAACAATCGACAGGGATAAGTCGGTGCCCCATCCTCACTCGCGTTCTTTGCGAGGTTATGGTGGGGATTTAACAAGAACAACAATCGACGGGGATAGCCGGTGCCCCATCCTCACCTCGCGTTCTTTTCGAGGTTAGGGTGGGGATTTCACAAGAACAACAATCGACGGGGATAGCCGGTGCCCCATCCTCACCTCGCGTTCTTTGCGAGGTTAGGGTGGGGATTTCACAAGAACAACAATCGACGGGATAGCCGGTGCCCCATCCTCACCTCGCGTTCTTTGCGAGGTTAGGGTGGGGATTTTCCCAAGATCACAACTCTGAACATCTGTGGCTTTGAATGGGCTCGGCTTCAGCCGCCGAGTAAGTTGCGGAACGTCGAAAGAGCCTTTCAGCGGCGTGCTAGCTGCGATGCCTTGCGCCTATGGTCAGCGAACCGTTTCCGCCGCACGCAGACCGCTATCCGCAGCCTCCGATAAGAACTCCGCGGTAGAGTCACTATCGATGAGTATGAAGACGTGGTCATTGGGGATTTCCGCGGGATTTCCTTTGACATCGAGAATCACCGAGTCCAGGGTGATCGCTGCGACGCTGCATTGGCGCAGGATGCGTACCATCTTTTCCCGCTCCGCAGTCTCGATCAGCTGACGATTGCGGTCTGGCCCGCGCTGGAATCGTTCCCCGCGATAGCTCAACGTGACCCGGTTCCGTCCGGTGTGACTCAGAGCCACGGCTGCATGGATAGCGGCATCCCCGCCGCCCACAATCAGAATATCCTTGTCCTCGTACTTGGCAGCATCGTCCAATTGGTAGCAGACTTTGGGGAGCTCTTCGCCTGGAATGCCAAGCCGGGAGCTTGACAGGTCCTCTGCCGGCGCAGCCGGTTGCACGACGACCGGCTGTATCTTCGGCTTCTGGGCCATGGCTTCCTTGGTAGCAGCCGCCGTTTTCGCTTCCTCGCTGGCGTGCTTCGTCATATCGCGGGCACCAAAGCCGACGCCGATCTTCTTCAGGAAGTCATTGGGCGGCGTTCCGCCGGCAAAAATCCATACATAGTCGTTCGGGAGCTCGCGCGTCTGCCCCTGAACCTCGATAACGACGGATTGCTCTTTGAATTCGACCGGATTCGTGTTGAACAGAACTTCAACCTTGCCGGACTTCATGCACTCGGCGATCCGTTGCGAGTTGCGTTCCTTGATGCGGCTGAACTGCGCGCTGCGATAGACCAGCGTGACCTTGTTGCCGATCTGGTGAGCCAGCCCCATGGCTGCTTCGACCGCGCTATCGCCACCGCCCACGACCAGAATCTTCTTGTTGATGTAATGATCCGCCTCAATCAGCCGGTACATCACCTTGGGTAAGTCCTCGCCCGGCACGCCCAGCTTTCTGGGGGTACCGGTGCGGCCCAAGGCCAGAATGACCGCATGCGCGCGGTATTGAGAGTCCTGGCTGATCACGGTGAAAATGCCGTCCTCGCCCCTTTTGATGTCTTCTACCTTCTGCCCTGTGCGCACCTTGAAGTCGGCGCGGTGCAGGACCTTGTCCCAAAAAGCAAGCAGGTTTTCCTTGGAAAGTTCAGTCTTCTTGAACTTCCCATACATCGGGAATTCGACCGGGCTGGTCATTACCAGCTTCTGGCGCGGGTACTTGGCCACAGTGCCGCCAATTTCATCACGCTCGAGCGTGAGGTACTTCATCTTGTGCTGAATGGCGCGCAGGGAAGCGGCAATGCCGGCCGGACCCGCTCCAATGACCAAGACATCGTAGACGTCGGGAATGGTTCGAGCGGTGCCTTTGGCTGTGAATCGATCCAGAACATTGTCGATGCACTCCCGTCCTTGGTTGATTGCATTCTTGATCAGGGCCAGACCGCCGAGTTCGCCGATGATGAACAGGTTCGGAACGGTGGTCTCGAACTCGCCCGTGAGAGTAGGCATGTCCGCCCCCATGCTGGGGCTCGCCATCACCATCGTGATCGCGCCGACCGGGCATGCATCCGCACAAAGGCTATGCCCGATGCACTTGTAGCCGTTGACGATGACGGCCTTACCCCCAAGCATGGCAAGCACGTCGCCTTCGGGACAAACGGTCGTGCAGGTCGCGCAACCGATGCAGTACGTGTTATCGATATGCGGATGTTGCGCTTTCGGCCCCTCGGAGAAGAGTTTGCCTTTTTCCGCCGCGGCGCGAGCTTTCGCGTCCCGTTCCTTGATGCCCTTGAAGTAGTTACGCAGGAAGAAAAGGGTAAGGGCTGCTGCGACGATAAAGGCTATCAGGGTATCCATACGGCTCTAAAAACTCTACCACCGAAAGCCCATCGCGACCTCAAGGCCGATATGGAATAACGCCAGCAGGGCGAAGGTATAGCTGAACGGCTTGTGAACTACGTGCCAGAGGTGAAAGACCTGCTCCGAGCGCTTGAGGAACAGAATGCGCTTGGAGAGCGCAGCATCCTCACGCGCTACTCCCACTGCTTTTTCTACATCGTGATTGGAAGTCTTGAGAAAGCCTCCCAGCGTCGTGAGCTTCTCTCCAAAGCTCAGGGCATGCCGGCGTAGCCTGGCCACACGCAGGGCGCGAGCGATATCGAGGGCAAACATGTAACCCAATGCCGTGACCATCGAGAGCTGCTGCACGCGTTCGCGGCTGGGCAGCGTGAGCAAGGCCCGCAGGTCTTGCTCGGACACCAGGCGTTCTTGTTTCAACTGCCCCGCGAGCTGCTGATGGAATTCTTGCAGCTCCTTCTGCGTCATCTCCGCGGCCTTCAGGTTTCGCGGAATCTGACCGTATAGATATCGTCCGATGACACCGCTCACCGAGACCGCGAACATGATCCAGAAAGCCATTCCCGCAAACCCGCGGAATTTGAACGATGAGTGAAACGCGATGACAAACGGCGCCGTAATACCAAGGATGACGTGATAATCGAGCCAATGCCGGGAATTGCCCTTCTTCATCAACCAGGACCAGTGCTTCCGCAGAGGGTAGAGGAAGATGACCAGGAACATGAATACGCCCAACCAGCCTAACTTCAGCCCAACGGTGCCGCTGGGCCGCAACGCTGCATATTTGGACGAGAAGGGACGATCGGCTGAGCCCAGGGTGTAATAGTCGAACCCATAGACGGTCAGCGCGAGAATAAGGGTCGCAAAAAGAAAATAACCTGCCGCCACACGAGAGCGATGGCCGCGTTCGCGATTCTGAACCGGCGCAACCGCTGTGGCAACAGAAGCATTAGCACTCATCTCGAAGCAACTTTCTCCTCCGTACTCACAGAGAACTGTTTGTAGTCTGTAAAATTGTGGGTGTTGCGCCAGTGCTGCCGCGGTGTTTCGACTTCCACGCTGGCCTGGGCAGGGAACCAGTAGAGATCCTTGGAACCCTTGAACGGCACCGGCTGAAACTCAACTTCGGAGCGCATGGTCTTCAGGCCTATGTCTTCCATGCTATTGGCCAGACCAGCATCGATTTTAGCAATTACTCCGGTTTCCGGGTCAATCCACGCCACTCCCGCAAGGTCAAGAGGGTATTCCCGGCCACGCAAGGCCAGCGCGGCCGGCGACCGCATCCCGGGGATGTGCTTGAACTGAACCTTCGTAAACTTGTGTCCGTTGATCGTGTCCTCGCCGACCTGGGTGAATTCGAAGCCCGAGGAATAGTACGGATGGAAGACCAGGAAAAGAGTCGCGAATCCATTGCTGACCAGCATGGAGATCCGCTTTTTCTCTTCCTTCTTCTGCTCATGCACGGCCAGGCGGGACTCATCCAGGCTGATTTCGCCCCCTGCGTTGGTCAGGATGACCAGATAGTCATAGGTCGATTGTTCCTTCAGTTCGACCTTGCCGTCCGCCTTGAATTTCTCCTGGGTGACGTGCTCCGTGCACTTTACGTCAGAGAACTGTTCGACGAACTTTGCGACCTGGTCATTGGCGCGGCCGATCAATTCCTGGAGAGGGGAATTCCCTGCGCGCGACGGCACCGCAACCACACACACGAGTACGCTGGCTAGAAAGAGTTTCACGCTTAAATAGCTGCATTTGGCCTGCCACTTCATTGCCCTTTGGCCCTCCGGGTATCGAAACGATAGCCTAGGGTGAACAGCCACTGATCGTAGTCCTGGCTTACGCCACGGCTAACTGTGAAGCCCCCTTGCATGAAATAGTGGGATCCCACGTTCATTTCGAGATTGCTGGTGACGAACTTCGACTTCGTGTTGGAAGACAAGGAGGAAACGAAATTTTGTTGTCCACCAAGGAGTTCCAAGCGGAAGTTATCGCTCAAGGTGCGCGAAAGGGAAACCGACTCATAGCTTCCGTTGCCGAACGAACTGTTGAAGCGGGCATAGTGGCCATCTGCCCGTATGTGAACCCAAGGCAGGCGACCGAAAGTCAATCCATACAACTGGTTAAGAGAACTCTTGGAGTCGCCCGAGCTGTTGCTGCGCCCCAGGTTCGTATATACCCACACCTGTTTGAGCACTTCCAGACGCACTCCGCCGCTGAATCCCTGGAAAAGATACTTATCCAGCAAGCTGGTTCCGACAAGGCTGGGATCAAATGCCGGTAAGTCTCTGAAGTAGCTATAGTTTCCGTCAAATTCAATGCGTTCGTGCGGCTGGTAACGCACGGTCAGGAAATTTCTTCCAACCCCAGCACCGGGCGACCCTCCGGCAGTGTAGCCGACGGGGCTATCCATCTGGAGTGAGTCGTAAATCGACACATACCTCTTGTAATAGAGGCCGTTTTCGAAAAAGATGAAAGGCCGGTCGATCTTCCATCCGAGAGTACTCACACCCACGCCCGAGGTGCTGCTGTAACGGAAGTCGTCGTAGCTGCCGCCTTCAAAGTTTACGAACGCTCCGCCGATTCGCCGGTTCGGCGCGTAGCTCCAGGAGGTCGGATCCGGAGTCGATCCGGCGAAGATTCCCATCGTCGACCCATGCCCCATGCGGCGCCCAAAGTAGCCTCCGTCGATGGTGTCAAGACTGGTCGCCCAGGGCAGGTACATGCGTCCAAAGCCGGCCACCCAGGGCGAGTTCGGATTGTCGTAGGTCATGCCGATGTGGTAGGTGCGGTTGAGGAGATCCTGCAACGTGTTCGTTCCCGAGTAGCTGTTCGCCGTCAGGTTTCCGCGCCAGTACCCGCTGGCATTCCAATAGGTGCCGCCAATGCGGGTCATATCGAGGCGCGCGACCATGCCCAAGCTGGTATTCGATCCGCCCGTGGCTCCACGGAATTGAGTTCCCATGTAGTCGAAGCCAATCCGTCCGCGCGCCCGGTTGACTGAGGGCATCGGCGGCCGGGGAACCTGCACGCGGGCTTCTTCATCGAGCGTGTCGCCTTCGGTGAAGGAAATGACGGTGGGGTACTTGCGAGTCGCACTCAGAGTGTTCTGCTGAACCAGACTTTGCTCGTCCTGCGCGGACAGATAGGCCAGGTCGCCGGCCTTGACATCGCGTTTCGGCGTGTGGACGTCCGTCACTGCGGAAGCCTCGGCGACCGAGGTCACTTCGAGTTCAGCCACAATGTCGTCCTCTTTGCCGCTGGCCGCCGCCACGACCGAACCCGTAGCAGTCTCGCGGACAACGAGCTTCATACCTTCGGCCAGGCCCGCGCCACGGCCGCCATCCAGATAAGCAGCTCCGGCCGCGACATACTTAACGCGGAACGAGGTGCGAAAATCCGGATGCGTCGCACGCAGCGCGAGAGCTGCTGGAATCTCAGGCTCGATCGCCTTGGCCACCACTGCGTTCTTGTCGGCTGCAACCGTGTTCGTATCGGCCACCACGTTGTTCGTGTCGGCCACGACATTATTCGCATCCGCGCTCGCAGGTTCCGCTTCAACGGGTACAATTTCGGCCGTTTCCCCCGGCGCCAGGCCAAGAGGATTCGAGACGGTCGCACCCTGTGGACCCGACGGGGTGGAGGGCGTCGCCTCAGTCGTACCAGCCTGCGGCAGCCCCAGTGGGTTTGCAACTGTGGCGCCCTGCGTCGTGGGGGCCGTAGTACTCGGGGCGGGGCTCGAAGCTGTGGAGGCGGTTGTGGATGTCGAAGATGTGCCGAGCGGGTTCGCAACGGTTGCGCCCTGCGTGGAACTCGCAGCCGGGTTCGCACTAGAGGCGGTCGCCGAGGCTGCTGCAGGAGTTCCCAGCGGGTTGGATACTGTCGCGCCCTGGGGCGCGGGAGACGGCACACTGGCAGGCGCCACAGTCGCAGACAGAACCTTCGCAGTGATGTTGGCGGATCCCGCAGAGCTCGGGCTCGATCCCGAAGGGGCTGGTGCGCCAGTCACAGGTACTGTCGCAGGCGCGCCCGCCACAGCCGGTGCGGCTCCTGCTGCATTGGAACTGGAGACAACAACCGCACTGGTGCTGGCAGTGGTTGCTGCGCTCGTTGTTGCAGACGCAGTTGTCGTCGAGGTGGGCCCGGGTGCAATGCTCACCGCGATCGAGGCCGGAGCGTTACCTTTCGTCGAAGGAGCAGGGTTAGCAGTTGCGGTCGTTTGCACCGTGAGTGCAGGCGATGACGGATTAGTACCCGGATTTACGTTGCCCTGGGTTCCCGCGGCATTCTGCGCGTTTGGAACTGTCCCTGCTCCCGGAGTCCCCATACCAGGGAGTACCGTTCCTTGCTGCAGGCTACCCAGCTTTGGGTGAGTCGCTGGGGGCGTAGAGATCGCGGCTGTCGCTGCCGGTTGCGCAGACGCTGGCGGTTGCGTCGCCGCGGCAGCTTGCTTCTCGGGAAAATTGATGGGCGGAAACCTGGGGGGAACAGGAATCGGTGCGGGTGCGGC
>QIAH01000412.1 GCA_003225465.1 Acidobacteriota bacterium | reverse complement strand
CCGCAAGTACTCCACCATCTGTCCGTAATGATTAAAGGCGTGGGCTACGGCAAAGGTTGCCAGGCGCAGGCGCGTCGATTTGCTGTGCTCCGGGATCTGCAATACATTCTCCGTGTTCAACGTGGCCGCTCCCTTATGACCGAGGGCAAAGGAATCCTGCAGGAACTTGAGGATCTCGGCTTTGCTCTTCACGTCCTCCGGGCCGTTGCCGTCCTTGAGGTTGGCCGGGAGTTTATCCCCGGTGAGCCCCGTCCACAGGAAATAGTTGGAAGCGGCGATATGCTTCACCTGCGCGGCAAACGTGCGCACGCCCTTGTAGTCGGCACCGGGAATGTTCAAGCTCTCCGGAGAGAAGTTAAACTTGTCCTCGGGCATTGCCATGGCCGCGTCCACAATTTGCTTCTCGACGCCGCTGATCTCGCGGTCCACGGCGGAAGCGATGGTTGCCGGTGGCTGCGCAGTTTGCGGTTGAGATGCGCTGGTGGTGCTCTTCGTGCTCTGTCCCAACCCGGCCACCGCAAAGATGAGAACTACTGAAGGCAACAAAATTTGCATGCGTTTCATTCGAGCCAGCCTCCTGTGCCTGCGAAAGGCACGGGTTAGACGTAGGAGCACGCCCGAGGTTTCGGTAAATCTCCGATCACATTTCTCGGAACGGAGCGTACTCCAGGTCCGGACGCAAGGGCCGCCTCACAGGTTTTCTTCAGCTTTATTGATCGGTGCCCACGAGTTGAACGGCGTCGACCTCATTCCACCCGGGGACGACGTTGGTCGCGAGCGTGACCTTGACGCGATCGGTCTTAAAGGTGGTCTTGGGAAATTTCACCATGAGATAGTTCAAGCCCGTGGTTGGATCGTTGCCTTGCCAGACGGCGTGAGCTCCGCCCTGCTCATCGAAAACTTCCACCTTGATCACCGCCCCCGAGCCGCAGGACTCGCGAACACGCACCTCCGTGGCGTGCACCGGTTTGGGATATTTCAAGTCCAGCCACTCAATACCGCCATCCGGGGTTTTGGATGTCCAGGCCGCTCCATCATCTGCGTACTTATCAACGTTGGGAGGTCCGGTCGCCTGATTGGCAGACCAACCGGAGGTACCTTGGGCGTCGTTGTAAGTTGAGGAGGCGGTCGCCTGAATAGCCCACTGGCCATTGGGATCGCTTTTGATCTCATCTTGCTTCAATGCCCACTCGGCCGCAGCCATCTTGGCGGATGTTTCAGCAGATGCGCCAGCATCCGCCACGGTTCCAGGGGCAGCAGAGGGAGCGTTTGGAGCGGATGCCGGGGGCGGAGGGGCAGCATTGGTGGTTGCAGGCGACTTGACTGCACCACTCTCCTGGGTGCTGGTACTCTTCTTGCAGCCGCTGAGTAAGAGAAGCGGAAGAAAACTGCAAATCAATTTGGGATGGATTTTCATTGGATCCTCCCGAATCAGCGATGTCCCGACAGAATGAAGCCTAGACGGTGTTGGCCTGTTTCTCTGCCATGTCGCCGATGACCGGCAACTTGAACATTTGTCCCTGGTAGGCCTTGAATACCAGGATCAGCCAAATCACAAAACCCGCCAAGCCGATCAATGGCCACAGAAGCAGCGAAGCCCACCCCAGAAACGGCAGATGCCCGAATATTCCTAGCCCTATCCACAGCACAATCCAGGCCACGTGAAAGAAGATGCTGTGGAAGGCGTGAAAGCGTACAAAGCGATTTTTGTTATACGGCTCGATCACGAGAAAAAGAACCGCCGGAATGAGGGTGACGTAGGCGAGCGCGCCCGCCACGTTCTGAGTGAGGCCGCCGACCTGGCCCTGCGCCGCCGACGCGCTAGTCGTGACGGGCGCGCCCGGTAATGGGCTAGCACAGTCGGGACAAGTGGCTGCTCCTGCTGGAATGGGTTTGCCGCAACTGGGGCAGAACGCCATAGATGGGTCCTCGCATTCTGTGAACTGGTCGGCCGGGGTCGTCATGCGCGACTGGGCTGACCGGAGATTGCGCCCGCACGTTACCAGATTCGCCAGAATGAGGCAATGACGTATTCGACGTATTCGAGCTAAATGCCAGACGAACCAATCCGCCGTCGGCAAATGTCACTGCTCGACGGTCGAGCGGCAGTGGTTACAGGACATAACCAGGCATGACTTTGGACAAACGCCTATCGATTCATTGCCGGATTTTGAGAGCCAGCTGATTACAACCGCGAATGAGATAGATTCAATGCGGTTTGAATGTTTTTCCGGTCTCAATCAGCGTCTTCAGCCGCGAAAGGACACGCGGCCACCCGGAGGCCGTAAGAGCGTAGGTTGGATCACTGTCGGCCCACAAGTCATGCGTGACGGTGACCTGGGTGGCCTCGGTCTCCGGTACAAGTTCCACCGTTACACGGGAGCTCATTGAGCTCTGGCCTAAAGAATAGGTGTATTGCAGAAGTTTCGGAGGTTCGATTTTGATAACTTCGCCGTGGACGTAGACTGTCCTCTTGCCATCCGGTCCCGGTCCGAACCACTGGAGCAAACCGCCTGGCTTCAAGTCCGCTAAAAATTCCGCCCCACCAAAGATGGTACGGTTGGACTCTGGAGATACAAAGCCTTCCCAAACCTTCTCAGGCGGTGCAGCGAAGTAGAACACGAAGTGCAGTGGTGTTTGACCTGCCATTCTTGCCTCCTGAAAAAGTATTCTAGGCGGAAAATTCAAGTCTGCCGAACTGACCGCACACAGTCTGCATACGTGGTTCATTGTTGGCGAAACATCTCATTGCCCGAACTGTGGATACCTGGAGTCAATCTCAATGCGGAGGATTTGGCTGCAAAGACCGCACCTGCTCACTGGCCCAATTCCGCCGATTCGTTAGTCGGGGAGATGTGCGAATTTCTGCCGAACTTTAGCTCTCTATTTCACCGAGTTGGAATACCGTGGACTGGGGTCGGCAACAGACGCCGTAGCTCTGCCAGAGGCGAAACCACGGGCTGTTCGCTAGCATCTTGTCATGCCTTTGATTGGCAGCCGCAATGTCACTCGGGCTCAGCGGTCTCTTGTCCGGCACAGCGAAGATGCGCTCTAGCCGCTCGATTTCGGCAATGGTCTGTTCGGCATCCATGTGTCTCAATATCCAACATAAGGGTGGTAGAGGTCAAACGGTACAGCATCAATGACCTGTTTGGGAAAGCGAACGCCATTGATCCGGGCTGAACGTCAACAAAACGACCCTGGACGGCCTGCCACCCGGGTTTTTGGTCATTAGGGCGACGAATGACCTGCGACAAAAATAATTTCTCGCGAGCGCGCCGCCTCGAACGGGCCAGCATTCCAGTCTCCGAACACGTCCCGGACCACCAGTCCCGAGCGGGCGATCAGGTCCTCCACATGTTCTCGCGATGGAAACCGCAGCGTGCTGCTCGTGGTCAGAGTCATGTGCGCATCGTTCGACGGGCGAGGGCGCCCGTCGCTCCATCGGTAGGAAGTCTGGAACGAGATGAATTCACCATTCTGGCCGATGATCTCTAACCTCTCGAGAAATTGTTCACCGGTGGACAAGCGCAGCAAACGCGTCCGCTCCGACCACTCGCGAGCCCAATCGATGCGGGGATTGCGAATCTCAAACGCAACCGTTCCGCTCTCCTTGAGATTGCTGCGCATGGTCTCCAATACCGCCAGCGCATCGGCGTCGGTAAGCAGGATTTGGAAAGCATGTCCGGTCATCAGGATCAGGTCGAAGCGCTGCTGTGACCTGTACCTCTGCGCAGAGCACTCGACCCACTCAACCTGTTCCGCGTGAGGTTTTCGTGACCACGTTCGGCGAGAACACAACAGAGCGTGCCCGTACCGCAACCTAGATCAAGGACACTACAAGGCCGTAGTCCTGCGAGCGAGAGATAAAAGTCAGCATCCTGCGCCCAGGGATTAGCGAGGTCGTAGATCTCTGCGATCTGAGATTGCTGGTAATCCATACTCTTGTCACGCCGCCGCCGAGCCCTTTCGTCGTCCATCGTAAAGAACGGTGCCGAAAACTATTACAAGGACTGGGGCAAGGGCCCGGTCGTAATGTTCTCACATGGGTGGCCGCTGAGTTCCCGACGCTTGCGATGGTCAAACTTTTTCCCTCGTGCAGAAAGGCCCGCGTTGTTGCACATGGCCGCGATCTCTGCTTGTAGAGCCTTCGCCGCCTCGAAGCGATCGGCGGGTGGTGAGCGGCCCGTTGTCATCCGGCTCGGTCGCAACGTCTCCACGCATCCCTCGAAGGCTTCGTCGGTTGATCTATCGACGACGCTCGTTGCCCTTTGCAACATTTCAGGCCCTCCCAAGAAGCCTATCTTTGTGCCAACTCCCAATCATGATCACGTGGTGGACGACAACTTCGCGAGCACAGGGCAAATCTGGTGGGAAGTCCGCCCAATACTCGTGATGGATCAGAGCGATTCGCGAGCTGCCGATGGATCCAGCGGCATCACCTCGTTGGAGAAGATGGACGCAGCGGAAGCCGCCGGCCGTGCGATCGAGGTCGGCTCCAACTTCTTCCTCTTCTTCAGCTCTGCATTAGCAAGTCACTAGCAAATGAAGGGACACGCCGGCGGTCCAAACCTCTGGGCTGCCGGCCTTGTCAGGAATTTCTTAATATTAAAGCCCGTCTCCCGCAACACTTGGACGGTTGTAACTGTCGGTAGCAAGCCGCGCGCGCGGAGATGCGGCCATCGAGGTTCGCAAGCAGAGAGCGGAGGCCGTGTAGCAACTAGCCACTGCCTGGTTAGGTCAACAACGATTCGACTGAAAAGCTAGGCAGCTCGGGAGCGAACTTGCGATATAGCGTTGAAGCCGCGAATGCGAGTCCGACGGTTGTCCAGATCACCGCACCCGAAAGCAAGTAGTCAGAGCTCGAACTGATGTAGACCGATGCGCCTGCGGCACACAGCAAAGTGAACAGCAAAAGCAGTGCCCACGGCAGTTTTGAACTCGGTGGTCCATCCATCCAGCCCCATCTGCGGTCGAACCAGCCACCTATTTGAAACCATAGCAGCGCGACAAATGGTAGGCAAAGCGCGAATAGCGCGGACTCAGGCAGGTTTGGCCATCATGCACTGATGGGCG
>QIAH01000411.1 GCA_003225465.1 Acidobacteriota bacterium | reverse complement strand
TGGCTAATGACGCAGTCCCCCTCATCATCGGATTGTGCAGCTCAATACAAAAGTGGCCGACTCGTTGATACTGGCGATATTCAACCTGTGTCTGGCCCTTTCCGCAATAGCCCTTCTCAGAAGCTCCCATTCCGCTTGGATAATTGCTGTCTGTTGGATACTGCTCCCGCAAATCAGACCTAAAGAGAACCCTTAACTTCTCTCTGAGTCTCTGCGCCTCTGTGGTGAAAATGTTTTAGGCGAGAAGCGACAAATTCGGATCCGCTGCCTCGTGGTCCGGATCGGCGAATTTCTTCAGCTCGGGATAGGTGTTGATTAACTCTGGAGGAGCTTTCACGCGTTTGCCGGTCAGCATGGATTTTAATTCCAGAGCATTGGCGCCAGCGCGAGCCTCGTAGTGATTGTTGGCAATGACGTACGTCGTCTGCGCTTTCTCAGCTACCGCTTCGATCTTCTCTTTCCAGGCGCCGAGTTCGTTTTCACTGTAGAGGTAATTGTAGCGATCGTTGCGGTCGTCGCTGTTGAACCACTCTTTGTAGTTGCGTCCGTGCAGACGCACGTAGCCCAAGCTCGAGGTTACGTGTTCGGTAGGAGCAAGTGAGCGGCCCAGCGTGGGCTGATCGATATTGCAGAAAGCGATGCCGTTGCGGACGAAGGAGGCCAGGGTATCGGGATTGTCCCAGCTGTCATGGCGCACTTCGACCACGCGCGGGTACTCGATGAACTGGCGCAGGAGCCGCTCGAGATACTCGCGGTTGAGGCTCGTGTTTTTGAAGGACACTGGGAACTGGATCAGGAGCGCGCCCAGCTTCCCTTCTGAGGCGAGCGCGTCCAGGCCTTCGCGGGCCTTGGCCTCGTCCTCGTCGTTCGGCCGGATGGACGCCGCCGAGGTGGGCTCCATGATGGCCAGCGGCGAATGCGTAAAGGAACGATGTAGTTTTGCCGTGAATACAAAATTCGGGTTGAATGCCGTCTTGCGGACCCAGATCTTGGCCAGCTCTGGCCGAATGTGCCCGTAGAAGGATGTATTGATCTCGACCACATCGAAGAAGTGCGCCAGGTATTCGAGTGGATGGATTTTTTTACGGAGGACTTCGGGCGGGTAGAAGACGTAGTTCCAGTCCTTGTAGGACCAGCCGGCGGTGCCGATGCGGACCTGGGGTGCGGCTTGCATAGGAAACGGCGAAGTGGGCGGGAGAGGCTTGCGTCGAGAGTAGCACAAACCAAGCGCAAGCCGCGGATTGGGCGGGGGAAACGATCCTTTGTGACGGTCATCACAGCGAATCGTGAGCCCTACTACAGTTTGGCGGTGATAGGAAGGCGTATCTCTGGAAGCGAGGATCCGGGGTGCGGATCATGACAGTGAAGAAATTCCGCCAAAAAGTCGTGGCCGAGATCACGCTCGCTCACCTGACCCAGTGTGCTCAGGAACTGGGGCGGACTCTGACCACGGAAGAAGCGCTCGACTTTCTGAATCAGAACGGGCGCGCGTACGAGATGTGGAAGCGCATGATGCAGGCTGGCGAAGAGTACATGAAAAGCGCGCTGCAAACGCGGACAGCCGTGCCCATCCCGCGAACGGGCACAGGTCGCGGCCAGATAGCGGTGTAGTGGCGTGCTGAAGGCTAGCAGTCTGTTGGTTGTGAGTGGGTCCCTTGGGTTCTACTTGAAGTACATCCACGCGGCGACGACGATCAAAACAACCGCGAGGATCCAGAGGGAGGAATCACTCATTCCGGTTTTCTTGGCCATGTGGCAATCTTACCCCGGCGGATTGTTTCCGCGAAATTAATTAGGACACCAGAATCTGTCTCGGGAACCAAATTAGTCCCCCTTCGGAAAGCCTTTAACCGCAGCCCCTCGGAAGCGCCTGCCAGGGCGCGCTCCCTCAGTAAAAAACTAAACCTACCCAATAGACCCCGCCTGGATAGGTTCCCGTGCGCGCAAAACACGCGCCCACGGCAACGTTGGTGAGATTGTGGTCTCCGATCAAGTGATTGGCAGACGCAGGCAGCACTTCCGGATGCATGTTGGTATAGCTAAGCACGGAATAACGCTGCGAGAGAGCGCGCATAGAGCGTGTCGTCAAGCGATCTTCTTCCGCCATGGAGCACACAGCGGCGCGCACCGCTGCGTCGGACTGGCGCGTGAAAATGGGCAAATGAGCGGCCTGGCGGGCTCGGTTCACGGCGCCGATGACCGCGTCGTCGGCCTGTTCCGTTGAAAGAGCCGCTACGCTGTGACCGAAGTCCTCGACCACGTACAGTTGCTCTCCGCTTCGGATCACGGCGAAACCAGCCACATTATAGCGGGGATCGAGGAGGTTCTCGCGGTGCGGAGGGGAGAGCATCAGATGCTGGTGCGCCAGATCCGCGCTCGAATCGAGAGCAACGTTCTCGCCGGCGCGATCCAGGTGCAAAGCGCTGGTGGCGGCAAGGCGACGCGGGAGGGAGGGCTCGCCAGTGAACTGATGCGACAGTTGCTGCTGCTCGGCCATTTCGGCGGCATGCGCGCGGGCCGCCGAAAGCACGCTTTCGTCAAATTGCAGGGGAGGGGCTCCGACTCGCGCGCGGGCGTGATTCGCCAGATCGAGCAATCGCTGCTCGGCTTGTGGATCGTAATTCAGGGAGGGCTGATAATCCGAGGCAATGGCGCGATCTGAATTCCTGGAGGCCGCCGGCTTGACTTTCGCTTGTTCCGAGCTGGCCAGAGAGCCCAGAGCGAGTACAACGGTAATCGGGACCCGCAGCATAGATTGTGCCTACGCATCAGCCCTGGGAGGGTGTCAGCTCGGCGCAAACTTCTGCTTTGCTTCAGCCACTCTAGCCTCTAGAATCCCAGTCAGCTAATTACCAATGGCCCTCGATCTGTGGATCGCTGTACTTCTGGGTGCGCTGTTTGGCAGCGCGCTTGCTTGGCTTGGTCTGCGCCTACGCTCAGCCGGAGCCGAAACTCGCTTGTCCATGACTGAGCGGGACTTAGCGGTGGCACGCGCGGAACTGGCCCGGCAGCAGGAGGTCGTTGCCAAGCTTCGCGAGCAGGCGGCTGGGCTGGAGTCCACACTGCAGCACGAACGGCAGGCAGCTGCCGAGAAGCTGGAATTAATCGATCGCGCCAGCACCGAACTGAGGGAAGCCTTCCAGGCGCTCGCTTCCGACGCCCTGCGCAGCAACAATCAGTCGTTTCTCCAGCTGGCCAAAGCCAGCCTTGAGAAATTTCAGAGCGAAGCCAAGGGCGATCTTGAGTCGCGGCAGAAGGCGGTCGAGAACCTGGTTGCGCCCATCAAGGAATCGCTGAATAAAGTCGACAGCCAGATCCAGCAAATGGAAAAAGAGCGCAGCCAGGCGTATGGCACGCTGACCGAACAGGTGCAGTCGCTCATCGGAACACAGAAAGCGCTGCAGGCCGAGACCGGCAATCTGGTGAAAGCGCTGCGCACGCCATCCGTACGAGGGCGCTGGGGAGAAATCCAGCTCAAGCGCGTGGTGGAAATCGCGGGCATGCAGTCCTACTGCGATTTCGACGAGCAGGTTACGGTCACAACGGTTGACGGGCGGTTGCGTCCGGATTTGATTGTGAAGCTGCCCGGCGGCAAGAACGTGGTGGTCGATGCCAAGACGCCACTGCAGGAGTATCTCGAGGCGGTAGAGGCCACGGATGATGAAGTGCGGCGCGTGAAGTTGTGTGAGCATGCGCGGCAGGTGCGCGATCACATGCGGGCGCTGGCCTCGAAGTCATACTGGGAGCAGTTTGAGTCTACGCCGGAATTCGTGGTGATGTTTCTGCCAGGTGAGACTTTCTTCAGCGCGGCGTTGGAACAGGATCCCGGGCTGATTGAGCAGGGTGTGAGCCAGCGCGTGATTGTCGCGTCGCCCACCACGCTGATTGCGTTGCTGAAGGCGGTCGCCTACGGGTGGAACCAGGAAAAGCTGGCGCGCAATGCGCAGCAGATCAGCGCGCTCGGGAAAGAGTTGCACGACCGGCTGCGCAGCATGTCAGTGCACATGGACAACCTGCGCCGGGGGCTGGATCGTGCTGTCGAAGCGTACAACAAAGCGGCCGGATCGATGGAGAGCCGCGTAATGGTCACGGCAAGGAAGTTTCCCGAGTTGGGTGCGGCGATTACCGAGGAGATTCCGGAACTCAATCAGATCGAAACCACGACGCGTACGCTCTCGCTTGATTGGGGGGAAGAAGTTACGGCCGAACTGCCGCTGGCGCCGCCTGCGTCGGAGAAGACCGAGTAACTTCTCTGGCAAAACCAACAGCAACCACTAAGGACACGAAGGTAGCACGAAGGTTTAAAGGCAGCTCTTAGTGCCTCCGGTTTAGAGGCATTTCTACGTGTAGTGTTGGGTTCCTTCGGGCGTCTTCGTATTGCTTGGTATCCTTCGTGGCGATCTTTTAGACGATTCGAACGCTGTTAGACGTAGCTGGCGCGTTCGTTCACGAGTGCGTTTTTCCCGCGAGACCGCCCATTCGGCAAGACTTCCCAGACGCCATCGAAGTTCACAAAGTAAGGCTC
>QIAH01000015.1 GCA_003225465.1 Acidobacteriota bacterium | reverse complement strand
AGCTGGTGCGGCCGGGGCGGCCGCCATAGGGGAAATACCCCCTTCCCCAATCTTCACCATGACCGACTTGCTCGACGGAAACAGACGGAAAGGCTGGGCCGACTTCAGGTCCACCACCACCCGTGTTACGGGAGGATTGGATGTCACACGGCCTACGCGAACGGCCTTCACTTCGCCCTGATTCACCGGGACGGCGCGAAGCTCCGGTCCCGGAACGGCATCGGCAAAGTCGATCACCAGGCGATCGGGATCGGTGACCACCTCTGTAAGCGGCACCACGCGCTTGCTGGTTTCAATCTGGATTTGCACCGTGCCCCCGGACTTCACGACGGAGACATGTCGGATTTGCGTGTTCTGAGCCGTAGCTGTGGGAGACAACGGAAAAACGAAAGCAGCAGCCAGGAAAGAGATCCAGGCGATCTTGGGGAGGTGGGTCATGACCTAAACACCTTTATGCTGTGGATTCTAGCAGTCTGTGGAACCTGTGAATTACACGTTAGTCGTAGAACCCTTGCTTGTGGCGCGTGGCGGCTAGTCTGGATGCGGCATGGTAGCAGAATTGGGGCTTCCGAGAGAAGAAAACCTCTCTTTTGGTAGCCGCCGTTTGAGCACGTGTTCGGGCGCGCTCTTGCAGGCTACGCTCACCAGGTGTGCTTGAAGACCGTCGCCAGTGAATTAAGGCGACAGAAGCGGTGCAGCCCACAGTCATGATGAGAAGTTTCGTTCTGCCTGGCGCGACGTGGGATTCATGCGACTGGCGCCTCAGGATCAAGAGTATTCTTTTCCGGTCAGACATTCGCCATCGCTTTCCACCGTTCCAGCACGGAGGTAACCTGAGGAAGATGAGTCGGGACGTTAAGATTCAGGCTCAGTTCTTCTGCCTTGTCGCAAGCTTGATGGCATTGCTGATGACACCTCCTGCAAATTCGGCGGCTGACCCAAACTTCCTAGGATCGCGACAGGAGGTCTATATCACGTTCGGTTCGGCCTTCTTCGTCGAGTGCCTGTTCTTGTATTCGTTCTTCCATTCGGCAGCCGTGCAGCATGACCGAGCAAATCTCCCGAGTTCCTATCCCGCCGGGATGATAACCATGCAGGTATGTTTCTTGTTGCTGCCCATTCTTGTTTGTTGGTTGCTTCTCTCCGCCCGCGCTGCAAACCTCGTTTCTGTGGGTGCGGGCATGGCATGTGGCTATTTCAGTGCGCTGCTCCTCGCCTCACCAGCTGCGGTACTGACGATGCTTTTGTATCTCGGACTCTCCGCCTCGGATCGCGGATTTGATCACGGCCTGCTGCTGGCCGGAGTGGCTTTGGTCGCGCTTTTTGCGATTAGTATTCGAATCGCTCGAGCAACCTGGAGGATACGCAACCTCGAGCGGAATCGATTCCTGGCTGGGATAGCCGGGGCAGTCGTCTACGTATTCGCCGGTTTTCGACTTATGGTTTTTGTTGCGAGCTTTCGATAGCGGCCATAAATGTGGACCGCAACCGCCGTCATTCCTTCGCTGCGGGTCCGGTTTTTGGCTTTAGGATTTCCGTCAGCAAGTCAGCTTGCCCTTCCACCCGCTCCAGATGTGGAATCTTCTCTCCTTCGAAATAGGGAATCGAGTAGGTCTTGAAGAATTCCCCGTTCTTGACGATGACTTCAATCGGCTGATGATTGATTTGCGCGCTGTGCAGCGCCTGAGTCAACACGGTCGGAGTCCAGGCGCGGCCACCCACTGCGATCAGCTTCATTCCGGGCCCGAGCCCGGCCTGGTACGCGGGCGAACCGGGAATCACGTCGATGAATTGGCCTTCTTTACCGAGTGTGAAACCCAGCGAGTAGGCGGCGCTCGTCATCTTCGATTCTTCGGCGCGTGCGGTACGAAAGGCGTTCGGCTTGTCGTTGTACACCAGGCGCCAGCCGCTGCCTTCGATACCGCCTAACGGCGCATGTGCGCTGGTCGCGCGGACACGCTCCTTCAGCAATCCAGCCCAATCATAAGGGGCAATCGCATTCAACTCCCGAACCAGGTCGTCGAACGTGTACGTGACCACTTTCGGCGGACCGCTTTCCCCGCCATCAAACCGCCGGCAGAAATCGTCAAGAGAACGCCGGCCGCCGCTCTGCTTGCGAATGATGGTGTCAACCTCCAGCCAGATGAGGTCGCCTTCGGGGTAGTAGTCGAGCCCGCGCCGCCAGTTCTCCCATTGCGGACCGAGCATCCGGAGCGTTTGCACGGACACGGCAGTGTCTTCGAGAGGGCGCCAGTTGCGGCCCGCACGGTGATCGAGCATAGCCGCCGTCATCGCCAACTCTTCCCGGTATTGTTCAGGGCTCCACAACTCTGAGCGGGCTGTCAGAACGTTTCCCAGGTAGTCCGTCAGGCCTTCGTAGACCCAGAGCAGATCGCCAATCATCGGTTCCTGGTAATTCTTCGTCGCCAGACCTGCTGGCCTTCGATACTTGCCGTTCCAGGAGTGCACGAATTCGTGGGGAAGCAGATCGGCTTCCAGCAGATGCTTGTGGGGATCGAGCAGGGTTCGGCCGGGCGCGCTGTTGTCGCTGGACTGGTGGTGCTCCAACCCATGATGGCCGACCGAATCGCTCAATGTGTAGAGGAAGTGATACTGCAGGTAATGATGCGCGCCGAAGAGCGCATCCGCTTCCACGACCAGCTTGCGATACGCGGCGGTGTCGGCGGGCGTGATCTCCAGATCAGCATCGCTCTCTGCCACCATGTCCATCACCTGCCCGGGAATTTCTCCCGCGGGCACGAGTTCCACTTGACGATAATGCGCGCCGGCAATCAACGGCGAATCGACCAGCGTGGTCAGTGATACTGGACTAAAGGTGACTTCATCTCCTGTGGCGCTGGCGGTGGTGAGGGCCGTTCCATATTTCCAGCCGGCCGGGAGCCGCACCGAAGGCAGGCATTCGACCGCGTCCGAGGCAACTCCATCCGGATACAGGACTACCTGGTTCCAGTTAAGGTCGAGGAGATTGGTCGAGGCCGCCGGGCCACCGCCACCGGCGCTGTCGGCGGAGATGAGATCGAAAGTCGCCTGAATCTCCTTTGCGCCTGGCGGCACCGTTACGTGAAACGAATACATCTCGATGGGATCGCGGTGCCACGCGAGTTCCTGATTCCCTGCCCTGAAGTGCAGCCCGGCGACATTCGCGATCGGGCCGCTGGGGCGATGGTTGCCAGGAATCCACTTGGGATAGACCAACGTGATTTCTCCCGGAATGGCAGGGAGTGTAATTGAAGAATGAAAGATGTTACGAGGAGCGTCAGTGAGATCGACCGCGACTCGAACGGATGAACTCACGATAGGCCTGGCTGCGAAGCAGGAAACGGACACGCTGATCAGCAGTGGCACGGACAAGAATCGGCGCACGTGCGGTGACTCCGTGAAGAAAGATAGGCGAGAGAGTAAAGGAGAAAGGCGGCAGGAGCAAGCGCGTGTGAACCCGGTGAGGCTTGCCATGGTAAGCCGAAATACCACTTCTCACGCGCCGTGGGGCCAGCAGATTCCTCCGCCGTTCGGCATCCGAATGACAAATAAAGAAGGACCGAAGTGGCATGCCACGCTGGGAGTCAGGCCGCCGAGGGGTCAATTGAGGTCAACAGATCACAACTGATTCCACACGCAATCCTAAAACCTTGTCATTCCGACGCCGGACGGCGGAGGAATCTGCCGCATCGCCTATCGCTTGAACGATCCGAACCGTTTGCCTCAGCTACGCTCGCGCTCGCTGGCGATAGCGCAGATAGGCGCCCGCAAGTCCGGTGGAGAGCAGAACGAGCGTTCCCGGTTCCGGCACTTCTCCAACCGGCGTGCTGCAATCACCGCCTTTTCCCTTCTTTCCGCCGGTGGTCACGACCGGAGCCCCACCCTTTTTCGTTTTCTTCGGTCCACAGCTGGGCAGCGGCGGAGCATACAACATAAGCGTCCCACTATTGTTCATGATCAGTGAGTATGGAGGCATCCCGGCAACGAACTCGGGCATACTGGGCCGCGTCAGCGCGGACCCAAAATCGGTCGGAATTATCATCGCTATACCGGGATCGACCTTGATGGGCCGCTCCATCTTGGCAATGGCGGGTTCGTTGGGCGAAACCTCTTTGCGCGCGTTTTCGGAAACCTGGTTTCCGCAGCGCGTCCGCAAGGTCATATTTCCATCGGTGATGACTTTTTCTCCGCGGTGCAGACGAACCTTCTTCGTGGTCCAGTAAACCCTGCCTGCAATTCGGTAGGAGACATACACGGTGCGATCCTCCGTGAGCTGCATCACGCGCGCACGCCGGAAATCAAATCCGTGATAATGCGCGGCGACCACGGGGTCGCGCTCGAAGACGCGCTCCAATTCCTTGGGATCGTGGACTCCGCCAGGGACGATCGAATAGGGATAGACCGGACGGTCATCCTTCGAGGGTGCGTCCGATGCCGCAGCCGAGAGGGCTAAATCACGCCGCACATCGCTACTGTTGCTCCATTCCGGAGCCGGATGAGAGGAGAAAGAAGACGCTAAAAAAGAGCCGAAATCGATCGGTAATAGAGCCGCTCCCGTCAATCCGCCAAGCAGGAACACCACCGCCAACAACGAGCGCCGGATGAAGCGGTTCCGGCGATGGCGACGAGTGCGGCGACGGCGCACCCGAACGCCCGGTCCATTAGGGTCGTTCACAACTACTCCTACCTACCAGGGTCGTGGGTCGTGCTTTGGGGGGAGCGCCAACCCCATACCAGCAAATACCATTCCACTCGCGACAGAGTATCTGACGCTGACAACACTGGAGAATGGTTCTTTGGTGGGGATCACCCTAACACAACCATGAAGCAAGTTGCACACTAAAAGGGCACATTCTCGGGCGAAACCCTGATACCTTCTCCGACACCTGTACCTACCTTGCCGCTTATCTTTGGCGTCCGATAAAATAGAGGTTTCTCTTTTCAATCTGACAACTGGGAGTGTAGCGTGACCGGAAAACCCCGGATCCTGGTAACCGGTGCGGGTGGCTTTATTGGGTACCACCTGGTGCGGCGGCTGAAAAATGATGGGTTTTGGGTGCGAGGCGCCGATCTCAAGGGGCCGGATTTTGAGCCCAGTACGGCGGATGAGTTCGCCGTCCTCGACCTCCGCCGCTGGGACGACTGCCTGGCAGCGACTCGGAATATCGACCAGGTTTACAACCTGGCCGCCGACATGGGTGGCATCGGTTACATCACCGCCAATCATGCCGACATTTCCCGTAATAACATTCTGATTAACACGCACATGCTGGAAGCGGCCCGGGTCAATGGCGCGCGCCGTTTCCTGTTTTCCTCCTCCGCCTGTGTCTATCCGCAGTACAAGCAGAATCACCCGGACGTAACGCCCCTGAAGGAAGCCGACGCGATTCCAGCTGATCCGGAGCCGGGCTACGGATGGGAGAAGTTGTTTGCCGAGGAGCTCTGCCGCTACTACAAGAAAGATTACGGTCTTGAGACGCGCATTGTGCGCTTCCACAACGTGTACGGGCCGCTGGGAACCTACGAAGGCGGCAAGGAGAAAGCTCCGGCGGCGATCTCGCGGAAGGTTGCCCTCGCGGAGCATGGCGGCGAGATTGAAGTCTGGGGTGATGGTCAACAGACGCGCTCGTTCATGTACGTCGACGATTGCGTCGAGGGCTTGGTCCGATTGATGGCAAGCAATTACTCCGAACCGCTGAATCTGGGCACGGATCGGCTGGTCACCATCAATCAATTAATCGACCTGGTTTCGAGTGTGGCTGGAAAGCGTCTGAAGAAGCGGCACGATCTGTCGAAGCCCCAGGGTGTTCGCGGACGCAACAGCGACAATACGCTGCTGAATCGAGTTTTGGGATGGGAGCCTGCGATCACGCTGGAGCAGGGTTTGACGACAACGTACCGATGGATTGAAGAGGAGTTGCGGAAGGCGGGACGGATTCAGACCATCGCCGCGGGACAAGCGGCAACCTAGATCAGAGTGCCCACACCGCCTTGCGGCCAGCCTTGGAGATTACCCGACCGTGCCCGGCCGCTCCGAACCAGCACCTCCACGTTAATCCAGCTCGCGCCAGTCACATTCCGGGCTGACTGATAAAACTGACGAATGCCTGATTTTTCACAAATCACGGTCGACGAGGTTCGCAGATACTGGGATCAGCGTCCTTGCAACGTTCGACACTCACCCAAGCCGGTGGGAACGCGCGCCTACTTCGACGAAGTCGAGGAGCGCAAGTATTTCGTCGAACCGCATATTCCGCAATTTGCCGAATTCGAGCGCTGGCGTGGCAAGAAGGTGCTGGAGATCGGATGCGGGATCGGCACCGACACCACGAATTTCGCGCGCCATGGCGCTACCGTCACCGCAGTCGATCTTTCACCGCAGTCGCTCGAGTTAGCGCGCAAGCGCGTTGAGATTTATGGACTGCATGATCAGGTGCGCTTTTATTCGGGCAGCGCCGAAGAGTTGACACAGTTCGTTCCCGTCGAACCATACGACCTGATCTACTCGTTCGGCGTCATTCACCACACGCCGCATCCGGAGCGCGTCGTCGAGCAGATGCGCCATTATGCGAAGCCAGGCACCACCATCAAGCTCATGGTGTACTACCGGCATTCCTGGAAAGTTTTCTGGATTCTCATGGGCTACGGCAAAGGACGCTTCTGGCGCCTTCAGGAACTCGTCGCCGAGCACTCCGAAGCGCAAACCGGCTGCCCGGTGACCTACACCTACACGCGCGAGGAAGGCCGGGGGCTGATTGAATCGTCCGGCTTCCGTTTGACCGGTGCCTTCGTGGACCACATTTTCCCCTACCGCATACCCGAATACGTGAAATATGAATACGTGAAAAGCTGGCCCTGGAACTGGCTTCCCTCCCGGTTGACGCGCTCGATGGAACAGCATTTCGGGTGGCACCTGTGCCTGACCGCCAAGGCGGGTGCATGAGCATAAGAGCGTGCGTGATTGGCCTGGGAAAGCTGGGCTCTCCACTGGCGGCGTGTCTCGCGGCCAAGGGGCTGACGGTGATCGGGGTCGACAACGATCCGCGAAAAATCGAGGCCATCAATCAAGGCCAGGCTCCGGTGCACGAGCCCGGTCTGGACGAACTGCTCACTCAGACGCAGGGCCGCTTGAGCGCCATCGACGATGTCGAGGCTGCCATTCGCCAGACTGACATCAGTTTCATCGTGGTCTCGACCCCGAGCGATCCGGCCGGTGGATTCTCGCTGCGTTACGTGGACCCGGTATGCCATGCCATCGGGCGGGCACTCGCGGCGAAAGATGCTTATCACGCGGTTTTCCTCACCAGTACGGTGATGCCCGGGACCACGGGTGGACCGGTCCGCGAGATTCTGGAGAAGGCCAGCGGCAAGCGCGTGGGCGCCGATTTCGGTCTCTGCTACAGTCCGGAGTTCATCGCGCTCGGCAGCGTGATCCGCGATTTCCTGAATCCCGATATGCTGTTGATCGGGGAAAGCGATTCACGCGCCGGAGATTTTCTGCAATCGCTCTACGCTCAGGTGTGTGAGAACAAACCTGCGATCGCGCGTATGGCCTTCGTGAACGCGGAAATTACCAAGCTCGCGGTGAACACCTACGTGACCACGAAGATCAGCTACGCCAACATGCTGGCGCGCATCTGCGAGCAACTCCCCGGAGCGAACGTGGATGTAATCACCTCCGCCTTGGGCCTCGACACCCGCATTGGCCCCAAGTATCTGAAAGGGGCGCTCAGCTACGGCGGGCCCTGTTTCCCGCGCGACAACCTTGCCCTCGCTCAACTGGCGCGGCAATTGAACGTTCCGCCCGATCTTGCGCAAACGGTCGACCGCTTCAATCGCGCGCAGATCTCCTGGCTCGCGGACCTCGTGCAGCACCAGACGAACGGCACCGCTGGAATTCTTGGACTCACATACAAGGCGGGAACGGACGTGGTTGAAGAAGCCGCCGGCTTCCTGCTGGCAAAGGAGCTTATTGCGCGGGGCGTTCGCGTGCTGGCGTTCGATCCGGCATATGGTCAGAACTCGCGCGGTCCAGCTCTCGAAAAACTCTGTTTTGCGCCCAGCGCGCTCGAATGCGTGCAGAAATCGGATGTCGTGGTTCTGGCGACGGCCTGGCCGGAGTTCAGCGCGCTCAAGCCGCAACAATGGGTGCGCAACGGCAATCCCAAACGTACCGTCATCGACTGCTGGCGAGCGGTGAAGTTCCTGCGCGAAGAGCCCGGGGTGCACTATCTGGCGCTGGGCTTGGGAGAGGGCTTCGTATGATCGCTGCCAAAGCGGGCGAGTCGCGCGCTGCCCTGACCCTCTTCGCGACACCCAAGAGGTTCGACGGCCACATTGGCGTGATCCAGCGCAACGCGATTCAAAGCTGGGCCCGCATGCGCCCCCGCCCGGACATCATTCTCTTCGGCCACGAACCCGGGACTGCTGAGATTGCTGACGAATTTGGCTTTCGCCACATCGCCAACGTGAAATGCAATCAGTGGGGCACGCCGCTGATCAGCGATCTCTTTGGTCAGGCTGAGAAATTAGGGCAGGGCCAGGTTCTCAGTTATGTGAATTCCGACATCATTCTGTTGAACGACTTCGCCCAAGCCTTAACGCGCGTGGCGAAATGGAGTAACCACTTTCTGATGGTCGGCCGCCGCACCGATCTGGATATCAAAGACACGATCGACTTCGAGTCAGACTGGGTGACGGCGGTCCGCAGTCGCGCCCGCCGTGAGGGCAAGCTCCAGATTGCCCGCAGCATTGATTACTTCGCGTTTTCGCGTGGCCTTTACCCTTCCATCCCGGCGCTGGCCATCGGCCGCTTCTGGTGGGACAACTGGCTGCTCTGGAAAGCGCGCTCGCTGCACGCGCAGGTGGTCGATGCAACCCGGGCGGTACTGGTTATCCATCAGAATCATGACTACTCGCACACCACCTACGGCCCCAGCAAAGAAGAAATGATGGCAAGCGAGGAATGCATCCTGAATGCGCGCCTCACGTGCGAAGAGAACCCCGGCGACTACGAGCAGGGCTTCTTCTGGCGCTACGCATATACCATCGATGACGCTACCCACCGGCTGACCAGCGCAGGAATCCAGAAAAATCCACGCCGGCTGTGGAAGCAGTTCAAGCGCTACAGTTCGCGTCCTCTGGGCATGGCCAAGCTGATCCGGCGCCGGTTCGTTCATCCCCAGCACAAGGCAGAGAAAATCGTGGCGGAGAGCCGGCGATGATGCTGCGGCTGGGCAAGCAGGCGCGCTGGCCTTTTGCTCCCGGCGCGGGCGCCGACGAACACCTGGGCGAGACGTTTCGTATTCTCCGCACCAAGTGGGGAGAGGTTCCGGGCGGCGAGCAAACGCGAGTGCGCTCCGAACATTTGTTGAAGCTGTCCGATCAGGAACTGCTACGCCTCTGGTCTGCCGCGCTCGCAGACTCTGCCACGGGAGACGCGTACTCCGTGCGCGGCTGGTATCACACTCTGTACAGCGACGTCTTCCGCGGCAAGAAGGTCTTAGAGGTAGGCTCGGGGCTGGGATTCGATGGCATTACTTTTGCTTCCCACGGGGCCGAGTGGACGTTCGTCGATATCGTTGAAACCAACCTCGAAGTCGTTCGGCGGCTCTGCAAACTCAAGGGCCTGACCAACGTGCGCTTCTGCTACATGGAGGACCTGCGCTCGTTGGCGACTCTGCCCGAAGATTACGCGGCGATCTATGGGCAAGGCTCGCTCATCAATCTGCCGATCGAGGCCACGCGAGTAGAAGCGCAAGCTTTGCTGAAACACTTGCCCGTCGGGGGACGCTGGATCGAGTTGGCCTATCCCAAACGCCGCTGGATTCATGACGGGCGCATGCCCGCGGACAAGTGGGGCAGGAAAACCGACGGCGGCGCCCCCTGGGTGGAGTGGCACGATCTGAAGAAGATTCGCGATTTCCTTGCCCCCGCGCAATTTGATGTGGTGTTCACCCTGGACTTTCACAAGTACGATTTCAACTGGTTCGATCTGATTCGGAGGGCATGAAAGAGCTGCGAGCTATGAGCTTCGAGCTATGAGCTATGAGCCTCGAGCTTTGAACTATGATTAGCAATGAAATGCTTCGAGGAGCGAACTAGCTCGAAGCTCGCAGCTCGTAGCTCGAAGCTCGTAGCCTTCAATAAAACGTGAAGAACCTATTCACAAAACTGAGACGCGAACCACCGGCCCCGCTGCCTGAGCAGTTGCCGTATCCGGTCGACATCCGGCGGCGCAATTACCAGAGCGAGGGCGTCCGGCGCCATGGCGGGCTCGAAGTCTTCGACGCTCCCAACGCGCTTGCCATCAATCATGCTCGAATGGCGAATCTGGAGGCGATGGGCTTGCCGCTTGCGGGAAAACGCGTGCTCGACGTCGGCTGCGGCGTGGGTCATTTAGGTGCGAAGCTGGTGCAGTTGGGGGCATCGGTCGTTTGCGTGGACGGTCGCCAGTCGAACATTGCCAGCTTGCGCACCCGCTATCCTCATCTCGAGGCCCACGTGGGCAACGTCGAGACCGAGCCGCTATCGCGTTTCGGCCGCTTTCACATTGTCTTTTCGTACGGCCTGCTCTATCACCTCGAGAACCCCCTGCAGTCGCTGCGCAACATGGAGTCGGTCTGCGACGAGATGTTGCTGCTGGAGACCATTATTTGCGATCACGAACTGGCGCTGGTGCGCATGGAAGACGAAAGTACCGACGTGAACCAGGCGTTGGGCGGGATCGCGGGCCGTCCCACTCCGCACTACGTCGTGCTCGCGCTGAATCGCGTTGGCTTCACGCATGTGTACGCGCCGGTGACGGCCCCCGAGCATGAAGATTTTCGCTTTGCCTGGCGCAATAATCTGGACACGGCGCGCGACGGCCACAACTTGCGTTGCATTTTCGTCGCCTCGAGGACAGAGTTGAAGAATCCTGCGCTAGTGTCGCTGTTACGGGACTAATGGCTCTGCCCTCCAGGCGGATTCACTACCGAGTTGAAGGCTCGCAGCCTATTTGCGAAAAAGATGCAGCTGGCGCAGAGAACAAACACTTAACCACGAAGCGGCACTAAGCTTCCACCGAAGGACTTGCTGACAGAGCCTTCGTGATTCCTTGCTGTCCTTCGTGGTTGCTTTTGATTCTGCTTACGCCGCCCAACTCGCGGGGACTTCCACACAGCGAAGCATGAGTTCGATGAGCACAAACGCGAATATAGGTTCAAACCCGCCTGCCTGGCCGAGGATCAGCCTCGTCACGCCCGTGTGGAACTCGGCGCGTTACCTGGACGCGACCATTCGATCCGTGCTGAACCAGGCCTATCCGAATCTCGAGTACATCATTGTGGACGGCGGATCGACCGACGGCAGCGTCGATATTATCCAGCGCTATGAGTCTTACCTGCAGGGCTGGGTCAGCGAACCCGATCACGGCATGTATGACGCGATCAACAAAGGCTTCGCGCACGCGTCCGGAGAATTGATGGGGTGGATCAGCGCCACCGACATGCTGCACGCCGGTTCCCTGTTCGTGGTCGGCAGCGTGTTCGCGAAATTCCCCGAGGTGGAGTGGATCACGGGGCGTCCCACCGGCTTCAGCGATGACGGCATGGCAGTGGAGATCCTGAAACTGCGCCGCTGGTCGCGCATACCTTTCCTCGCGGGAGCGAATCGTTACATCCAGCAGGAATCCACGTTTTGGCGCCGCAGCTTGTGGGAGGGCGCCGGCGGACGGGTGGACGATTCCCGCCGCAATGGCAGCGATTTCGAATTGTGGGCACGTTTTTTTCGGCACGCGAAGCTTTATTCCGTCGACGCGCTGATCGGCGGCTTTCGCTCGCATCCGGATTCCCTTGGCCTGCAGAATCTCGCCGAATGCCATCGCGTACACGAGGAAATTATCCAGCAAGAACTGGCCACGATGCCGCAGGCGCCCGTACTCAGGAGTTTTCGCGCGCTCAGTTCGCGCGTGATGAGCATTCCAAGCCTGGAAAAGCCGTGGCGTCAGCTGGTTTTGGGAACTCTGCCGAAATTACCCGGTATCCAGCGCGCCCCGGTCATCCGCTACCGAAAAAATAGTTGGGTAATAGAGTGATCGCGCGCGAAAGCGTGCGTTCGTCACCCCTGCCTCCAGTTCAGAATTTTCAGCCGCACCCGGCGCGCACGCCACCTCAACCCTGCTTTATCATTCTTGTCATTCCGACGCCGAACGCGGCGGAGGAATCTGCGACACCACGTCACGCGAAAAATGGAGTGATCGCGCGGAAAAGCGTGCGTTCGCCACCCCTGCCTCCAGTTCAGAATTTTCAGCCGCACCCGGCGCGCACGCCACCTCAACCCTGCTTTATCATTCTTGTCATTCCGACGCCGAACGCGGCGGAGGAATCTGCGACATCACGTCATGCGAAAAATGGAGTGATCGCGCGGAAAAGCGTGCGTTCGTCACCCCTGCCTCCAGTTCAGAATTTTCAGCCGCACCCGGCGCGCACGCCACCTCAACCCTGCTTTATCATTCTTGTCATTCCGACGCCGAACGCGGCGGAGGAATCTGCGACACCACGTCACGCGAAAAGCGGTATCACATCTTCGCCATGCAAGCATGACCGCGCAGCCGTTGGCGTAATGGCGTTTTTTGCACATCGCAGCGCCCGGCGAGCATCTAGATTAAGAGCGCCACTCGCCTGCCCTGTCGTCTGCGGGGCTCCGCGCAACGTGATCATTTTTCGCGCCACTGATGCTCATCGCCCGCTCGGTGGCATGAGATGCAGCGTGCATGCGCGGCGTCTAAAATC
>QIAH01000410.1 GCA_003225465.1 Acidobacteriota bacterium | reverse complement strand
CGGCGACTTGATCTCCGAAGGCGTGCTTGCCATTGAAATGGCTGCACTCGCGGGTGATCTGGAGTTGACGATTCATCCGCATCCAACCCTCTCGGAGACGGTCATGGAAGCGGCGGAAGTTTTCTTCGGCACGAGCACGGATGTGTATCGCCCGAAGCGCGGGTGAATCCTGTTTTGAAGGGGCTCGGCTTCAGCCGCTGAGGGCGTCGGCGTCGCCGAGCAGCTGTTTTTCAGCAAACTCGAAACGCACCTCCCATTGCCAGAAAACCCTGAAGGGAAGCCGGATGAATTTTTGCCGCAGAACCGTCTCGCTCCTGATCCTCTGCGTAATAGTCTCCGTCCCCTCCTGGGGACAAATCACCGAAATTCTGCAAGGATCCAACGAGACCAAAAAACCGGCTCAGACGAACCCCACAGATCCTCTCGGGCGCGATACGCCCAACGGCACTCTGTTCGGATTTCTGCAGGCAATGCAGGGTGGGAATCACCTGACCGCGGCGCAGTATCTCCAGATGAGCCCGGCCAAACGCGCGCGAGATGGAGAACAAGCTGCCACGAAATTGAAAGCGCTTCTCGACGGCGCCTTCGTGGGCAGCCTGAGATCGATCAGTACCAATCCCGAAGGCACCATTCAGCCTGGATTACCTCCCGATCATGAGAAGGTGGGCACGCTCTCCGTCGATGACAGCGAGGCCGACGTCATCCTGGTGCGGGTGAATGACCCAAGCGCGGGAAAAATCTGGCTCTTCTCCGCAGATACCCTCAGCAAAATCGACACCCTTTACGAGCTCCTGCAAGCCGGTCAGGTCGAAACTCACGTTCCCAGCGCTTTGGTAAGAACCGAGTTCCTGGGAATGTCAGTGTGGCGGTGGCTGGCGATGATCGTGGCGGTCCCGGTTGCCGCGGGACTGGCATGGGTTCTCATCGAACTCGTCATTTTCCCCATCATGTTGTGGCGCGGCTTTCGCAAGCAGCCGCAACTCGCGCACTGGCGCCGGATCTCCGGACCACTGTGGCTGGTGATTGGGGTCATGATTCACCGTGTCCTGGTCGGCTACCTGACCCTGCCGCTGCTGCATCGGCATTACTACTTCATTACGGTGCGGGTGGTGTTCACGATCGGTGTTGGCTGGCTTGCTCTGCGCGTGCTGGCGCGAATCATGGAACAGTTGCGGCTTCGGGCCATCGCGCGGGGTAGCACGGGAACCGGTTCGCTGGTGCTGCTGGGGCAACGCATTCTGAAAGTCGTCGTGGTACTGTTCGCGGGGCTGGCGGTGCTGGGCGCACTCGGTTTTAACCTGACCACGGCGCTCGCCGGCCTCGGTATCGGTGGACTGGCCATCGGTTTCGGTGCGCAGAAGACGATCGAGAACCTGTTCGGCGGCATCTCGTTGCTGGGCGACGAGGTGATTCGCGTGGGCGACGCCTGCAATTTCAGCGGCCGCGTCGGCACGGTCGAGGATATCAGCCTGCGTTCCACCCGCATCCGCACCGTCGAGCGCACCGAGCTGTCCATCCCGAATGGCACTCTAGCCACCATGAATGTGGAGAATCTCTCGCGCCGCGATAAGTTCCTGTTCAATCCGACTCTGGGACTGCGTCCTGAGACCACGCCCGATCAATTGCGCTTTGTGCTGAGCCAGGCGCGCCGGATACTGTACCAGCATCCCAAGATCGAAACTGCCAGCGCGCGAATTCGTCTGGCCGCGCTTGACCAGGGCTGGCCCGCGCTCGAAGTTTTCAGCTACGTGGTCACGCGGGATGGAGCGGAGTTCACAGCCATCCGCGAAGACATTTTGTTGCAGTGGATGACGCTGGTCGAGGAAGCGGGCACAGGATTCACGTTTCCGTCGCAAAACGTCTATCTTGGCCGTAACCGCGGTATCGATCAGGAGAAAGCCGAGCAGGCGGAAGCGACAGTCCGCGAGTGGCGGGAGCAAAGGCAATTGCCCTTCCCCGACTTCGCGCCGGAGGAAATCTCGGAGATCCGCGATACGCTCCCGTATCCCGCCCCCGAGTCCGCGCTGCATCGCAATAGTGGATAGAAGCGGCTCAAAGCCCCATGACAAATCTCCTCGAGTCCAACCACGAACCACGTAGGGGCAGACGCCCTGGTCTGCCCGGCGGAGCGAGAGTCCGCTTCTTGAGGTCAACCCGAGCCGGCCGAATCGTCCCGGTCCTCTTGCTGGCCGGATGTATGTGGCCCGTTGCGCCGCTCGCCGAGGAAACGCTAATGGCTCAAACATCTGTAAACGCCTCTGCGCAAGCGCCCGCCAAAACCTTGACCCCCGCGCAGATGAACGACTCCATGATGAAACTGCAAACCGAGCTGCTCGCCAAACATGGCGAGGGCCAAAAGGCCCGCATCCGCACCGGCCTTCACCAGGTGGTGGAATTCTGGCGTCCGGAAGATGGCGATGCGGCCGTCTTCGAGTCTTTCGTGCGCGCAAACTTCGCCGGCGACCAGGAGTCCATTCATACGATGTTCCAGCGCTACCAGCGCTTGCTCGAACAGCTCGACGGCCACATGCACGAGATTTCCCGCGAGTTCACAACCCAGCAGGATCTGGATCTCGGCCCGATTCGCTCGTACGACGAACTTTTCGGCGGATACGATCCTTCCGCGCACGTGATCGACGACTTCTTTCAGAACAAGCTCGCCTTTGTGGTGCTCCTGAATTTTCCGCTCACCACGCTGGAAGAGCGCATCAATCTCGGCCCGAAATGGACGCGCCGGCAGTGGGCCGAGACTCGCCTGGCTGAGCGCTTCTCCAAGCGCATCCCCGCCGATGTGAACCTGGCCATCGCACAGGCGGGTTCTGATGCCTCGAACTACATCGCCGGCTACAACATTTGGATGTATCACCTGGTCGACGACCAGGGACAGCGTCGCTTCCCGCCAAAGATGCGCCTGCTCAGTCACTGGAACCTGCGCGATGAAATCAAGGCAGACTACGCCGACGCGCAGAACGGCCTCGCGAAACAGCGCACGATCCAGCAGGTGATGGAGCGAATTGTCACGCAATCCATCCCGCAAACGGTGATCGATAATCCGCATGTGGACTGGAATCCTTACAGCAATGAAGTGAAGGCTGCCGCGCAGCAGGATTCCGACGTGCCCGCCAAGGCTGACCTTAAAATCACAAATTCCCCCGAACCCGATACCCTCTACGCTACGCTGCTCAAGACGTATCGCGCCTCGCGGTTAGCCGATCCTTATTCTCCGACCGCGCCCACCCTCATTGACCGGCGCTTCAATGAAGACCGCCAGATTCCCGAGGAGCGGTTGCAGGCGATGCTCGAGCAGGTGCTCACTTCGCCCCTGGTCCCACAAGTGGCGAAGCTGATCGAAGCGCGTCTAGGCCGCCCGCTCGAGCCGTTCGATATCTGGTACAACGGTTTCCGCTCCGGCAACAAGTACAGCGAAGCGGAACTCGATGCCATCGTGGCCAAAAAATATCCCACGCCTGAGGCTTATCAGAAAGACATTCCCAACCTGCTCATGAAACTCGGCTTTCCCGAAGCACGCGCGCGCTACGTTGCCGAGCACATCCAGGTCGATCCAGCCCGGGGCTCCGGCCATGCCATGGGCGCCGAGATGCGTTCGGAAAAATCGCATCTCCGCACGCGAGTCGAGAAGACCGGGATGAACTACAAGGGCTTCAACATCGCGGTCCACGAAATGGGCCACAACGTCGAGCAGACGTTCTCCCTGAAC
>QIAH01000409.1 GCA_003225465.1 Acidobacteriota bacterium | reverse complement strand
ATGCCAACATTGTTCACCAGTACATCGACCGCAGGGAGTTTCGCAATCACGGCCTCTGCGCCAGCTGAGCCAGAAAAGTCGGCCGCAATGCCATCAACCTTGGCCGCAGCAGCATGCGATCGGATTGCCTCCACCGCAGCATCGACGCGCTCTTGTGTCCGACCGTTTACATGGACATGCGCACCTTCGCTCGTAAGCGACTTGGCAATCGCAAACCCGATTCCTGCCGTCGATCCCGTCACCAGTGCGATTTTCCCAGTAAGTTTTAGATCCACATCATCCTCCTGTAGAAAACTCGTGACCTCTTGTCGTCACGTTGTTGGCTCTGCCTCAGCCGCCTGCTCCCTCTCCCCTGTCGTTTCCCATTTGATCCACTTGAGATCCAGCACAAAGATGGAGTAGAAGACTGGGACCAACAGCAAGGTGATGAAAGTAGCGACGGCGAGTCCGCCGATCTGGGCGTAGCACAAGGGTTTCCAGAGCGGGCCACCTTCAAGAGCGAGAGGAAACAAGGCAAGGATGGTTGCAGCCACGGTGATCATTACGGGTCGAATACGCTCTATTCCGGCATCGGGAAGAGCGCGTTCCAGGGGCTCGCCCTTTTCGTGCATCTCCTCAATGAAGTCGAACAGGACGATGACATGGCTTACGATGACTCCGATGAGGCTGGCCACTCCAAGAAATGCCATGAAGCCAAAGGGCGTGCCCATGATTGCCAAAGCGATCAATGCACCGATGGCTCCATAGGGAGCGGCTGCGAAGACCAGCAACGGCTTGACGGCATTATTAAACTGAACTAGCAACGCCAAGTAGATCCCGACCAGAGAAATCAGAAGAACAACGGCGAGATTCGTGAATCCATCGACCTGCTTTGCCTTTTCCCCGCCGATCTGCAATTGATAGCCCGGTGGAAGACTTTTCTTGAGAGCAATCAGTTTAGGTTCGATCGGTCCGAGCACCTCCGATGCGAGGACGCCAGGCGCCGGAAAGCACAAGATGGATAGGGTGCGGAAGTGTTCGCGCCGCCGAATCCGCGCCGTCTCGAGGATGTCTTTTAGAGTCGCCACTGACATCAAGGGGACTTTGACATTGTCTTGCGACGAGTTGACGTAAAGATTTTCGATCTGTGAAAGCCGCGCGCGATCCTGCGGCCGGAGACGGACAACAATCGGGATGTTCTTGTTTCCCTCTTTATAAATACCTACCGGGTTCCCACTGATTGCAGCAGCGGTGGACATTGCGACATCGGCGTTGGTAATGCCGACCAGGTTGGCGCGATCTGGATCAATCTCGATCTTCATCTGCGGGCTGTCGGGACTCCAATCGTCCCGCAACACGGAGATCCCAGGCGACTGGCGGACGATATCCATGGCTTGCGACGCGATGGCGCGGAGTGACCGGATATCCTCGGTCTCGGTTCGCGGATCGGTATCCGCCTGGCCAGTAATCAGGATCTCAACCGGAGTTTCGACGGGATTCGTTTGCAGCTGTCGCACCGTGATCCACGCCCCTGGGACCTGCTTGTTTAGTTCATCTTGAAGAGGTCCGATTAGCTTTGGAGTGGCCTCCTTGTCGCGCACCTGCACGATGACCTGCGCGTAATTGGTCTGGGTCGCTTCGGGAGCGATGGAAAACCAGAAACGTGGTCCGCCACCCCCGATAAAACTCGTCATGGAAGTAAGAAGGTGATCTGTTCCCTTCTCCGTCGTTCCCCTTTCAGAAGCACCTTCAACAACCTTGCGCACCACCTGCTCTGCCATCATTGCGGTATCGCTGGTCGCGCTCAAGGGCACATCGTTGGGCAGCCAGATGTCGAGGTAGAACCAATATTGGACATCTTCGGGAAAGAATTGTGACTTAAGGTGTGAAGCTGCGAAGCCCCCGATCAGCAAGAACACGAAGGAACCGGCCAAAACGGACCAGCGATGCTGAATTGCCCGGCCCACCAGCCGGTTATAGAAGCCATAAAAGCCGCGCTCCCGCTTCTCTTCGATAGTGGACTCTTTCCTGGCTGGCGGGCGCTGAATGTAGTAACCCAGCAGTGGAACAAACGTCATGGCAACCACCAACGCACAGAGCAAGGCCGTGGTCATGACGATGGGGAGGCTTTTGAGAAACTCTCCGGTGTTGCCGCTGAGCATGAGGAAAGGAAGATAGGCAATGATGTTCGTCAGCGTCGCGTAAAAGATGGCCGTGGCCAGCTTGGTCGGTCCCAGCCATGCTGCTACGCGACGCGGCAATCCTTCCGCAAGACCACGTTTGATGCCGTCGCCAGCGACCACAGGAACATCGACCAGCAGACCTAAGGCAATGATGAGCGTCGCTACCGACACTTGCTGCAGGTCGATACCTAACATGTAACTAACGCCAAAGGTCATGGCGAGGGTGATGGGAATCGCCAGGGCCATGATGAGCGCGAGACGCCATTCCCAAAATCCAATCAGCGACACCGCCACTACCAGGATGATCGCTTCCAGCAAAGCCCGCAGGAATAGATGAATGTTTTCCTTCACCTGTAAGGGCTGATCGGAGGTATGCGCGATGATGAGATCTGGCGGAAGAATCTGTTTAAGCTGTGCAAGTTTCTCGTCGACCGACTGACCGAAGTTCGCGATCTGTTGCTGATCGCGCATGTAGATCGCCAAGGTGACTGCGCGGCTGCGCTGCCATTGTCCAGTGGAGTCCTGCCACGCGTAATAGTTCAGATATGTTGCGGGCGCTTGATAGCCGGCAAAAATCTTGACCAGGTCCCGCAAATAAACGGGAGCTCCAGTCGAGGTCTTAGCGACAGCGACTTCCCCAATGGCGTCTCTGCTCTTGAACTGGCCGGAAGGATTGATGATGATCTGTCGCTGGTCTGTTTCGAATGCGCCTCCCGGCGCAATGATGTTGCGGGCGCGCAGGACTTGCCCGAGAGTTGCGGGCTGCAGTCCGTACTCAGCCAGGCGGTCTTGCGAATATTCCAAATAGACCACTTGTGGCAACAGGCCTCGCCTCTCCACTTTCGACGTCTCTGGCGCGCCCTGCACGGTTCTGCCAATCAGATCAGAAAAGTTATCGAGATCGGCGTAGCTGTACTTGTCCCCCGCCACATCAGTCAGCTTGGCGCGAACATCATGAGGATCACGGATGATGATTGGCGTCCAACCGTCCGGATGCAAATCGGACCGCTGCAATTGTTTCTGAAAGAATGCTTCCACGAAGCGATGAATACTCGCATCATCTTTGTCCGAAACACCATCGACAGCAATAAAACCACTCCCTGAGATCATCTGTGGCGCGTGCAGAATATTCTGTTCATTTGCTTGTTGCTCGAACAGCTGTACCGCGTCAAGCATCGTCGCCGGGGAAATAGATCGAGGGAATGAATAGACGATCGCGATCGGCACGTCGTGCTCTGTATGTTTCCTTTTTGCGCGAACCGATTCGATTGCGGATTGGATCGCGTGCGCTCGAATGTTGATTTCTGTTTGGTCTGCCTTCGGACTGGCGATGGTCAGCATGAGTGCAGCAGTGTCCCCGAAGTCGCTCTGGAAGGAGATCGGACCCGCACCTTGCGGCAGTTGGACATTTAGCGCGTTCAGCTTGAGATTGATGTCGCTGAATTGCCTCTTGACGTCGGAGACATTCTCGGCGAGCTGCACATAGACGTAAGCGGCGCCGGGGAGAGAAACAGAGCGAACTCCATAGTCTGAAGCTGTGCCGGGATGAATCGTCTTGTTCTCGGCGACGGCATCCTCGATAGGACGAGTGACAAACTGCTCGACTTGCTGCGCGGTAGCGCCCGGCCACGAACAGAAGGCCACTGCGACTCGGACCGGAATGTCAGGATCCTTCCGCTGGGGCATGCTGTGGTAGCCAAACCAACCCCATATGAGAACGCCCATGAGCAGCACCCACGAGACCTGCGGGTGCTCTACGAAGAACTTGGGGGCGTTATGGATTTTCTCGATTCGATCCTGGTCGTTTTTGTATGCCATGGAGTCGTCTGCTTAAG
>QIAH01000337.1 GCA_003225465.1 Acidobacteriota bacterium | reverse complement strand
GACGACTCCTGTGAACTTCTACACCTCTCCCTCGCTCCATTCAATTTGCATAAGGCCCGCGTCCGCCGCGCCAGCGGCTTCGTTCTGACGGCTTTTTCGAACGCGACGCCCCACTTTCCGGGCACCATCTAGCACTCATCCCGGCGTCGCGTCCGAAAAAGCACTAGCGTCATCCGTCCGATCAACCGTACGTGAGGTCTGTGCTCTGTCCGACCTCGATAATATATCCGTCAGGATCGCGGATGTAGCAGCGCGTCTCGCCGTACTTGGGGATCGGCTCCGTTATGAACTCCGCTCCTCGACTTTTCCATAATTCATAGCACGCTTGAATATCCGCAACGCGGAAATTCATAAAGCTGTTGATGTGATTCGGGTCGGGGACGCTGAGCGTTACCGTCGGCTTATCCGGGGTCGGCCCGCCTCCAACGTTCAGAATCATCCAGATATTCGCAAGCTGAAGGTACCCAGGCGCGTTGCCGTCACCCAGGCTCAGAATGCGAGCGCCGAAGACCTTTTCGTAGTAGCGAGCCGATCGCTCGATGTCGGCGACGGTGAGAAAATGCGCGATGCTGATTCCCTCTCGCGGGGGCATCTCATAGCTCTTCTGCTCGATTTGTACGCTGCTCATTGACGACTCCCATTCCGATAAACAGTGCTCATCCGCTGATTCTGGTTCTTTCGCGGCGCCTTTTCAACCAAGGACAACCCCCATCTTACGCGAGGAAAAGCTTACACGACGTCATGCGTGTCAGTCCGAGGGGAAGTCTAGCCACACTCAAGCTCTATGGCTTCGAAAAGATGCGGAGGTCAATTGTCGATAAATCCGGTTTCGTCAATTACGGTGGTAACCATGCATGACCGACTCCTTGCGGTGTCCAATAGGGTATGCGCTTCAGAATAGGTGTGAGAAGTGTGGCAATTGGCATAGTCACCACGCTGGTGCTGGCAAGTATCGTGACAGCATCTGCCCTGTACTTCGACAATCTGCACAGCGCAAATATGGCAAAGCAGATGATGACTGATGCCGCCCTCCTGCGGGTGAATCAGTCTAGCTTTGCAGACGTGCGAAATTTCGCAACGCGGTATCACGGTACTACTAGCGGAAAGTGGCATTCCAATCCATGTGTCGTCACGGATTGCCTCGCCGTTACCAGTATTCCGGTGGATGGATTTTGGGACAGGCATCCGAAACTCAGCAATTGGCGCGACAACCTGATCCGCAGAAGCTGGAGCTATTCCGTGTTCATGTGGGTCGAGGACGGGAAATTAGTGGCGCAACAGCAATGGGTTTCTTACATGACACCGAAACGCACCGTGGTGGCTATCACCGAGACCAGCAAGCCATCGAAAAAGTTGTGCGCAGATGACTCATACCGCTTGCACCACTCTTTCGCAACGGGTTTTGCTCCGCATCACTTCAATGTTTGGGTCGATGCAACTTCCTCCGCCAACAACGAACTCCTAAAGGTCAACATCGAGTGTGTAACGACTTTTGCGGGTTGTGCTGCGGTGTCCGATTTGGTTCCAAGCGCGTGGACTCACTATGAGGCCGATCAACAAACGCTCGCATCTCAGCCCCAGGGACTGTACGATACGTCCGACTGCCAAGGATTACGTCGATGACTGTTGCAAAAGGGTCAATGAGCGATATAGCGATCTTATGTCAACTATCGCCAAGCTCCGGGTGGCGGGGGACCGGGGCCTTTCCATCGAGGCAAGAATACACTGAAGGATCGTGGCCGCTGCAATATCAGCCACAGCATAAAGACGCCGGGTAGAAACGAAACCATCCCCACTGATGTCTTCACTACGAGTGACGAGGCAACACCAACCGCAGTTAGCAGAAAGGACTTGCTGCGCCAAGCTCCTATCCCACCGACAGTCACACCGAGACTCTGAAGTATGAGCCAAAGGGGGCTAAGGTGCGACCAAGTCGGCCAAGCGTGACCCCAAATTGCCTCGGCGAACAATTCACCCTTGCCCGTCAGTGCCAGAAACAATCCAGCAACTCCCCCAACGACCATCAGGATGCAGGCCACAGCCTCGATCTTGCGGTATCCGAACAGCGGGATGGCCACTCTATGGCTCCAGCAAATGAGGTTACCACCCATCGGCAGTATCGTTGTCCTATTCGCCCATCTACACGGTCAACTGTCGCAAGCAGGCGATTTCGCTCATTGACCCCACGATGAGCACTATCGGGATTTTTCACCAGTTAACGCGATTGGCCAGTGATCTGCTTCACGGCGCTGTGTTCTCAGGGGAGGTAAGACAAACAAACCACCCGGCTGCGTTTTTCCTTGACACTCTAAACCGCCAGCAGTAAAAGTGCGGACTGGGTTGTTGACCCTTGACTCCCGCTGGGCAACAATCCCAATCGATACCCGACGTGAGGTCCCCCGCAAGGCCCCGCGGGAACTTCTGCCGGCAAGTTCAGGCTCTCGAAGCGCACTCCGTCTACTTTGCTGCGATATGGGTTCCTCTCACACGCGGGCGCAATCTTGTCTGCGCTTGAGATGAAATCAATAGTTGTCGAATAGAGTCCGCCCTCGACCGTGTTTCAAGTGCTGTTCCTTCCCGTGGCAGTGCTGGGCCGAGAATTCTAGGGTCCCAATTCCCATTTTTTTCAATTCACTGTGGAGGTTACTGTGCGAAAAGTAGCTTGCTGCTTAGTGGTTCTGCTATTGGGATGCTTGGCCTTCGCGCAAAGCGCGTCCAAATTTCCGCGGAGGGCCCTCGACTGTGACGAAGGTACGGGAGTTCTCTGCTCCGAGGTGTACGACCCCATCGGTTACAACGGCGCCTACACCGGTCACGACGAACCCGCCCTGCTGTTTTATTCAAACGTCCCAGGTTCGGGATCCACGCAGATTTACCGTCTGCGGTTGCCAAAGGACCCGCCAACTCCGCCCAACCAGAACGGCACCGGGGGCGTATTCAATTTCATGCTGCATCCCGCCTTCTGGTTTGGCATGGCGATGTGCGACGATCAATCCGCTCCCAACCCAGGCGGTTCTCTGGTGGGACCCAACATTCCCTGCACTCCGGCCAGCGACAGGAACATCTTCGATAGCGCCGACCCGGCCAACTCGCATTACATCGGCAAGCATCCCGGAACGGGGTTCATGGAGATGCAGTTTTATCCCCCGGGCTGGTTCGACAGTTGCGACACGACCCAATGGTGCGCCGCGCTCAACATCGACAGCCTGTCCGAGAACATGAACAGCGGCGCCGTCAACAATGCCTGCGGAGGAGCGATCGAGTACGTGAACTTCGCCTTCATCCAGAAGGACGGGATTCCTTTCCCGCCGGGATCCCCCAGCCCGCTGGGCCCGTTCGTCTCCACCAACGCCCAGACCCTGTTCATGAACTCGGGCGATGAACTGGAAGTCATCCTCGAAGACACGGCCCACGGGTTGAAAGTTACGGTGAACGACCGGACCACGCATCAGAGCGGATTCATGGTGTCGAGTGCCGCCAACGGATTCGCTGAAATACTGTTTGATCCCAACGGAACCACCTGTGACTTCGCAACTCACAACATCCCTTACGATTTCCACCCCATGTACGCAACCTCGAGCGAGCACACGCGTATACCGTGGGCGGCGCATGCCTTCAACATCAGTTTTTCGGACGAAATTGGCCACTTTGAATATTGCAATGCCGTGGACGCGCAAGGCGGGCATTGCACTCAGCCCAGCATCCATGATCCAGCAGGCCCGGATGTAGACGATCGAGCCTGCTTCACCGCGGACTTCGCCTCCTCCGTCGGACTGGTGCCGGTAGGAGGTTGTCTCGGGGAAGACGACGACTATGACGGTCTGGACTACGGGCCGGTTTGGCCGGGAACCTTGCGCAACGTCGCGCGGGACCGGAGCCTGCATGCCCAGCCGGTGCAGTTCACCAGTCCGCTATTCCGCGACCCCGAAGGTGAGTTGCGAAACTTTAACCGGGTCGGTTTCGAGACCGACCTGCCGCGTACCGAATTCGCTACCAATCCTCCTTGTCAGCGGCACATTTCGAATCCGGCCGACCCCAATCCGGGCTCAGGATGCGTAAATCCGCCAGCAGGAACCACCTTCTATCCGATCTACACCACCGGGCGCGCCGGAGAGGCATGCGTCTGGCAGTTGGGCGGCGCGTTTCTGCCGGGCACCACGAACTCGTTTGGCGGAACCTCGACGACCGAGTATGGCCCGCTGCTGGCGTCGGCCTATCCTGCCGTGGGCGGAGTGCCAACTTTCCGGTACAACGATTTCAGGAGAGTGTTGAACAACAATCCCTGCAGTCACGATGAATGAACGTTGTGGGATCGTAGGAACACTTCGGGGCGCCCGCGAAGGCGCCCTATTTTTATGCTTGATCCCGGTTTTCGTCGACGCGGCTTGCAGCGCCCTGACCACGCCTATCGCGTCAGTTCACCGCGCAATTGCCGGGAAAGCTTTCCACGCGCTTGAGCTTTTCCAGTACATCTTTTGAAAGGATTGTGCGCGAATTGACCCCGATCATCGTAAAACACCGGATGCCCGAGACCGAAGCGGGCGCAAGCGCAGAGGTCAGCCTTGCATAGGGGTTTACACCCACGGCTGAAGCCGAGCTTTGAAGCGAAGACAGCGAACCTCATGCCACTCCGGGAAGATCGCATCGGCTGGCCTTTTAAAATCTGAACAAGTACGACACCTTCACAAAAAACAGGCGCCCGTCATTGATGAGCTTATCGCGGGTGCGCAGTAAGCCTCCCGAGGGCGACGGCAGCAGGGCGGGGTCAATATTCTGCAGATCACTGTTATAGCCAACGTAAATGGCCGTCCCGGGATGAATGAGATAGGTGATCAGAAAGTCGCCATTGAACTGCTTCGTTGTCGGCAAAGACGTCAGTGCTGTATTCGACAAAGTCGCGGTGTACTGCAAAATCGTCCGCAGCGAAAGCTCGCGCGTGATTTGCCAATTCCATTTTGTCCGGATGATGTGGTTATTGAAGATGGCGGCGCTGCTGTCAGGGTCGCGCAGCCGCGTGAACAAGTAGGTGTTGTCGATGCGTAGCGCAGACGTCGGCCGCAGCGACACCATTACGCTCGCATTGTCGGATCGAGCCAGGAAGGGTGGGCAGAGAGTGGACGCTACACCCGGCGTCCCCGGGCACGCCATCGGAGTCGGCGCGCCGGGCGGAACGAAATTCACTCCGTCGCCCCAGAAGTAGTATCCCTGCAGCAGCAGCCATTTCAGGTAACTCGTGCCCCAAATTACAGCGCTGTCGTGTTCGTGGTAATCGCGGTTGGCGCTCAGGGCGGCGAAATCCAGCGGGCGCAGTTGCTCATGGAAATCGGTATACGGGTAGAGCGTCAGGAAGCTCTGGCCTTTGAATCGGAAGCTGACACTTGGATCGGTAAGCAGGTCGAGACGAGTTCCGTCATGCGCCCATACCCAGTCGGTATGCATCGACGGTCCCCAGGAGACGAGCGCGCCTCCCTCCGGCCGAAAACGATAGTCGAACATGTTTCCCACGTCGCGGATATCAACGCGATTCACAAATCCCGGCAAGCTGGTAAAGCCGCGGCTGATGTCCTTATAGGTGCCTTCGTAACTGGTATGGACGCCCGAGAAGGTCGTGTCCGCGAGAGTGGCCGGTCCTGCCTGATAGAAGCCGCCGGGGTTCAGGGTAGAGCTGGCGACGGACTGCAGCGTCGCCGTCCAACTGGGCGCAAATTTGATCCGGCTGTCGAGGCCGCCGATGCGGTTGAAGCCACCGGCAGCGGGATACTCCTCGTCGGTATAAATCGCACCGATGCTCGACTGCTTGAAGATGTCGCGGCTCACGCGAGCGATGGTGAAGTAGCGACGCGACCCCGCCAGCGGATCCGAAGGCGGCACGATCAGACCCGGCGCGCGGTCGTCGGCCGTGAGCAATCCCAGAGAATAGGGTCCCACTTTGCCGGTTAGGCGCGCGCCGAAACTCGGATTCACGATTTGGCGGGTAAAGAACAGGTCAATTGGCGTGCGGAAGTAATCCGCGTTCTCAATGAAGAACGGGCGCTTCTCAGGGAAGTAGACTGCGAAGCGCTGGTTCACCGTAACCTGGGGTTCGTCCGACTCAACCTGGCTGAAGTCCGGATTCGCAGTGAGGTCGAGCACGAGACTGTCATGCAGCACAATCTTCGAGTCCAGCCCGAACGTCCCACCAATTGCCCGGTTTTCGAAGTGCGGGTCATTTGGATTGCGGTCGTCGAGATCACGAAACGAATTCAGCAACCCGTAAGGAATCAGCTGAACATTGCGACCCGGCGAGATTCCCTCCAGGCCGGTCATGGTGGCTGCCTGTCCCAGCCGGCCCTCGAAACGCTGCGATACTTGAGGCCAGAACGCATTCTCATTCTCCCGGACAATGCCGCGATAAAGAATGACTCCCCAGGACTGCTCGGCGGTGGACGGAAAGCGCAGGCTCTTGAATGGAATCGCCATCCACGCCACATAACCCTGGGGCGTAACCTTCCCCTGCGAATACCAGAGTGTGTCGAAGGAAGTATCGAAGTTGCCGCTGACCTCCTCATGTGGCGCTTCGGTCCAGATGGCGTCCCATTGCACGCCGAGGGGATTGATCTGGAAAGCATAGGCGCGGCGGCGGTCGCGAAACGTGTCAAGCATGATCTCGACGTTGTCATCGTCCTGCACGTCTTCCCGCCGAGCCTGATGCGCGCGTACCTTGCCCGGCTGGTCGAAGCAGACGAACACCACGTAGAGATTCTTCTGGTCATAGCCGAGGTATGCCTCGGTGCGCTGCGAAACGGGTGCGCCGTCGTGCGGGTCGCGCTGCACGAAACCCGAGACCCTGGCCATTTGCGGTGCCACTTCACCCAGCGGTTCCATGGTGAGGAAGTCGACCAGCGCGGGCGAGCGGGAAAGGCGCGGAATCATGATGGCCGGGGGTGCCAATGAACTCTGGGTGACCAATTCGTGCGAGGGCTTTTTCGCATCCCGTGGCGTTGAAAGGCTCTGGCTGGAAGAGGCCGGAGGTGCAGCTGCCTGAGTGCTGGAGAGAACTTGCGCGTAGGTGCGGAGACCGATGGCCAGTATGCTGCCGAGGAGGCAGAGAATTGCGGCCATTCGTAATCTGGCAAAAAACACCCCGGCACGTCCCCAAAAGCGAGTTTCGTCCGCTGCGCACCCCGCCCCCACGGGATGAAGCCAGCACACGATACACCATCAACGCGCCGCGCCCAAGGCTCTAAATGGAGTCCCATTGGAGGATGTGAAGAGACTTGTCGCAGTCCTCCGCGAAGTCGCTGATTGGAAAATGGAGGGCCGGGCGTCTCGCCCGTCCAGGCGGGCCGGGACGCCCGCCTCTCCATAACTAGAACAGCGAGGTTTGCCTTCGGTTGGGCGTGATGCCGAAGTGCTCGTACGCCAGCATGGTGGCGACGCGTCCGCGCGGGGTGCGGTTCAGGAAGCCGATCTGGATCAGAAACGGTTCGTAGATTTCTTCGATGGCGTCGGGCTCTTCCGCGAGCGCAGCCGCCAGCGTGTTCACTCCCACCGGGCCGCCCTGATACTTCTCGATGATGGTGAGAAGCAGCTTGCGATCGACCTCGTCAAATCCGTGGCGATCGACTTCCAGCATCTGCAGGGCGGCCTGTGCGGTGCGCTTGTCGATCTTCCCGCCGCCGCGCACCTGGGCGTAATCGCGCACGCGCCGAAGAAGCCGGTTGGCGATGCGCGGCGTACCCCGAGAGCGGCTGGCAATTTCGACCGCGCCCTCATCGTCGATCGCCACTCCCAGGATCTCCGCGGATCGCTCCACGATGATCTGCAGATCCTTGTGCGTGTAAAACTCCAGCCGCAACATGATGCCGAAGCGTGAACGCAGGGGCGCGGAAAGAAGCCCGGCGCGGGTGGTGGCGCCGACAAAAGTAAAAGGCTGCACATCCATGGTGTGGGTGCGCGCCGAGGGGCCCTGTCCGATGATGATGTCGAGCTTGTAATCTTCGAGCGCGGAATAGAGGATCTCTTCGAGCGCAGGCTGCAGGCGGTGCACTTCGTCGATGAAGAGCACTTGCTTGGATTGCAGGTTCGTGAGGATCGCGGTGAGATCGCCCTTAATCTGCAGAGTCGGCCCCGAAGTCTGCTGAAACGCCACGCCCAATTCGTTGGCAATGATGTTCGCTAACGTCGTTTTGCCGAGGCCCGGGGGACCATAGAGCAGCACATGATCCATGGCTTCGCCGCGCGAGCGCGCCGCCTCGATGGCTACGGCCAGATTCTCTTTCACCTTATCTTGTCCGATGAACTCGGCCAGCCGCTGCGGGCGCAGCTTCAGCTCAAACGGGGAATCGTCCTCGACCGGCGCTGCCGACACGATCCGTTCCTTCAGGTTGGGAGTGTTCTTCAGAGTAGCCACGGTAAGGCGATGGTAAAGCGAAAGGATGCGGGAAGCAATGCCAGGTTTCAAGGCATAGACGCAGCCGTCGCGGACTCGATAACACCCAGGCGCATCGATCCCAGCTTGGTCGAATCGAACCATGCGAGACGACGCCCAAACCACGCACCCGCCGGCTGCAAACGAAATCGTTGAACCGCATTCGAGAGGCTCGGCGTGCTAAGCAGAAACGCTGCCGGACATTCACCAAAGCGCTCCAGCCGATTGCTTAGCCAGTTGTTCTCATTGGGCTGCGGCGAGGCAAGAATGACGGGTGTTCCCGGGAAATGCGCGAGGCTTGCGCCAAACTCAGGACTCTCTTCCTCCACGGGATCGGCCCAGCCGTACGCTTTTCGAAATTGCGCGGCCGCCTCTTTCAGATGGCGAACCCCGAGCACGACCGCGTCTACGCCCGTAATTCCCGAGCGTTCGAGAGCCGCCGAAGGCTGCACCCGCAGACTCCTGGCGGTCTTATCCTGAATCATGAATGGGAGCACCGTACCTGCCGGACCTGCGCCGAGTATTGCGGTTTCCCACTGAAGAATGGCTCCGTCGGCCCGGGTGCGACCGCCCGGATCCGGACCGCGAACCAGAATTCCAGCTGATCGCAGATGCTGTACGTCCGCGCGGATGTCAGCGCTTGCTACCGCCCAGGCGCTCGGGCCCGCGTTTTCCCGCATGTACTTGGCCCAGCCGCCCATCATTCCGGTAGCGTCGGCCTCGGGCGCAAACGGGGCAATCAATTCCAGATAGGAGCCGTCTTCGAACCCCACCAACGCCATATGCGTAGCGCGGTTCGCGTGAGGGCCTCCGTACTCGGAAGCCAACCCGATCACCTCGCAGGCGCGGCGCATCGCATCCAAATCCGAGCCGCACATCGTGACATGATCCACGCTCAGCTGCATGTAGGCTAAGTTCGTCACACCAGATTAGACGATGTCCTGTACAGACGCAGCCTAGTGTGCTGTTCTAAAATCCTGGCGTGTTCCTCTTCCATTGCAAAAGACCGCAGCTCCCTTGGCTGCTCATTTTGTTGAGTGCCTCAGCTTGTTCCCAAACATCCAACGCGCCGCCCGCGCCGGAGAATACGCCGAAGGCCACCGCTCCCGAGCTCGTCACCTGTGGCGAGAAGCCTCCCTTCACCTCGCGTACGGTCAAGACCAACGTACTGGTCGCGCCTGATCAGAAGCATCGTGCATACGGCGAGGTGGAAGCCACCGCTTTGCAACCACAGCGCCCAGCAGGCTATACCGGACCGCTGTGCGTGAACTACTCGCGCTTGTTCGTCGCCGGGGACACAAGCGATTTCAAGCTGCGCTTCTTGCAAGAGCCCGCGGATGTTGAGAATGGAAACTCGCTGCGCCTGGTCGATTGGTCTACAGACAGCCGTCGTCTGCTGGGAGAGTTGGCCGAGTGGCAGTACGAGCAACCGGGTGCGACGCGCGGCGTGCTGATCTACGACAGCCGTTACCTCACGTTTCAACAACCAGACCTGGGACACGCGCTGGCCAAGGCCTATGGTCACGAATGCTCGCTGAATTTTCGCGTGATGGGATTCGGGATGCAAGGAGCCATCGTGCTTCAGGGCGAACCGCTGTCGCCCGAAGAAGAGGAAGTTTTAGGCGCCTCGAGTTGTGCAAAGAAAAGGGCCTTCTTCGAACTGGATCGCGCGACCGAAAACATGGTCTCGGTCCCGGAGATGCCGAAGCTTCAACACAACGCCAAGTCCGAAGCGCCGAAATAGAATATGCGTAGCCTCGATCGAAGTTCTTCTACGCGCGCTTTGCGATTCTTTGCGATGCTTGCGCTTAGAACTCTTGTCATTGCGATTAAAAGTCTTGTAATTGCAGCTGGACCTTTTGTAATTGCAGCTGAAGCGCTTGTAATTGCAGTTAGAACTCTCGCAGTTGCAGTTACAATTCTTGTCATTCCGAGCGGAGCGAGGAATCTGCGGCGCCCGGCAGCGGGAAAGAACGAGATTCCTCGCTGCGCTCGGAATGACAAGGCTGCGCTCGGAATGACAAGTGTTGAAGTGCTTGCCAACAACAAGCACTCCCAAGAAAGGGCCTTTCTCTGTGCCTCTGTGGTGAGAGTGCCTTGAGCTCTACTCTTCTTCTTCTTTCACCACGCCGCGCTCGGCCTTGGCTTTCTCGATGATCTTCTCCTGCAGCTGACCGGGCACCACATCGTAGTGATGCATTTCCATGTTGAAGCTGCCACGGCCCTGCGTCATTGCCGTGAGATCCACGCCATAGGTCAACATCTCCGACATGGGCACTTCGGCTTTGACCACGGTATTGCCGCCCTTGTTGTCCATGCCCTGAATGCGCCCGCGCCGGCTGTTCAGATCGCCCATGATCGAGCCCGCAAACTCATCGGGCACGGTGATCTCGGCCGCCATGATCGGTTCGAGCAGGGTCGGCTTGGCGATCTCCATCGCCTTCTTGAATGCGATGCGCCCGGCCATCTGGAATGACAAGTCGTTCGAGTCGACGTCGTGATAGGAGCCGTCGTAGAGGATCACCCTGAAATCGACGACCGGGAAGCCCGCCAGGTAGCCGCGGCCCGCGGCATCGCGAATGCCCTTCTCGACCGCGGGAATGAAGTTCCTCGGAATGGAGCCGCCGAAAATGTCGTTCACGAACTCGAACTCGCCGCCGCGCGGTAGTGGCTCCATCTTGATCTTGCAATCACCGTACTGTCCGTGACCGCCCGTCTGCTTCTTGTGCCGGCCCTGCACATCGGCCTTGCCGCGGATAGTCTCGCGGTACGGAACCTTGGGCGCCTTCAGATTGACTTCGGTGTGGTAGCGCTTCTTGAGTTTCGAGACGACCACTTCGATGTGCTGCTGGCCGGTTCCGGCAATCAGGAATTCTTTGGTTTGCGCATCGCGGAAGAAGCGCAGCATGGCGTCTTCTTCCATCAGTTTGTGGATGCCGGGCCCGAGCTTGTCTTCGTCGGCGCGGCTCTTGGGCTCGATCGCGAACGTGATCGCCGGTTCCGGCAAGTTGACCTTGGGATACTGGATGGGGGCGGACTTGTCGCCGAGCGTGTCTCCGGTCAGCGTATCGCGCAACTTGGCGACCGCCCCAATATCGCCGGCATGCAGTTCATTCACCGGAACGGCGTTCTTGCCCTGCATGATCGAGATGTGCGCCAGCTTCTCCTGCGAATTACGGGTGAAGTTTTGCACCGAGGCTTCGTTCTTCAGTACGCCGCTGTAGACCTTGAAGTACGAAATTCGCCCGGCGAAAGGATCGGACACGGTCTTGAATACGAAAAGCGAAAGCGCATCCGAATCCGCAACATGCCGCTCGGGAGCCTGTCCGTTGCCGCTCGCGACCCCGTGCAGCGCAGTGTGTTCCGTGCCCACCGGGGTGTAATCGACCAGGAAGTCCATTAACTTGTCGACTCCAATATTTCCCAGGCCGGAGGTGAACAGCACCGGAAAAATCTTGTCCTCGCGAATGGCATCATGCAGCGCCGGAATCAGGTGTTCCTCCGGGATGGTGCCCTTTTCGAAGAACTCCTCCATCAGCTTGTCATCGCCTTCCGCGACCAGCTCCACCAGCTTTTCATGCGCTTCCTGAGCGGCCGACGCGAGGTCGGCCGGGATTTCGCTTTCCTTGCCTTTGCCGTTGCCGCCGAGCTCGTAGGTGTAGGCCTTCATCTTGACCAGGTCGACGACGCCGGTGAAGCTCTTCTCCTTGCCGATCGGGAATTGCAAGGGAACGACTGCGCGCCCGAAAGCACCGCGGAGTGACTCGAGCACGCGATCCGCATCGGCGCGATCGCGATCCATGCGGCTGACCACAATCACGCGCGGCAGGTTAATTTCCTCCGCGTAGCCCCACACGCGTTGCGTGACCACTTCGACTCCGGCGACCCCATCCACCACCACCAGCGCCGCCTCGACCACCGGCAGCACAGTCTTGGCCTCATGGACAAACATGTTGAAGCCGGGCGTATCGAGCAGATTGATCTTTGTCTTTCCCCATTCCGCGAACGCGATACCGGTACCGACCGACATCTGCCGGGCGATTTCCTCTTCGTCGTAATCGGTGGTGGCGCTGCCATCGTCCACGCGGCCCATGCGCTGGGTCGCGCCCGCGGTGTAAAGCGCGGCGGAAACGAGCGAGGTTTTTCCAGCGTGTCCGTGGCCGACCAGGGCCACGTTGCGGATGTTTGCACCTTCGTAGACCTTCACGGGTTCACTCCTTCAGCAGGCTGGGAGGGGACGAGGTCCGCTCAACGCAGTCGTCAGCATCGATCTTCAGTCGTCTGCCAAGGCAGCGGCTTCGGGAACGTCGACGATCAGAAGACCGACAATAAGTGGATGAGGACTGGCTCAGGTCGGCCCAACATCACCTGCCAAAACCTAGGATGCTACCACGCCGGAACTTGGCGTCTCAACTTGAGGTGCATCGTTTCCAGTGCAATAAGTCAATGCTCGCAAGCGCTCCGCAAAATCCGTTGTCCGCCGAGGAACGCCTGACCGGGCTGGCGCCAATCGAACAATGGAGCGGCGGGCGTCCCCGCCCCGCCCACCCCGCTCGCCACGAACGGGCCAGACGCATATCACCCGCCTTGGGGTTGTGCGCGCGGCAGAACTGCCCTATGCTTGAGACGGTTGCCGACCCCGACGGCGGCTGTGCGCCTCGAATCGAAGTGGGAGATTCGTCGCGCGGAAGCTTCCCTCTTCAACTCTCAACTATGCGACGCCTGACTGCCAGATTCTTGCTGCTGGTCCTGTTTGCGGGGACGCTCGCGCCGTTGGCAGCGGCAGCATCGGTACCCTCCCAGCACGAACACTGTGTGCGGACGCCGCTGGCTATGCAGACGCAAAGTACGCCTTCCTGCCACCACCATGTGGCAGCCGAGGCTCACGAACCATCTCGTCCCGGCCCCATCAGCAAAAATAATCTCCATTCAAATCCGTGCTGTACCGGACACGAATGCTGCCGGCCTCTTGCCCGAGCGCTGTGGGCGCAGGTAAGCCTGCAGTCGCCATCCCAACAAACTGGCCGAACCAGCGACCGCGTCCTGGCCTTGCAGCCGCACGTTCGCACGCTCGAGCTCGCGACCTACCACTCGGTTCGCGCTCCTCCCGCCCTGTAGAAACCGTTTTTTTCGCGAGTCTCCTCAGATTCAGAAATCGTGCGTAGGGGCAAGATCAGCACCGCCCGCGGATCCCTGAACTCTTTCGAGCCTCGCCACCGTCACCGGTCTCCTCCACAGGGAAGAGGACACATGAGGAAGCATCTGATTTCGGTCCTATTCGGCGCGAGTCTGCTTTTTATCGCGCTCGCCGCCAGCGCCACGATTTTCGGCTCGGTACACGGACTTATTCACGATCCGCAGCACCGTCCCGTGCAGGATGCGAAGGTCACGCTGCGCTCGACGACTTCCGACTGGTCGCGCTCCACGGTCAGCGACAGCTCCGGCGAATTCCGGTTTGAAAACGTCCCGCTCGGCGAATATCGCGTCACCGTCGAAACCCCAGGCTTCGCGACGGACGAGCAGACTCTGGTCCTCACGTCGGAGCGCGAAGCCAAGCCGCATTTTGCACTCAAAGTCGCGCACGCCGCCGAAACGGTTGAAGTACAGGACGTCGCCCCGGCGGTGAATCCGGAGTCTTCTACCAGCACCAACGTGGTAAGCCGCGAAACTGTCAACCATACGCCGGGCGCCGATCAGAGCAACAGCCTGGCCATGATCACGAACTACACGCCCGGCGCCTACATGGTCCACGATCAACTCCACATCCGCGGCGGCCACCAGGTTTCCTGGCTGCTGGATGGCGTACCCGTGCCCAACACCAGCATCGCCTCCAACGTTGGCCCCCAGTTCGACCCGAAAGACATTGACTATCTGGAAGTCCAGCGTGGCGGCTACAACGCCGAATACGGCGACCGTACCTACGGAGTTTTCAACGTGGTCACGCGCTCCGGATTTGAGCGCGATCGACAGGGCGAGTTGGTGCTCGGCTACGGCAGCTACAACGCCACCAATCCCCAGATCAGCTTTGGAGATCACAGCGACCGTTTTGCCTGGTACGGAAGCCTCTCGGGATATCGCACCGACCTCGGCCTGGAAACTCCCAGCCCCGAGAATCTTCACAATCAAGCGGCCGGGCTCAGCGGATTCGGGTCGTTGATTTTCAATGAATCCCCGAACGATCAATTGCGCCTGGTGACATCAGTGCGCGGCGACCATTACCAGGTTCCGAATGATCCCGAGGCGCAGAGCCTGGGTATGCGCGATGTGGAGAACGAGCGCGATGCGTTCGCGAATTTTTCCTGGCTGCATACGGTGGGCACTGGACTCGTCCTGACAGTCTCGCCTTTCTACCACTTCAATCGCGCCCACTACATCGGCGACTACACGGGCGCGCCCGACCCGAGCGTGTTCATCCCGGAGGATGATCGCGGCTCCAACTACATCGGAGGCGTAGTCACGGCCGCCTACACGCGAAATCAACACACGGCGCGCGTCGGAATCCAGGTTTTCGGGCAGCGCGATAACCAGTTGTTTGCGGTCAACGCCGGGGATGGTACTTCGGTGGTCGCGCCCGAGCGCGAGAAACTCTGGGGCTCGGTCTCTGTGATCTTCCTGGAAGACCAGTACAAACTGACTCGATGGCTCACCCTGAACGGTGGCATTCGTCTGACTCATTTCGGAGGAACCGGGACAAATACGCTTCTGGGAGGCAATCATCCGCTCAGCGAGAACGCCGCTGACCCGCGGCTGGGCGCCGCTCTGCAAATTCCGAAACTGCACTGGGTGGCGCGCGCGTTCTGGGGACGCTACTACCAGGCCCCGCCGCTGCTCACGGTGTCGGGTTCGTTGCTCACGCAATGCAACGGATCCGACTGCGGATTTCTGCCGCTCCACGGGGAGCGGGACGAACAACGGGAGTTCGGACTCACGATTCCGCTGGCGGGCTGGACGTTTGATATCGCAAATTTCCGCACGGCAGCCAGAAACTTTTTCGATCACGACGTGCTCGGCAATTCCAACATCTTCTTCCCTCTGACCATCGACCGCGCCCGTCTCCGTGGATGGGAAGTAAGCGCCAACTCTCCGCGAGTTGCCGGTCGCGTTCAGTTCCATCTGGCCTACTCGCATCAATATTCCGAAGGCGCAGGAGCGGTCACCGGTGGGCTCACCAACTTCTCGCCGCCGGAGCAAGGATATTTCTTCCTCGATCACGACCAGCGCGACACGCTCAGTACGGGAGCGAACCTCGAGCTTCCCCGGCAGAGTTGGGCCGCCGTAAACGTGAACTACGGTTCCGGATTTCTCAATGGCGATGGCCCCGCTCACTTGCCCTCCCACACGACGGTGGATTGCTCGGTCGGCAAATCGTTCGGAGAGAAATGGAACCTGCGCTTCAGCGCGCTCAACATCGGCAACAACCATTACATGCTCGACAACAGCAACACCTTTGG
>QIAH01000481.1 GCA_003225465.1 Acidobacteriota bacterium | reverse complement strand
TGATCATGTAATCCGCCACATCCGCCCGCGAAACGGTGAACCCGAAACGCGGCAAATGCCCCTCCCGCACCCGATATTTCCCCGTGTACGCGCCATCCGTCAGTCGCGGCGGACGTGCAATCGTCCACTCCAGCCCGCTCTTCATAAAGATTTCTTCCATCTCCGCGGCGCCGATCACCGTGTCCCGAAAAAACAGCCGCCCCGCGAAATACGCGGGGGGAATGATCGAATCCTTAAAGAGGAACGCCACCGACAAAACCATCACTCGCCGAATACGCGAGCTCGACATCGCCTCCGTCAGCGCCGATGCATATTGCTTCCAAAGCCGCACCTTGTCTGCGAGCGGTCCAAATGCCGATAGCACCGCATCTTGTCCCTGCACACTCGCCTCCAGTTCGGACGGGCTGAGCAGGTCGCCTTTCACGACTCCGATTCGGTTATGAAACCCCGCCAGCTTCTCCGGATTGCGAACCAGAGCCGTCACCGCGTGTCCCCGCTCCTTCGCCAGCCGGATCACTTCTAATCCCGTGCCCCCGGTCGCGCCCAGCACCAAAAGTTTCATGACCTCTCGTCCTCCCAATGGTTCCGCGCCCAGGAAATGGAACAACGGGCGTCCCCGCCCGTCGAGTCCAGCGCTCCCAATCCGCAACGCTTTTCCGAGCCGGCGAACCCCATTTTACGCAATAGGGGTTTTAATATTAACTATAGATATCTATACTCACTACAGGATGCTAAAATATTTTCCGGAGTGGTGAAGACCAAAAAGCGCCCCTACACCTCCCTCGTCCGCCAGCGCCAGGCCGGCGATACCCGCCGTCGCATCGTCGAAGCCACACGCCAGCTTCTCGAAACCGAGGGTTATGCCGGCATGACGATTGAGGCCATAGCCCGGCGCGCTGAGGTCTCCGCGCAAAGCGTCTACGCCATCTTCAAATCGAAGGCCGGCATCCTCGCTGAACTTCTCGATCAATCTTCATTCGGTCCCCGCTATCAGGAACTTGTCCAGCAAGCCTTGAGTACAAACGATCCCGAGGCCCGGCTCCGCTTCGCCGCCCGCATTGCCCGCCAGATTCATGAAACCCAGGACGCCACCTTTGACCTTCTCCGTGGCGCCGGCGTGGTCGCGCCCGAACTGGCAAAGCTCGAGCAGCGCCGTGAGTGCGTCCGTTACGACCGCCAAGAATCCACCGGGATCGTTCTGCGCGAATCCGGACGCCTCCGCCTCGACTATCAATCCGCCCGCGATCTGTTCTGGATGTTCACCAGCCGCGACATCTTCCGCATGCTGGTCCGCGAGCGCGGTTGGTCTCCGCAGCAATATGAAACCTGGCTCGCCAACACACTCGTGCAAACCCTCATGAAGCCGAAGCCCTCGCACGCGTCCCGCCACCGCAAAGTGCGCCTCTAAGCGGCGATGTCAGATCCTAACGCGCTGGGTGGGGATTTTCCCGACCCGAAGGCGAGCAGTGTCCGTCATCTCGCCTGGGTGCGGATTTTGGTTTTCTCCTGTTTCTTCCCTCACGACACACCGCGCGCCGCCGTATTACCATAGAATCCATGCCGGTCCCCGTCGAGCTCGCACCCAAGCACGCCGACCTCGAGCAGCGCCTTCGCTCCCTCGGACGCCTTCTCGTCGCCTACTCCGGCGGAGTCGATTCCGCCTACCTCGCCTGGGCCGCTCATCAGGCGCTCGGACCCAACATGCTCGCCGTGATCGCCGACTCGCCCAGCCTCGCGCGCACCCAACTCGCCGACGCGGTCGCCTTCGCCCAGGAGCAGCACATCCCGCTCGAAGTCATCCCCACCGCCGAACTCGATCGCCCCGAATATGCGCGCAACGACGCCTCGCGCTGCTTCCATTGCAAAGACGAACTCTTCACCGTCATGGAAGCCTTTCGCCACGCCCGCGGCTTCGACGCCATCGCCTACGGCGTGAACCTCGACGACCAGGGCGACTTCCGTCCCGGCCAGCAGGCTGCTCGTCAGCACCACGTCGCCGCCCCTCTGCTCGACGCCGCCCTGACCAAGCAAGACATCCGCGATCTCGCGCGATCTGCCGGACTGCGCATCTGGGACAAGCCTGCCTCCGCTTGCCTCTCCTCCCGCATCGAATACGGCCGCCCCGTCACCCGCGAAGCCCTGGCCGCCGTCGAGCAAGGAGAAGACGCTCTCCGCGCCCTCGGCTTCCGCCAGTTCCGCGTGCGCCATCACGGTGAGATCGTCCGCATCGAGATCTCCAGGGACGAATTACCCCGCGCCCTCGATCCTGCCCGAGCCGCCGAATTCACACGGATTTTCAAAGCCCTCGGATTCAAATTCGTCACCCTCGACCTGGAAGGTTTCCGCTCCGGCTCAATGAACGCCCTCCTGCGCCCCGAAGACCTCCTCCGTGCGGGCTGACGACTGACGACTGAGGCTTGAACCGCAAAGCCAAAGCCTAGAGCCCAGAGCCTAGAGCCCAGAGCCTAGAGCCCAGAGCCTAGAGCCCAGAGCCTAGAGCCCAGAGCCTAGAGCCCAGAGCCTAGAGCCTGCTTTCCCTATGAGATAATCAACCTTTAAAGCCCTGATGCTGAGGCGGTTTCTAGTGACGCTGGTCCAACGCTCCTTTCTCGTCTTGTTACTCATTTGCCTGGGCTGTGCTGCCCAGTCCGCGCCTTCTGCCGATACCTCAAAGGCCATCGAGCGCCAGGTGCGTGCCTACTATAAGTTGCCGCCTGACGTCACCGTCAGCATCGGGCCTATCCACCCCAGCGACTTCAACAACTACGACGCCGTCAAGCTCACTTTCAATCGGGGAACACGCAAGGATGAGTACGACTTCCTGCTCTCCAAAGATGGCAAGACCCTCATCAAGCTCACCAAGCTCGACCTCACCAAGGATCCCAATGCCGAAGTCATGAAGAAAATGGACGTCAAGGGCCGTCCCACTCGCGGCAATAAAGATGCCAAGGTCGTCGTCGTGAACTACGATGACTTCGAGTGCCCCTTCTGTTCGCGCATGCACCAGACCTTGTTTCCGCAAATCTTCAAGGAATACGGCGATCGCGTTCTGTTCATCTACAAGGATTACCCGCTGGCGGAAATTCATCCCTGGGCCACTCACGCTGCGGTCGATGCCAACTGCCTGGCTGCGCAGAACAACGATGCTTACTGGGACTTCGCCGACTATCTTCACGGGAACCAGAACGTGGTCAATGGAGCCCAGGGCCACGATGGACAACATGCGCTGATCGACCGCGCCGCGCTGATGCAAGGTCAGCAGCGCAATCTCGATCTCGCTAAGCTGCAGGCCTGCATCAAGGGCCAGGATGATTCCGCTATCAAGGCTTCGCTTCATGAAGGAGATTCGGTAGGCGTCTCCGCCACGCCCACGCTTTTCGTCAATGGCGAGGAAATGGACGGCGCCCTTCCGATCGCTGAATTGCGCGCCGTGCTCGATCGGGCGCTCACCCAGGCTGGCGTCCAGCCGCCCGTGCACGCTGATGCGGCGCCCGCTCCCGCCGTTTCGGGCCCGACCGCCAAATGAGAATCGGTTCGTTTTTGTCATTCCGAAGCCGAATGCGGCAGAGGAATCTTTTTCGTCACGGCTGCGTTCTCCGCCCCTACGCATCCGGTATAGCGGAGATTTCAGGATGCTATCGCAGTTTTGTCGGCCGCTCTCGCGTTCGGTTTCGGAATGATCGGATTTCGTATCGCTGATCCACACCAGGAGGGGGATCTCGCTTGAGACTCAACTCGATGCTGCTCCAGCGCGGACTCGCGTGTTGCGCCGCTTCCG
>QIAH01000336.1 GCA_003225465.1 Acidobacteriota bacterium | reverse complement strand
CGATGACCCCACGTTTCAGACGAATTCTGGAGGCAGCCTTCTGGTTCGTCGTTGGATTTGTCGTTCACGGAGTGCTGATTCACTTCCACCATCATCCGTGATCGAGCGTCACGAACGGTTGTGCGGAAGACAAGGCCGCTTCCGCTCGCCTTCCAGGGCCATGGCGAGCTCGCGAACGCGCCGGCTCTCTCTTTCGGTTCCAGTGCCGCCAATCCTATCTGCAGCCGCCAATCAGCTGCGGGTCTACACGCTGCTGGTGCCGTCAATGGAGCGACGGGCGTCCCCCGCCCGTCGACGCGCGCGTTCGTTTTCAGAAAGTGCCCGGGGACAATTCCGAGAGGACCACTGGTCCAGCCCCGGACGGGCGAGAGCGCCTGTCCCTCCAGTAAGTCGGTCCTGCGAGATCGGCCGCATCTGCCAGACGTCCAGGGACTCAAGCGTTGTCGGATCGGAAACATCCACGAGCAGCGGTGTGCTTGGAACCGTGTATACCCGGGCGGTAATCACGACTTTCTCATTTGCGAAGACCTCCAGCACCGAGCCGTCGAGAAACACGCGCAACGTGACAGCTTCATTGGTTGCAAATGAGGCCGCCGTTCCGTTCACGCGTAGCTCTGCATCTTTGTTGTGCGGATCGTAGGCGATTTCGGCAAAGGTCTCGCCCTTCTCCGCGCGCAGGCGCAGCAGGAATCCGCGGTTTGCGGCAAAGCGCGCCTGAATTTCGCCCGCTTGATCGCGGATGCGAATGCTCGCCAACGCCTTGTCCCGATTTCGATCCCCGCCGTTCACCTGCGAATGATGAGCCCGCAAGACCTCAACCGCAGGCGCAGGCGAAATCCGCAAGCCTCCATCCCGATCAAGCGAGAGTGTGCGAGGCAGTGCCATGGCTCCAGCCCAGCCCGCAGCGCGATACTCCGCTTCCGGACGCGTTTCTGGAATCCAGCCCCAAAGAATCCTGTTCTCGCGTTCATCCAGCATGGTCTTCGCTGCATAGTAGGAGCCGAAATCCACCACGCCTTCTTTTTCAGCGGTGAACCGGCGATCATGGTACCGACCCGTCTTCCAGAAAACCTTCCCCATGGTGGAAATCATGAGCACGTGACGATTTCCCAGAGGAAAGAAATCCGGACACTCCCACATATCGCCCGTGTCCACAGGATTGGCGGCGCTCTTTCCGCTGGCATGGCCTTCAATCAGCAAATGCCGATACGTCCAATGACGCAGATCGTGAGACTCATACAGCAGGATCGCCCCGCCCTTGCCCGGGATTCCCGAGCCCAACGTGAGCAGCCACTCCCGGCCTTCCCGCCACACCCCCGGATCTCGAAAACCGGTGACCGACAAATGTTGCGGCGGCCGCGCAATCACGGGCTCCGGCAACTTCCTCCAGGAACGAAGATCGGGATCGGTCGATGTTGCCAGGCATTGCACCTCGCGCCATTGATGTTGGCCGTCGTCGAGAGTGATTTCCGATGGCGACGCTGGCGGCAGAACGCCTGTGTAAATCAGGTTAGGCGTATTGCCGTCGAGCACCGCACTGCCGCTGAACACGCCATCACGATCGTATCCACCGGGCGTGGGCGCAAGCGCAATCGGTTCATGCTGCCAGTGGATCATGTCCGAGCTGATCGCATGCGCCCAATGCATCGTTCCCCAGAACGCACCGTTGGGGTTGTACTGAAAAAACATGTGGTAACGATCCTTATAGAAGATCGGGCCATTGGGATCGTTCATCCAATTGGCCGCAGGGAGCAGATGGTATTGCGGCCGTCGTGGGTCCGTTGCCAGCTTGGTGCGCCCGTGTTCCCGCATGGCGTGCGCCCAGGAACCGCGCGAAAGCGCGCCCGCACCCGCCGCTAGGCCAGCCTGTCTCAGGAAGGCGCGACGCGAGATCTTGCCCATAGTCGTTAGACAGCTTACCTGAGCTCTCTTTACCTTCCCAGTTGTCATCTGAGAGACTGACCCACGGGCCATCCGACATCATGGGCAAGATTCACGTTCTTTCCGAAGCCGTTGCCAACAAAATCGCCGCCGGCGAGGTAGTAGAGCGGCCCGCATCCGTGGTGAAAGAGCTCCTTGAAAATGCGCTCGATGCCGAGGCCACGCGCATCCGCATTCAGGTCGAGGCAGGTGGCAAGAAGCTCATCCAGATCACTGACAATGGCTGTGGGATGGTGCGCGATGACGCCCTGCTCGCTTTCGAACGCCACGCCACTTCAAAATTGAAGAACGCCGAAGACCTTCTTAGCGTTTCGACATTGGGATTCCGCGGCGAAGCCTTGCCTTCCATCGCTTCCGTTTCCCGCCTGCGCCTGGAAACCTGTGCTTCGGGAGAGGCGTCTGGAACGGTAGTCGAAATCAATGGCGGGAAAATTTTCAAGGTGGAGGAAGCTGGGCTCCCTTTGGGCACTTCGATCACAGTTCGTGACCTCTTCTTCAATACCCCGGCGCGTAAGAAATTTCTGAAGGCAGAATCGACAGAACTCTCGCACATCGCATCCCTGGTTACGCACTACGCACTCGCGCATCCCGATAAGCATTTTGAATTGCACTCGGCAACCAACGCACTGCTGGTGGCGGCGCCCGTAGCCGGGCATGGCGAGCGCCTTTACCAGGTTTTCGGAAAAGAGATTCTTGACCAACTTCTCCCTATTGCGGCACTTCAGCGTCTGGAGCGCATGGGTTTGCCGCAACCGCCGCCCTGGCGCCGCATGGAGGAGGACGAGCCGCCCAGCGAGCCTGGCGAAGTTCGCATACATGGCTTTGTTTCGAAGCCTGAAATCCAGAAGCTCAACCGCAACTCGATCTACATCTTCGTCAACGGGCGTCTGATTCGCGATCGCCGGGTGCAGCACGCCATCACCGAAGCTTATCGCAACATTATGCCGCCCACCGTCTACCCGGTGGTGCTGCTGTTTTTGGAAATGCCGAGTGAAGAGGTTGACGTCAACGTACATCCGTCGAAAACCGAGGTCCGTTTCCGGCAGCAAAGCGTGGTCCACGATTTCGTGCGCGACTCGATTCGCGCAGCCTTGATGAAGGCTCGTCCGGTGCCGCAATTCGTTTCCGAAATTCACGCGCATCCAACCGCGAGCCCTTCCTTATCGCCCGGCTCACATGCACCGGGAGAGGTCTCGAATGCATGGCGAGCGTTCTATGAACCCGCGAATGCGGGCGCCTTCCAGCTCGAAGCGCCTGCGCCGCCCGCCGTCACTGAGCGATTTTCATTCCAGGGTGGAATCGCTGTGGAGGCGAATGCAGCCGTGTCACTGGCCCGCGCCGCCGAGGTCGTTCCCGACGACACGTGTGCTCCCGCGTTCCCCGATGAGCCCGAGGCTCCCAGCCAACTCGCTCCCTCCCTGAGTTCGCTCAAACCGCTAGGCCAGATTCGCGAGTCCTTCATCCTCGCTGTCAATCATGAGGGCCTCTGGATCATCGACCAGCACGTTGCCCACGAACGCGTGTTGTTCGAAAGAATCCTGAAACAACGCGCAGCTAAGGGAGTCGAGAGCCAGCGCCTGCTCATGCCGCTGATTCTGGAACTCACCCCCGCTCAGCAGGCCGTCTTCGCCGAAATTTCTGACGAGTTAGCGAAGAATGGTTTCGAGGTCGAACCCTTCGGCACGCGCAGCGTAGCTGTCAAAATCGCTCCCGCCGGAGTGGACGCCTCCCAGGTCGAGCACATGCTGCATGATTTACTGGAGCAATTATCGCGGGAAGATCAAAAAGTGAATCTCGAGACCGTGCGCACCCGCATCGCCGCATCCATCGCTTGTCACGCCGCAATCAAAGTCAACATGCCGCTTGAGCAGAACAAGATGGAATGGCTCCTCGCCGAACTCGCCAAGACCGACTTCCCCTTCTCCTGCCCCCACGGCCGCCCCGTGGTTTTGCGCTATTCCATGAAGGACATTCAGAAGGCATTCAAGCGGATCTGAGCTACAAGCTACGAGCTGGGAGCCACGAGCTTCGAGCCAAGAGTTTCGAGCCAAGAGCGAATCCGGCTTGCTCACAGCTCGCAGCTCGAAGCTCGTAGCCCACCATGGCGTTGCGCGTCCGCTCACAGCAGCTTTGCCACCGACCAACGACCAACGATTACGTTCTTGTGTTCTAATCGACTCTATGACCGAGTCCGAACTCCAGCAGGCGCGAATCGCGAAATGGCATCTGGATGGGCACACCGTGCGCACGCTCGAGGATGGTCGCTCGTTCCTGGAATCCGTGGGATTTTGCCTGCTCTACCCGCTGAAGCAGCCGCTTTTAGTCCCCACTTTCGTGGGCGCCTGGGTCGGCGCAGAAGATCATCTGCCCACTTGGCAGCACTCCTTTTCCGATCCGCGGGCGCAGGATGCGCGGGAATTGATGGTACGCCTGTTGCGCGATCGCGCCGCCTTCGAAGCCAACCTCTTCGACGAAAACAATGCTTTCCTGGTGACAGCGTCCGCTTTCCCGTATTTTTATGCGCTGGTGGGGGAACGGAATCCGAGACAAGCTCCCAAGGCCGGATCACGTGCCGAGTATTCGCAGCTCGCATGCGACGCGTTCGAAGTCATACGGCGCGACGGACCCATCTCCAAGCAGCGGCTGCGCGAGCGGCTGGGTGGCAGCCTCTCCGAGCCGGCTATGGATCGCGGGCTCGCCGAGCTTTGGTCCCGCCTGCGGATTACTCGCGTCGATTACAAAGCGAGCGAAGGCGCCTTCTGGGACGTTCTCTATCGCTGGGCTCCCGACGCGGTGCGCGAAGGAATCGAACTGTCGGTCGGACAGGCTCTCAGCGCGTTGCTCTCGAAGTATCTGGATTGCGTAATTGCAGCCGATCAACAAGAACTGGAAAATTTCTTTGGAAATTTCGTGCCGCGCTCGCGTGTGAAAGAAGCGGTGAACGCGCTGCTCGCCGCCCGCGAGCTGAGTTTTGTCCACGTGGGAAACCGCTCTCTCATCCAGGTCTCTCCTCCCAGACAGGCTTTTTCCCCAAATGCGAAATTGCCGAGATCTTCCCCGCGGCCTTTGATCGAACCACGTCGCTCCTGAGCGGTGGTCTTACCCAAGACCTGTCTTTTCGAGAACTTCAAAAACCCGTCATCCGAAGCACTTTAAGATTTGTCATTCCGAGCGCAGGAGGAATCTCGTTAGCACTTTAAGATTTGTCATTCCGAGCGCAGGAGGAATCTCGTTAGCGCTTTAAGCTTTGTCATTCCGAGCGCAGCGAGGAATCTCGTTCTGCATGCTCCGTGCACAGCGGCACCAATGCCAGGATTTCAAACGGTCTGTCGATTCTGGTACTCTGAGACGCCTTCAAGGATACCTTTACTGCCCTTCTCATGGACGCTACGCCTGCTCGAAAACTCATCATTGCCGTCGATGGTCCCGCCGGAGCCGGAAAAAGTACGATCGCCTCCCGGCTGGCGCGCAAGCTCGGATATGTGAATCTGGAAAGCGGCGCCATGTACCGGGCGCTTGCTCTGAAAGCCATTGAGTGGGACGTCTCCTTTGACGACGCTGCCGCCCTGCGCAAGCTCGCGGAGAACTCGCGCATTGTGCTGGAGCCGACCATTGGCGGCAATCGCGTGCTTCTGGATGGCAAGGACGTTTCCTCCCGGATTCGCGAGCGCGACGTCACGGAGGCAGCTTCGCGCGTGTCCGTGCATCCACCCGTGCGCGAGTGGATGGTCGCTCGTCAGCAGGAGATGGGAAAGGACGGGGGCGTGGTGATGGAAGGGCGTGACATTGGAACCAAGGTATTCCCGCATGCCGACCTGAAAATCTTCCTGGATGCGGACCCAGTCGTGCGCGAGCAGCGCCGTCTGGATCAGCAGAAGATCAAGGGACCGTCCGCTGAATCGATGGCAGCTGAACTACGGGAGCGTGACCATCGCGATCGCACCCGCGCCACCTCGCCCCTCGTATCAGCTCCAGATGCCATCGTCATCGACTCCACCCAGCTCTCTGAAGACGAAGTCCTCAAGCAGATCGATGCGCTGGTGAGAGAAAAGATGGCGACTGCTTAGGGAGGGTCTGATTAACTCTGTTTTGAAAGGGACGGCCGGGTGCCCCATCCTAAGTTTCGCGCTTTTTGCGAAACTTAGGGTGGGTCTTCACAACCAAACTTTCGAAGATTGCTCGCGTAGGGACAGGTGCCCTCGCCTGTCCGGCCGTGGCGGTGTTTGCCACGGCTACTCCCGTCAGTTTTCCGTGGGCTCCGTCGAAGAAGAATTTCGCGGCAGCTTCGGAACTTTGGGTGGCATGGGCGGAGCCGGAGGTTGCGGAGGCTCTGACATGGAGTGGGCGTTTTCCGACGTGCCTTTGTGGACCGTGACATTCCCGTGCTGGCTGTTCAACACCAGGTGGGCCGCGCCATTTCCAACCGTGCCTGCACCCGTCCCACCGTTGTCGTCGTTCACGACTTTAACCCCAGGGAAATTCGCGTCCACCTCTCCGCCCTGGCTGCGCGCGTCGAGTTTGAATCCCACCTTGTCAGGAATGCCTACGTGGATGTCACCGTTTCGATTATCGACCTGAATATTGCCCGCCGACTTGAGCTCGATCTGGACCGCGCTGTTCTCGTTTTGAATGCGCGCATCTCCGGACACCGCCTCCAGAGTGATGTCTTTCGAGCGCGTGCTCACGTGCAAGGGCCCAGTCACGTTGTCGGCGCGCAGGCTGTCGGAATCGAGATCTAAATCCCCATTCAGCTTCGCCAACTCCATGTCGGTGCGCGAGGTTTTGAAACTTACCGATTTCCCGATCTTCGAGAGCTTTACGCTATCGGTGAAATCGCCGTTGAGGCGCACCGCTCCCTTCACGTCGCTGATCGATACTTCGTCTGAGCGTCCTTGCACAGAAACATCGCCAGAAACCTGCGAAATGCGCGCCGAGTTGTGCCCGCCCATGCTCACCGAACTACGGTCTAGGTTCAGGTTGACATCGCCGTTTACGTCCTCGACGTTCACATCGCCATGCTGGTTCGCTATCTCGACCGTCCCATCTCGGCCCATCACATTCACGTCGCCTCGCTGCGCGGCGATCGTCACCGCTGCTTTGCGGGGAAGGGAAATGTTCAGGTCCGCCATCACCGGGTGATTGCCTGCACCCCGGGTATTCGCATTGATCGTGATGAGATTCCCGCTAACCGTGATTTGCGGCTTGGTCTGCTCGTTCCACTGGTTCGCTTCGCCTTGCTTGTCCGCGCGAATCTTCTTGTGAGCGCTGACCTCGATTTTGTCGTTATTGGAAATATTGACATTCACCGCGCCGCGGTCATTCACGATCTTTACGGCAGCGCCCGCTGGTAAGTCCTGCGTGAGCTGGTCATCGAACTCGAACGAGTTTCCCCTGAACGGGAAGTGTGACTCATCCAGCCCCCACTGGTCCGACAACTCATCCCACTTGACGCGTGACACCTCGCTGGCCGTGAGCCCAGCGATGATCAGGAAAATTAATAGGATGATTCCCCCCGCCCCGATGCCCGGGGCGGCGACGCCTTCCTGCTTGGCGCGTTGGTGCTCGACCAGCTTGAGTACGCCCCAAACAATCAGTAGCAACGGCCAGTAGTGCGCGAACCATATTCCAAGCCGTCCCCAGGAGATCAGGTGCATGTTGCCCAGCAGAAATATGACTCCCACGATGATCAGGACGAACGGTCCTGTCATCGAGCGGCGCTTCCTGGGAGTGACCACCGGGCTAGACATTGCTCACCTCGCTCGGGGGCCGATTCGTGTTGTCCATTGGCGGAGCTGGAGGTGGCGCGGCCCCCGCAGGCGGCAGCACAGGAGGCCCGCCAACGTGCCCTGCGTCCGATGCGTTGCTCTGCAACAACTTCACGCCGCCAATCACCAGCAGGATCAGTGGCCACGTCCTCTCAAAACCCGGGCCATGGAGCTCATCCAGCAGGAACAATACGCCCAGCGTAACCATGATGGCAGGCCACATGATGCAGCGCATCTTGCAGCGGTCACACGTGCACGCGCCCTCAGTGTGGCCCAGCAGACCCCAGCGCCGCGCAAATATCCACCCTCCAAAGCCGATCAGGATCAAGGGCCAGAAGCGGTCAATCGCGAACTCGAACATTCCGACGGTATGCAGGAGGAAAACTAAACCCAACACAATCAGGATCACCGCGCCCGTTGGAACACTGCTGCGATAGCGCGGCGGCTCGACCGGCGCAGTCGTCGGAGGAACTGTGGAATCAGTGGGGATTGGCTGCGAGACCATCCGCGGATGCGGTGTGGGTCCGAACATCCGTTCAAAGCCGAAGGGATCCGGCACCGGCTGTCCCAACTCAAGCGCGTGCGCCGTCTTGTAAGCGTCAAACACCAGGTAGAAGAAATATGCGAAGAAGACCGGAACCATGATGGGCCCGAAGTGATCCGCCATCCAGATCATGCACACGAAGGCCATCACGTGAAAAAAGCCCTTCATGAATTGCCCGTTGTACATCGCGCCCACCCCGGGGATGAATCCGAGGACGGCGGCCATGCCTGGGCTGGGCATACGTTCCACATTAGGGGAAGCGTTGAAGCCCGGGCTGCCAGGCGGCGGTGTAGGTGGAAGAGCGCCGGCCACGCGTTCGGCCAGACAGTGCTCACAGAACATCGTTCCGCGGACGTCGCGGACACAGGCGGCGCACAGCGGCTTTCCGCAAGTGCGGCAATAAGCCACTGCTGCAACATTGTTGTGCGTGGCGCAGTTCATACATCTCTCCTGGTCGTGATCACCGACACGGCCAATGGATTCTGCGGGCCAGATGCCAGCACGGGCTGGTTCTCATCGCGGCTATAATTTCTCTCCTGTCTGGGCTCGGGGTCTCCACTGGTATTGTTCTTGTGATTCCTCTCCCGCTCTTTTTCTTGCTTGCGTTCGTCGGGTCGAGTGACTTTCTTGATCTCTTGCACTTTCGATTCGATCTCGTAGACCAACCGGATATTCTCGTAATACTTCACCATCCGGGCCGTGGTGGTGTAGTAGGTCCGGCGCAAACCGCTCCGGCTCAGATCGGCTGACTTGATATCGGTCGGCTTCACCCCGGCCACGCTCAGCGCAACCGACAAGGAGAAAAATGCCATGCCGAACGACATTGCAAACCTCGGCTGCCGCACTGTACCCCAGACGGGTGCGAACAGGGAATCCGCCCATTCGCGAATTCTCTCGCCCAGCGACGCCCGATGTTCTGCCGCTGCCGGAGCCTGCAGCCGGTAGCTCTGAATTCCCGTGGTTGCGGCCAGAATCTCATTCACCAGGTTGGCTGGAGACTCGACCTCCGCAAGCGATTTCAGCCAGTGCTGCCCGGCCTCGACTTCTGCGAACATCGGTCCGCACTTGCCGCACACGCGAGCATGTGCCCGAAACCGTTCCTGTTGCCCTTCCGACAATTTCTGGTCGAGAGCATCGAACAGGAGAGTCTCGAACTCATTGCACTGCATACCGTTGTGGGTTTCACCTGGCATCACATCACCTGCCTGTAGATACGTTGTAGGAGGCGCGCAAGTTCCGCTCGCCCCCGGTTTATTCTGGACTTCACGGTCCCTTCGGGTACCTTCAGGACGGCTGCGATGTCCCGGTAGTCCATATCCTGTAAGTCCCTTAGAATCACTGCCTCCCGGAGTTCTGGCGACAATTTCTGCAGGGCCTCATGCACCACTTCCCCGGTTTCGCGGCTCTGGACTCGGGCATCCGGGGGGAGCCTTTTGTCCTCGATCTGCTCACTGAGCGGCATGGCATCCTCGTGCTCGGAAGGCGCTGCATCCATCGAATCCGTGACCCGGTCCTGCTTGGTCTTGCGGAAATGATCCACCAGCAGATTGCGCGTCATGGTCGTCAACCAGGTCATGAACGCACCGCGCTCCACGTCGTAGGAGCTCAAAGTGCGATACATCTTGATGAAAACTTCCTGGGTGAGATCCTGGGCGTCGTCCGCCGACCCCGCGAAACGATAGCAGATATTGTAGATGCGCCGATTATAGCGTTGGACAATCTCCTCCCACGCCACTGCGTCTCCCGCGATGCAGCGTCGTACGAGGCTGTTGACAATTTGGGCGTCTTCCAACCAGCGCTCCGGGAACTCCTGGCTATCAGTCCGAGACCGCGGTGCGAGACCCGGCACACCCCAAGACTGACATCACACGATGATTACGTTGTAGTCCCACCAAAAGTTCGTAGTGGCCCAGCAAGTCATTATGAGGCAAGGAATTGTAGCAGGGGCTGAAATCACGGCTCAAAAGAGAGAATGCTTTTCATTTTGGTTTTGAAGAACATTCCGCGGGCACAGCGCGAGGCGCCAGCCTTCACAACACCTAATCCTTTCCAATTATTGATGGCGCGTTCCACCGTCGTTAAAGTGGCCGGCACTCGGGGTCACAATCCTCTGCATGTGGGCCAGGATTCGACCGCTTCCACAACTTCAGGTATCTCGCCCGGATCAGGCGGGTTCAAGGACGGGTGTATGCGTGCATTCGCAATGCTGTTGGTTCTCGGATTCGCGGTTACAGCTTTTGCCCAAAGTGACAATGCGGTCGTGACCGGCACCGTCACCGACTCCCAGTCTCTGCCGATTGCCAGGGCCTCTGTACATTTCAAAGCGCTCAGCACGGGAGCGGTTCGTGTGGTCACGACGAACGAGAGGGGCCTGTTCTATGCCCCTGCCCTTCGGCCCGATGACTACGAATTGACGACCCAAGCCTCGGGCTTTGCCACCGTGACTCAGAGCTTGCACCTCGAAGTGGGACAGAAGCTGGCAATCGACGTCAGCCTCAAGATCGGACCGGTGACCGAAGGTGTTCACGTGACCGCATCTGCGGACGTGCTACGCACCACCGATGCCAGTGTCGGCGAGGTCGTCGAGCCGAAGTCGATTCAGGAACTGCCGCTCAATGGACGCATGCTGCTGGATCTTGTGCTGACCGTCCCCGGAACACACGTGGGCTTCGGCGCGCAGACCGGCGAAACGAATCCGCTCTATTGGCGTCCCGGTCAGCGTTCCGCCATCGTGATCGGCGGCAGCCGTCCGAATGCGAATTTCTTCCTGCTCGACGGCGCCACCAACACCGATCCCACCTTCAACACTCAAAATCTCAGTCCCTCTCCCGATGCGGTGATGGAGTTCCAAGTGGTCACCAGCAGCTTCACCGCTGATATGGGCGGCGCGGGCGGAGGTCAGATCAACATCGTCACGCGTTCTGGCACCAGTCAATTTCACGGCACAGCTTACGAATTTCTCCGCAATGGCGCCATGGACGCCAGTCCTTTTGCATCGATGGGCAACAATCACCTCGTCCAGAACAATTTCGGCGCGTCTTTCGGCGGACCGCTTGCCGGTAAAGAACGCAAGACTTTCTTCTTCCTCAACTACGAAGGTTTCCGCCTCTCCCAGGCGGATGCGCAAATCCTCACCGTCCCGACGATGGCCGAGCTCGCGGGCGACTTCAGCATGAGCAAGATCAAGCTTTACGATCCAACGACTGCAGTGGCTAATCCAAATTACAATCCAGCGCTGCCCGTCGGCCCTTCGAATTTTCCATACACGCGCTCACAGTTTCCCGATAACCAGATTCCGGCCAACCGGATCAATACGCAGCTGGAAAGCTTCCTGCTCAAGTATGTCCCAGCTCCCAACATGGTGATGATGAATTCGGGAGTAGACTCGAACAACTACCTTGACGTTCGGAACGAAAGCCATTACCAGGATCAGGGCACGGCGCGCGTAGACCACATCTTTTCCAACAATGACACACTGATGGCCCGCTACTCGCTCGGATCAGAGCATGGCTTCTCGCCCAGCAGCGGCGTGACTTCGACCACCGAGAACCTGCCCGGATTCGGCGCAAATTTCGACAATCTTTCTCAGCAGGCCGTGATCTCCTGGAACCATGTCTTCTCGACCACGAAGCTGAACACGGCGTCCCTTGCGCTTTCCCGCTTGTCGATGGATCGGACTTCGCAGAACAACAACGTGAATGACATCGTGGGTCAGCTCGGCATCCAAGGCATCGGATTCGGAGGTGCCGGAGCCTGGGGCGCGCCCTGGTTCGCTGCGCAAGGCTACACCGGAATTGGCGACACCTTCGCCGCAACCCCGATGCACGCCTGGGATACGACTATCGAACTCCGCGACACGTTTGCCTGGCAGCGCGGACATCATGGCATTCGCATCGGTGGCGACGCCCGCCGCTACATCTGGCCAATGTGGGGATTCTTCCAGAACCGCGGTTATTACCAGTACACCAGTGGCTACACTTCGGAATTCGGATTCAACGACGGCAGCGGCTCAGGATTCGCCAGTTTGCTGCTGAGCCTGCCGACCGTAAAGCAGCGCCAGGCCGGCGTCCCGCAAATGAACCTGCGTAACTGGGGCTGGGACGGATTCGGCGAAGACAGCTGGCAGATTACATCCACCACGACTCTAAACCTGGGACTCCGTTATGAATACACCAGTCCTCTCTATGATCTCGACAGCACCAACACGAACCTGATTTTCAACGGCGGTGTCCCCTCGGTCTTCATCGGCGGCCAGCTTGGCTATCCCAAGGGCCTGATGTATGCCAACAAGCACAACTTCGCTCCCCGCATCGGGATCGCGAAGAATCTTCCGCGCCTCGGTATCGTTCTCCACGGCGCCTACGGGATTTTCTACACGCCCGTTGATCAGAACACCTGGTGCAACCAGCGCCACAATGTGCCCTACGTTTTTCCCGAGACGCAGCAGGCCGATAACTTCACACCTCCCGCATCGCTCTTTTCGAAGGGTCTGAACTTCGGCACGCCCGTGCTCGGAACCGGCACGCTGCCCGCGACCACGGTCAGCTTTACCGCATTTGATCCGCACGCCCCCGCCGAATACGTCCAGCAATGGAACGGGCAGGTCGAAAAAAGTTTCGGGCAGAACACGACCCTCGAAGTTGGCTATCTGGGAGCACGTGGCTTCCACCTGCAGCGTTCGCACCTCATCAACAACGCGCCTCCAGGCCCAGGCCCACTGGGCCCGCGCCGCCCCTTCAAAACTCTCAGCTTCGTTCCCGGAACCACGCTCACGCCCAGCAGCACCACCGCTGTCGTGCAGAGCCAGACATTGCCCGTGAGCACCATCAATTTGCTCGAGAACAGCGCGCAGAGCTGGTACGACGCCGGCTACGTCAATCTGCGCCGCCGCTATTCCCGCGGGCTAAGCTTCCTGGCGAATTACACCTTCTCCAAGAATCTTGCCAACGCGCCCGACTTCCGTTCCCCCAAACAGTGACCTGCAAGCCGAAAAGGGACCGGGTTGCGACGTGCGCCATCGTTTCGCGCTCAGCAGCGTTCTCGACATTCCGGCGTACCGGCGCACAGAATGGACTCGCCTGTTGACCCAGAACTGGCATTTCACCACCATCTATCAGGTGCAATCCGGAATGCCTTTCACGATCTCCGTCTTCGGCGATACCGCTAACGCCGGAACTGTCCTGGGAGAAAATCCCATTCGCGCCAACTACACCGGCCAGCCGATCTTCGGCGCGGGCACCCATACCGCCGAAAAGTGGTTCAATCCTGCTGCCTTCGCCACGCCCGCCGCCTACACTTTTGGGGACGTCGGACGGAACTCCGTCTACGGTCCACGGCTGCAGTCCCTCGACATCGCACTGGCGCGCGGCTTCCGCCTCAGCGAACGAGTCGGTCTGCAGTTCCGTGGAGAGGCCTTCAATGCACTAAACCAGGTCAATCTCGGAACGCCCAACCGCTTCGTCAATACTCCGCAGTTCGGAACCATCACCATGGCCATGACGCCCGGCCGCGAACTGCAGGTGAGCGCGCGGGTGTCGTTCTAACAGGCTGCGGAAAAACTCAGATTTCGATCGCCATTTGAAAAGGCGCGGAAGATGCCCCACCCTCACCTCGCGTTCTGTGCGAAGTTAGGGTGGGGATTTTCGCAAGACCAACACCCGACACAACTCTGAAGATCTGCTCGCTTTGAAAGGGCTCGCCTTCAGCCGAGCAGCCGCGAAGCTGCTTCGATGCACCTATAAGTGACGAACTGCGCCTGTACGATGATGCAGCCGGCGCAACTCCGTCGTGTCTTTCCGTTGACTTTGACCTTCCGCCGCCCGTAAGATTCGCGCGATCTTTGTTACCAATATAGCCGGTCGACCTGCGCTCAGCGGATGCTCCGGCCCGACATTCCGGAGGAACGTTGCGCTCGATCTTCGGTCTGGTTCTGCCTCTGCTGTTATTCGTCCCTGCCGTTCCCCAGGAAACCGCGCAGAAACCCGCCACTCCTCCGCCCTTCAAGTTCGAGGAAGTGATGATCCCCGTGCGCGATGGAGTTCACCTGCAAACCGTGATCCTCACGCCCGTCGATCAGCAGGGCCCTTTGCCGATTCTCATCCGGCGGACTCCGTACGGAGTTCCCGCAAAGGCCCCAGACAAGATTTCGCCAGCCACAAAGGAATTCGCGCAGGATGGCTACATCTTCGTCATCCAGAATCTGCGGGGACGCTTCAAGTCCGAAGGGGAATTCAAGCTCTCCTCCTGGGTCGATCTCAAGGATCCGAAGGCCACCAACGAGACCACGGATGCCTACGATTCCATAGAGTGGCTGGTGAAAAACGTCCCCAATAATAATGGGAAAGTGGGTATGTATGGGGTCTCCTACGACGGCTTGACGACCGCGCTCACACTTCTTCAGCCCCACCCAGCCCTCAAAGCGATCAGCGAGCAAGCTTCCCCGGTCGACCAGTGGATGAACGACGACGACCATCGCTACGGC
>QIAH01000480.1 GCA_003225465.1 Acidobacteriota bacterium | reverse complement strand
TGTTGAACCAGATCTTGGAAAGAAGCGTGAACTCGAGGATCAAGTTCCACAGTCAAAGGTTGCCGCAAAGTTTGTCCACCATACCGCAGTTCGACAGAGTATTTCCCGGGTGCGATCCGGGGACCTCGTAGCATTTGACGCGGAGTGAGGCCGGGAATCGCATGGTCCGCCAAGGTGTATTCGGTGTACTCCAGCAACTCGCCGTAATAACTATAGGGCAGCGAAGCGGGTGGCGGATATCTCATCTCCCATACGAAACGGTTCATGCCGGACAACTTGGGCACTTTCGTTGGCGACGCGAACCAGTAATCGGGAACGTTTGCGGGTGCGAAATCGTCCGCATTGGCATTGCTCGTGAACCCCGCGATTCTGCTGCCTTTCTCGTCATAGATCGTCAGCGTCAACTCTTCATTCGTGGTGGTCTTTAGGAAGTAATCGATCAACGCACCATCGGCTGGATTCTGGCCTGCAGGAGTCTCGACGGGATAAGTAGTGTCCTGATAATTGTCCCAACGAACAAGCATGCTTGTTGCGGGCGGGAAGAGTCGAACATCAGCAGATAGTCCTGCCTTTATATCGCGCAGCGGGCTAATGTTATCCAGAATCCACAAGCCGCGTCCAAAAGTGGAAATGACCAAGTCGTTCCCATGCACATCCAGATCCGTAACGGGAGTCGCGGGAAGGTTGAGCGAAAGGGATTGCCAATGGTCGCCGTCATCCCAGGAGATGAAAACTCCCGTATCCGTCCCCGCATAGAGCAGGCCTTTACGCTTCGGGTCCTCGCGCACAACCCTGACCATTTCATCGTCCGGGAATCCATTCACCACTTTTTCCCAGGTGGCTCCGTAGTCATGAGTGCGCGCCACGTAAGGCGGCGTCGATTCCCGTGTGGCACCAACCGTCAGGTAGGCAGTGGCGGGATCGTGGTGCGAGGCTTCGACGTAGAGGATCTCGACAGGCTCAGCGAGACCGGGTGGCGAGACATTTTTCCAAGTCGCGCCCGCATCGCGCGTGATATACACCAACCGGTTGCTCGTGCCAGCCCAGATCTCACTGTTCTTCACAGGGGACGGCGCCAATGAAGTGATTCCTGGAGGGCGCGGCTTATCCAGTTCTACTTTTCCTTCGGGCTCTTCTTTCTCTACATACCCCGTGAGGTCGGGGCTGATCTCCTGCCAATTCATTGCACCATCGCTGGTTTTCAGGACAAATTGTGTTCCCAGATAAAGCACCGACGGAGTCTGGGGTGAAAAGACGAGAGGAGCCATGTGAGGGACGCGATATTTCTGTCCGCGTTCAAAGACTGTCGCAATCTGGCCCGTTGTCTTATCCAGTCGAACCACCGATCCGTACCATCCGCCGCTGTAAACCAAGCTAGGATGAACGGGATCGGGCGCGATGAAGGCATACTCGAAGCCACCGGCCGAGTACCAATCTTGTGCCAGAATCTCGCCGTAATCGCTCCGGCTGGCCACGCCCGCGGTCCCGCTATCCTGTTGGGCTGCATACACTCGGTATGGAAACAAATTGTCGGTGGAGACGTGGTAGAACTGCCCGGTCGGCTGGTTGTACCAGGAGCTCCACGTATTTCCTCCGTTAACGCTGATGATCGCGCCCTGATCCACACCAAAAATCATGCGCTGGGAATCTCGGGGATCGATCCAGGCCACGTGGAAGTCGTCCCCGCTTGGAGCACCGGCAAACGCTTCAAACGTCTTGCCGCCATCCACAGAACGATACATTGACGTCTGCGACACGTAGACCACATCGGGGCGGTTGGGATCGGCGAACACCCGGCTGAAGTACTCATTACCGACCACGCGTGGATCTTTTGTGGATTGCTGCCAGTTTGCGCCGCCATCGTCGGAACGAAAGAAACCTTGATCGAGAATCGCATACAGACGCCGGCCACCGGTTCCCGCTGCGACCGTGACCCCCATTCGTTTGCGCGCTTTTTCTGGCAAGCCTTTGTTCTGTAAAGGTGCCCAGGTTGAGCCTTCGTCGCTGGACTTGACGATTTCCGAAGTCGCTTCGGTCTTGGACTCGCCTGAAGCGGAGGATGTGTGATACACCACCGCGTAAAGCACGCGTGGGTCGGAGGGGTCCGAACACATGTCGACCACACCCGCGCTGCTGTGGTCTCCGAATACTTTTTGCCAGCTCGCTCCGCCATCGGTTGTTTTGAAGATTCCCCGGTTCGCCGTATCTGCCCACCTGGGAAGCGGACGCCACAGCATTCCAATCCCCAGGGAATTCCCGCCCACAATCACGACATTGGGATCGTGCGGGTCGACCACAATCCCCTGAATAAAGAGCAGGTCTTCCAGGCCGGCACTCCTCCAGGTCGCACCACCGTCGGACGACCTGTAAAGCCCGTGCCCCCTCGTCTGCTCGCCAGTTCCAAGGTAAACGACACGAGGATCGGATGGCGCGACGGCCAATGCCCCGATGGAAGCAACTCGCTCCTTGTCAAAAATCGGCTTCCAGACCTGCCCGCCGTCCGACGTCTTCCAGGCCCCGCCACCCGGAGTGCCAAAATAATAGGTACTCGGATCACCCACCACTCCGGCAACAGCGGTCACTCGGCCCGCCCGAAACGGACCAATCAGCCGCCACTGCAATCCCGGGAGCCTCCCGGTATCAGGTTCCTGTCCTTTGGAAGCAGGCGCAAACACAATTCCGAGCAGAACCATGGCTACACACAGCTGCAGAAGGAAGCGACGACTGCTCAAAGTTGGCTGCATCCAAATCCCCCGGCCGCGTTATTTCGGAGCAATCAGACACGATACACGATAAAGATTGAGGGTGAGTGCCAACCGTCCGCAAAGCTGAAAGGTTCACTGAGCCGGCAAGAGTTGTCTATTCGTCTGCACGATCTCGAGAATCTCGTCGAGAGGCACCGCGATGACTTCGGCTCGCTCAAGCGCTACCGCGCGATCCTGACGCTGTTGTCCGGAAGCACAAAGCTCCCCAACAATATCTCCAGCTTTGCGCACATCGTAGATGAGTTCGTGGCCGCTTACCGGACCATTTTCATACTGCGCGATATAGAAGAGATGAGTACGACCGATGCTGCAGATGTCCTCGAAATCACCGAAGACAATGTCAATGGACTTCCCGAAGGCTCATGGGCACTCGGGCCGCGGCTCCCTTGAAGATCTCTTTCATCTCGTGGTTGTGATTCGGATTGACCACGAATCTGTTGCTATCGCCCAGCACCCGCCAGATGTTTCTCCTCCTCCGTTGCGTTAACCGCGGAGCCATTCGCTGCCAATGCCGCGGACAGCGCCATACCCTCAGCTTTGGCAATCGTGCGAGCCGCCACCGGCTTCAACCACAGCAGTGCCATGAAAGCGGCGATGATGTCGCAGGCGATCATGACGTAAAACACCGGGACCCAGGAACCCGTTCGCAGCATCACGTAGGCGGCGACCGGAGCGGAGAAAATGGCGGCTGTGCCCTTCGCGGTGTAAACGATGCCGTAATTCGTCGTGGCCCAGGTCCTGCCATAGAGATCTGCCGTAATCGAGGGGAATAGCGAGAAGATCTCGCCCCAGGCGAAAAACACGAGGCTGGATAACAGCACGAACATGACAGGCCGGTGAATGGTTTGCAGCCATGCCCATATCGCGATACCTTCGATCATAAAAGCGGTGAACATGGCGTTCTCTCGGCCAATGTGATCGGAGATCCAACCCCACAGAGGACGAGTCAATCCATTGACGATACGGTTCAACTGGATGGCAAGAATTGCCGCCGACAGGCCCCAGGCAATGATGACTTTGTCTACTTTGTAAAAACCTGCAATCTCCTTCAACTGTGAAGTGACCACCAGGCCGCCGAACGCCACCAAGGTCATCATCGCGTAGATCACGTAAAAAGAAGGTTGCTTCAGCATCTGCATCCACGTCATGTCAATGCTGGATTGATGAACTCTGGCAACCGGCTTCCAGGTTTTGGGCAGCCATCCTTTGGGTGGCGCCACGATGAACATGGCCGCAATGGTCACAACGATGCCCTGCACGACGCCCCAAAAATAAAAGCGTGCTGATAGCCCGAAGCCTTGATCA
>QIAH01000479.1 GCA_003225465.1 Acidobacteriota bacterium | reverse complement strand
ATCAGGCCTTCCGTATCCACGTGCGTGTAGAGGAATGCGCCGCAGTAGCTCTCCAGTGCCTGCATCATCTCTGCGGTAGAAATGCTGGTGACCTCGCGCCAGCCTTTGATGGCGACCTTGCCGCTTTTCGAATCGACTGCGAACGTCAGCCGATCTGAACGGAATTTCGTCGCGAATTGTTCCGCGGCCGCCACATTGATCTTGTTCTTGTAAACAAGAACCGAGCCGAGGATGATCCGCGTGGCTCCTCGCGACAGAATTTCCGTCGCATCGTCCAGCGAGCGGATTCCACCACCCACCTGGCAGGGAAGTCGCGCCGTGAAGCGCTCCAGCAGCGCGCGATTGTTCCCGGTACCGATGGCAGCATCGAGGTCGATCAGCTGCACCAGAGGGTAATTCGCAAAACGACCGATCCACTTCTCGAAGTCGTCGAATTCGAGTGCCTTCTTCTCCCCTTGCACCAACTGGACGATCTTTCCGCCCATCAGGTCGATTGACGGAATCAGCATGGCCACCTCACCGGGACACCCGCAGCCAACAACGTCTGTTTCAGTTCCGCAAGCTCGGTCACGCCGTAATGCAAAATGGAGGCGGCAAGCGCTGCGTCCGCATGGCCCTCCTGAAAGACGGAGACGAAGTGCTCCGCAGTTCCGGCTCCTCCCGATGCGATCACCGGGATGCGGACTACATCTGCGACGGAGCGCGTCAGATCGCAATCGAATCCCGCCCCCGTGCCATCACGGTCCATCGAGGTTAGGAGAATTTCTCCCGCGCCGCGCGACTCGGCCTCCTTCGCCCACAGGCATGCATCGCGGCCAGTCGCCGTGCGTCCGCCGCGAGCAAATACCTCATAATGGCCGTTGCCCGTGTGTTTGGCATCGATGGCGACGATCACGGCCTGCGATCCGAAGCGCTCCGCAACGCATGTGATGAGGCTGGGATCATTCAGAGCTGCCGAGTTGACGCTCACCTTGTCAGCACCCGCATCGAATACGGCCGACGCATCCGCGAGCGACCGAATTCCTCCGCCCACGGTGAACGGAATAAACAGCCTGCGAGCCGCTCGTCTCACGGTATCGAGCAGGGTGGCTCGTTCTTCTGCGGTTGCCGAGATGTCCAGCAAAACAATTTCATCGGCTCCCGCAGAACTGTGAAGCTCGGCCAGTTCAGCCGGATCACCGGCGTCGCGGAGATTCACGAACTGCACACCCTTGACGACACGGCCGCCGTTCACATCGAGACAGGCAATGATCCTTTTAGTCAGCATGGCAGTCCGCAGAAATTCTCAAGCAGTCTCTTGCCAACCCAGCCTGATTTTTCCGGATGAAACTGAACTCCGAAAATGCGGTCCTGCTCGACTGCAGCCGAGAACGGTCCGCCATACTGGCAGATTGCCACCGCCTGCTCAACAACGGGGACGCGATACGAGTGGGTAAAGTAGACAAACGCGTTCTGAGGGATCCCACGCAGAAGCCGCGACTCACCTGTGAGGGCTAGATCATTCCAGCCCACGTGCGGCGCCTTCACTTCGGCGGGGAAGTGCGTGCACTCTCCGGAAAATATCCCGAGGCCAGCGAGACCCGGTGCTTCGCTGCTGTTGTCAAACATCCACTGCATTCCCAGGCATATTCCTAAGAAGGGCGTTTCGCACTGGATCGCGCGTTGGATCGATTCTCGCAGGCCGGTGCAATTCAAGGCTGAGGTCGCGGCGAAATGGCCTACACCGGGCACGATCAGTTTGTCTGCGCGCGAAACCACCTCCGCATCCGAGGTGATGACGGCGTCCTGTCCCAGCGAGTCCAGTGCCTTCTTCACCGAGGTCAGATTTCCCGCGCCGTAGTCGACGATTGCGATCGTCATAGCACGCCTTTCGTACTGGGAATGAACTCGGCCATGCGCGGATCTCGCCAGCACGCGGCCCGCACTGCGCGAGCAAACGCCTTGAACAGTGATTCGATCTTGTGGTGATTCGACCGTCCGTACAGAACGCGAGTGTGCACGTTGGCGCGAGCTCCCCGCGCAAAGCCTTCGAAGAAGTCGTGCACAAGTTCGGCTTGCAGATCGCCGACGAGCCGGACACGTACCTTGGTATCCACTGAGATGGAAGTACGGCCACAGAAATCGACCGCCGCCAAGCCCAACGTCTCATCCATGGGCATGAGAAAGTATCCGGCTCGCAGAATGCCTTTCTTGTTGCCGAGCGCCTTATCGAAGGCCTGTCCCAGGACGATCCCGACATCCTCGACCGTGTGATGCTGATCCACATCCAGATCCCCATGAGCTTTAAGATCGAGATCGAACCCTCCGTGATGGGCGAACAGTTCAAGCATGTGATCAAAAAATCGAATTCCGGTCGAAACCTTGTACTGCCCGTGACCATCGATGTTCAGTGCCGCCGTGATATCGGTCTCTTTGGTGGGCCGGCGGATGCGCGCCTTCCTCATGGCCGCACCTCCTGGACGGTGACGCCGATCTTCGGCAGCACCTCTCGTAGGACCGCGAGCAGCCGATCGGTTTGCTCCAGGGAGCCGAGCGTGATTCGCACACAGCCCTCGCAACCGGGATCGCGCGAGCGGTCGCGCACCAGAATTCCACGATCGCGCATGGCTTGCACGAATCCGGCATTCGCCTCGCCCATGCGCATCAACACAAAGTTTGCGCGACTCGGCCAGAAGGGAATGCCCAGGTTCTGCAATTCCCGTTGCAACCGCTCTCGCCCATCGCACACCTCGTTCACGTAATGGGCCACGTAAGCTTCATCCTCCAAAGCTTCTGGCAAGCAGGCCAGCGCAACGCTGTTGACGTTGTACGGGGAAGCAACTCTCCGAACGGCGCTCATTTGTTGTGCATCGCCCATGAGTACGCCTGCGCGCAAGCCAGCCAGTCCATAGGCTTTCGAAAAGGTGTGCGCGACGAAAAGATTAGGCAGTTCTCTCCATTTTCCCAGGAGGGTATGTCCATGAAATTCAAAGTATGCCTCGTCGACCAGAACGGCAGCATTCGGCGCCGATCGCGCGACCAGCATGAGTTCTTCTTCAAGAGCGGCAGCCCCGGTCGGATTGTTCGGATTGGCGATTGCAATCAACCGCGTTGCTGGAGTGATATGGCGCAGAATCGTGTGAGTCGGATACGAGAAGTTTACGCCAGCCGGGATGTTAATGATCCGCGTTCCGGGTGCCCGCGCAAAGATCTCGTACATGGAAAATGTCGGCACCACGATCAGAACCTCATCATCCGGCTCCAGGTACGTTTCGCAGATCAAGTGAATGGCCTCATCCACGCCATTCGTCAGCAGCAACTCCTCCGGCTTCACCTTCAGATAGCCGGCCACAACTGCTTCGACCGGTTCGCGCTCGGGATAACGAGCCAGTTCTTCCACTCCGATCTGCCGCAAACGCGCCAGCACTCTCGGAGAGCAACCGACGGTATTCTCGTTGAAGTCAAGCCGCAGCCCATTCCGGCCGCTTAGTGGCGGATGATAGACAGGCAAGGTTCGGACTGCCTTGCGCCCATTAAGCATTCGGACACCTCACGCGAATCGATTGAGCGTGCGCCTCCAGCCCTTCTGTTTCGGCGAGATAGGTCACCGTCTTGCTGATTCCGCGGAGTCCCGCTTTCGAAAGCTCCTGCACGGTGATGACCTTCACAAAATCAAGCACACTGAGGCCGCCCCGAAAGCGCGCCACTCCTGCCGTCGGCAACACGTGATTGGGGCCGGAGGCGTAATCACCGGCAGCCTGCGCCGAATAGTCGCCGATGAAGATGGAGCCTGCATTCTGTATGCGTGGCAGATCCTTCGCTTCGACGGTGATGTGCTCCGGCGCAATACGGTTCGCCCATACCATCGCTTCGTCACGAGACCCAGCCAGTAACACCGAGCCATTGTGGGCGATCGAACTGCGAGCAGTAGCGTTTTCCCCGGCAATACGTTCCACCCCTGCGCTGACTCCACGCGCAAGTTCCCTGGAGGTCGTAATGAAAATCGCAATGGCCGCGGGATCGTGTTCCGCCTGCGCAACCAGATCCGCGGCGATGAATTCTGCCCGGCCCGCATTGCTGAGGATGACCACCTCTGTGGGACCCGCAAGGAAATCAATCGCGCAATCGAACGAGAGCAACTTTTTGGCCAGCGTCACGTAGCCATTCCCGGGTCCGACGATTTTGTCCACGCGCGGAACCAGCCGGGTACCAAAGGCCAGAGCGGCCACTGCCTGCGCTCCTCCAATTCGAAAAACTTCACGTACTCCGAGCAGGTGCGCTGCTGCCAGCACTTCAGTTTGTGGCTTGGGAGAAACCACACGAATGTTCTTCACGCCTGCGACTTGGGCGGGGATCACGGTCATCAAGAGCGTCGAAACCAGCGGATGCCGTCCTCCGGGGACGTAACAGCCGACGGATTCGAGGGGGCGCACAATTTGGCCGCAGGAAATGCCGTTCCCATTTTTTCGCCACTCGCGGGGCTTTTGGCGTTCGCAGAATCTTCGGATGTTCGTGGCGGCTTGTCGTAGCGAAGCGCGAAGCTGAGCTGCGGCCATGGTCCAGGCAGCTTCCAGTTCCGCTGCTGAAACTCTCACATCCTCTTCTGCTCCCAGGCCGTCCCACTTCTGTGCGTATTTTCGCAAGGCCCGATCGCCGTTGCGCCGCACATCCTCGACGATCGTTCGCACCTGTGGTTCCAGCTTCGCGAGCTGCGACCCCCGACACTCCAGCTTACGGATTCGCCGTAATGCGGCTTCGCCAGTCAGGATGCGCATTACATCACCACCTTGTTCAACGGGTATTCCACGATGCCCTGTGCCTGCGCCTGCTTCAGGCGCGGAATCACCTGCCACGCCTCGGATTCTTCAATCACCGTGTTTACTGCCACCCACGCACTGTCACTGAGCGTCGAGATAGTTGGTTTCTGCAAGGCGGAGAGAACGGAGAGTACTCCGTCGAGGTTCTCCTTGCGCACATTGAGCATCAGGCCCACACGATCCTGTGCTTCCATCGCTCCGCGCAGCATCAGCGCGAGGTTTTCGATTTTTCGCCGCTTCTCGCAATTGGCCCACGCCGACCGGTTCGCGATGATCTGGGTATTGGACTCGAGCACGGTGTCAAGAATGCGCAGCCGGTTAGCACGAAGCGAACTGCCCGTCTCCGTGACTTCGACAATCGCATCCGCCAGCATGGGTGGCTTCACCTCGGTGGCGCCCCATGAAAACTCCACCTGCACGTCGACTCCTTTATCGCGAAAGTAATTGCGCGTGACTTGCACCAATTCCGTCGCGATGATGCGTCCGTCAAGATCTTCAGGCCGCTGAAACGGAGAATCTTCGGGCGCCGCAAGCACCCAGCGGACTTTCCCCCACTCTCGACGACCCAGTCCAACCCCGTGAGCCCGGCGTCCAGGGCCCCATGATCCACGTAGCGGGCCATTTCCTGGGCGCGAATCAACATGCACTCGATTTCGGGATCCCCGGTGGAGGCGAAATACGACCGTGCGTTTGTGTACACGCGCAACCCTGCGCGCGCGAACAACTGCAGCGTCGCTTCCTGCAGGCTGCCTTTTGGAATTCCGATGCGAACCTTCATCGCACAATCTCCTGGCCGGAGGTTGCCTGCAAAGGAAGCTGGAGTTCCTGCGTGAAGCACGAGCGCGTTCCCAGATGGCATACGACCCCGGCTCCCTCCACCTGCACGCGGATCAGGAACGTGTCGCGGTCGCAGTCGGTACTGATGGCAACGACTCGCAGTCGATTTCCGGAACTCTCGCCCTTCGTCCAGAGTTCGTTGCGCGTGCGGCTGAAGA
>QIAH01000478.1 GCA_003225465.1 Acidobacteriota bacterium | reverse complement strand
GGCACGCCCGCCACCACACGGCGAATGCCCGCCGAGATCAGAGCATCGGCGCAGGGACCGGTTCGTCCGTGGTGCGAGCACGGCTCCAGGTTGACGTAGATCGTGGCCCCGCGGGCGCGCTCACCTGCCTGTTCGAGCGCGAGAATCTCCGCGTGTTTCAGGCCCTCGTAGGTGTGGAAGCCGGTGCCCACCACTTCGCCGTTTTCGGCGACGATGACAGCTCCGACATTCGGGTTGGGGGAAGTGAGCCCAATGCCGCGACGCGCCAGTTCCAGCGCCTGGCGGAGAAATTCTTCATCGGTGTGGTGATCAGGCATCGAAGTCACAGCGTAAGGGCATCTTCGCGAGCGGGGCTTGCGAGCGTCTTGCGAAATTTCTGTCGCCCGCTAAAGCGGGCTCGGCTTCTTTCAATTTTCCTTACCCACCGCTTACGCAGTGGGCTAATGAATGCCGCCGCTCCGCGGCTGGTGTGTCTAGAGTGTCCGTGGTGGGAAGCTGTCAACTGAATCATCGTCCTCCGGTTCTTCGAGTGCCACTGCACCCGACTTTCCTTTCGGCGAATTCTTCCGCGGAGCGGGTACGAAGGCGAGAGGGTCGTCCACGGGGTCGACCGGCTGGTAAGGTTGAAACAAAGATCTTACGGATCGCCAGACAAATCAGACTGCGATGACCACGATCAAAATCTCGAAGAGGGTGGACATAATCGAACGTCTGGCAGTTGATCCGCCAAATGAAGCGCTTTACTACGCGAACAGCGAGTCCACAAATTCCTTGGGATCGAACGGGAGCAGATCGCCGGCCTTCTCTCCGACTCCCACGTAACGCACCGGAACACCCAACTCGCGCGAGATCGCCACCACCACTCCTCCCTTGGCTGTGCCATCGAGCTTGGTCAGCACGATGCCGGTGACGCCAGCGGCCTCGGTGAACAGGCGCGCTTGCTGCAATCCGTTCTGGCCGGTGGTGGCGTCCATCACCAGCAAAGTTTCGTGGGGGGCTCCCGGCACGATCCGTTGCGCCGTCCGGCGCATCTTTTCAAGTTCCGCCATCAGATTGGTCTTGGTGTGCAGACGGCCAGCCGTGTCGACGACCACGTAGTCAGTCTTGCGCGCCGTGGCAGCCTGCAGGGCATCAAACAACACTGCCGCGGGATCTCCTCCAGCCTTGGTCTTGATCACTTCCGTGCCGGTGCGTTGTCCCCAAATTTCGAGTTGCTCGATGGCGGCGGCGCGAAAGGTATCGGCGGCGCACATCAGAACGTTCTTGCCCTGCGAGCGAAACACCTGTGCCAGCTTGCCGATAGTCGTGGTCTTGCCGGTCCCGTTTACTCCCACGACGAGGATGACTTCGGGCGTGCCGTCGACTTTCTGAACAGGCTGCGAGTTGGCCGCGGTCAGAATCGCCAGCAATTCCTCTTTCAGCAGGCGCTTCAGTTCGTCGACGTCCTTGATTTGCTTGCGGTCGGCCTTCTCGCGCAGCTTCTCGAGGACCTCGTGCGTGGTGGTTGTACCCAGGTCGGCGCCAATCAAGGTCGCTTCCAGGTCGTCGAGAGTGTTGCGGTCGATTTCCTTGTTGAAGGAAACCGCGTCTTCGATGCGCTCGGCCAGGTTCTCGCGCGTGCGCGAGACGGCTTCCTTCATACGGTCCAGGAAACTCGGTTTTTGCTGCTCTTCGAGGCTGCCAAAAAGGGTCTGAATCATAGGGCACTACGCACTGATACAGCGAAGCTTTCATTATAGCGGTCTGCGCAGGGAGCGATGGAGCGGCGGGCGTCCCCGCCCGCCTGGATGGGCGAGAGCCCCGTCTCTCCTCTATCAGAAACGAGTGGTGTGAACGGCCGGATCGATGGCAGACGGCGAGGCGGATGCGCTTGCAGCGGCAGCCTTGTTGTCGACTGCCGGTTCGGCGATAGGAGGCGCGGCTGAGGCAGTGGGCACTTGGGGGGCCGACAGCAATGGGGGTGGCGTCGCCTGAGCCCGGACCAGGCGTCGTACCTTGATCTCTCCGCGCTCGTAGACCGCGACCAGCGCGGCCGCAGCTTTCGGATCGAGACGCTTTCCAACCAGCCCTTGAATGATGCGCAGGGCTTCGGGGGGCTCGTACGCGCGTTGATACGGGCGATTGGTGGTGAGCGCGTCGAACGTGTCCGCTACCGCAATCACGCGCGCCAGCAGCGGAATCTGGTCGCCTTGCAGTCCGTACGGATAGCCTCGGCCATCCAGCGCCTCGTGATGTAACTCGATGCCCGGAAGCATTTCTTTCAGCTGGCTCACCGGCCGCAGGATGTTCGCACCCTTGGTGGTATGTGTCTTCATGATCTCGAACTCTTCCGGGGTGAGCGCGCCCGGCTTCTTCAGAATGTGATCCTCGATGCCGATCTTGCCCACATCATGCAGTTGGGCCGAGATGCGCAGAATTTCGAGGAACTCGTCGTCCAGCCCCATCTCGCGGGCAATCTGTAGCGAATAGCGCGTGACGCGATCGGAGTGGCCGCGCGTATACGGGTCCTTTTCGTCGACCGCGCCTGCGAGCATCTGGATCGATCCCATGAACAGCGCTCGGTTCTCTTCGGCGGCGCGCTGCAAATCTTGCACGAACTGCTGCAACTCCTCCGACATGATGTTGAAGGTGTCGGCCAGTTCGCCAATTTCGGTGCGGCTGCGCAGCTCGACGCGCTTCGTAAAGTCGCCGCGCGCAATGGCTCGGCTCGATTCGGTAAGAACCTTGAGCGGGTTGGTGATACGGCGTGCCGCGTAAAAGCTCACCATGATGCTCGCCAGCACAGCCAGCAATGCCAGCAGCCGCGCCGTATGCTGCATTTCGAACACGGCGCGGTAGGCTTCCACTTGCGGCTTCTGCACCACGACCGCCCAGTCCAGAGCCATGACCGGGCTGTAGGTGCCTAGCATGTCGGTGCTTTCGTTGCCTTCCTGGATCGTAAAATCTTTGGTGGCGGCCAACTGCGCCTTGCTGCCCTCATCCACAAAGTTCTTCACGATCTCCAGGTTCTTCATGTCCTGGCCGGTCGCGTAGTTTGCGTGACTGGCGGCTACGAGCCGACCTTGCGCGTCGACCACATAAGGCGTTAGACCGGACCGGCTCACTTCTTCGAGTCGCCGAATCAGGAATTGCAAATCCACGACTGAGCCGATCATCCCCAGAAAGCGGCCGCCATACATCACGGGACTGCTCACCAGAACCACGGTGCGCGCCGACTTTCCGCTGCCCACCACCAGCGCCTGCCCGTTGTAGGCGCGTCCCTCGCGAGCCGCCGCAAATCCACGTTCCAGTTCCCGGCGCAGAAAGGCATCCGGTGCAATGCGTCCTGCCGTAATTCCCTTGGCCTGCGCATTCAGCAGGGTGGCGTAAGCAATGTCATCGGAGGACGACACGAAATTCTCAAGCAGGGCGCGTAACTCAGATCGTTCCACGTGCCTACCACCGATGTCCCCTCCGCTGGCGATTTGGATGGCGGCGGAGAGATTCGCCAGCATCAGGCGCAGCGAAGCCTCATGTTGCGAAATGTCGTCGGCCAGCGAGCGCGTGACCGTATTCTGCAAAAGCTTTTCGTTGGTCTTCAGGGTTTTGCTATTGTCCGACTCGACCTTCGCCGAGTAGAAGTACATGGGCACAACGCTGATGGCGACCAGCACGCCCAGGATGACGTACAAGATCGGAATTCGCGCCGGATTGGACACTTTGAGCGACAAGGTGGCTGAAGACACTGAGACTGCAAGCTGGCGAATGCAACTGGGGGATTACCCTGGATTTTACTGTGTAAGGCGCCCGGTTGGGCCAAACTGACGGGGTGCAGCGGTTACGAAAGTATGAAATCGGACGGGGTTTTGGCGGTAGTTTGGCAGGTGACCCGCTGACGGGCCTACAAAAGAGGGCTTTTTCACCACAGAGGCACAGATACAGGGGAAGAAACACCGGGCTTAGCTGAAGCGGTGAGCTAAGAGCTAAGAGCTAATAGCTAATAGCTAATAGCTAATAGCTTAGGGCTT
>QIAH01000477.1 GCA_003225465.1 Acidobacteriota bacterium | reverse complement strand
AATGGCGGTCGAATCCATCACCTTCAACCCCTGGCGCAGAACGTCCATGTAGGTGATCTCGGTAAATTTCTTGGCATCCTTGACCAGCATGGGATCCGCGTCGTAGATGCCATCGACCTTGGTTGCTTTCAGGATGGCGTCCGCCTTGATCTCCATCGCCCGGAGCGAGGCTGCGGTGTCGGTCGAGAAATAGGGATTGCCGGTGCCGCCGGCGAAGATCACAATGCGCCCCTTTTCCAGGTGTCGGAGGGCGCGGCGCCGGATGAATGGCTCGGCGACCTGGTTCATTTCGATGGCGGACTGCACACGGGTGTGCACGCCTTGCTTTTCGAGCGCGTCCTGGAGCGCGAGCGCGTTGATCACGGTCGCGAGCATGCCCATATGGTCGGCGGAAACGCGGTCCATTTCTTTCGCCTGCTCGGCGACACCGCGAAAGAAATTCCCGCCGCCAACCACGATCGCAATCTGAATATCGAGCGCGTGGACTTCCGCCAGTTCGGCGGCAATTTCATGGACCCGGGTGGACTCAACGCCAAAGCCCTGGCCCGCAGCCAGCGCCTCGCCGGACAACTTGAGAAGGATGCGCTTAAAAACAGTCTTCGACATGAAGTTGACGGTGAATCCGTGCTTCAGGTTGCATGAGCCGAAACGAACGTTCGAGCTGTCCGGAGAGTGCTTTTCACTCTCCGGATTCCCGAGACCTGCAATCGAGCAATGCTACTTGCCAACCGGTGCTGCGGCTTCATCGCCGCCGTCGGTTTTCGGATTGGTGAACGCCACGGTCATACCCGACTCGCCCACCTTGAAGCGGGCGAAACGGCGCACGGCGATATTCTCACCCAGCTTGCCGATCTTCGATGCGATCAACTGGCCCACGCTGATGGTCTGGTCCTTGATGAAGGGCTGCTCGAGCAGGCAGACTTCCTCGTAGAACTTTTCCATCTTGCCGGCCACCATCTTTTCCGCAATGTGCGGAGGCTTCCCGCTGGCCACGGCCTGGGCGAGAAAGATGTCCTTCTCGCGCGCGTACGCTTCCGGGGTGACGTCTTCTTTGCGCACGAATTTCGGATCGCTGGCAGCGATGTGCATGGCGACATCGTGGATCAGTTCCTTGAAGTCCTCGGTGCGCGCCACGAAGTCGCTTTCGCAATTAACTTCGACCAGCACCCCGATCTTGCCGCCGGCGTGAATGTAGCTGGCCACCGCTCCTTCGCTGGTCACGCGACCTGCCTTCCTCTCGGCCACGGCCGTGCCGCGCTTGCGCAGCAGCACGATCGCCTGCTCGATATCCCCTTTGGCTTCCGCCAGAGCCTTCTTGCAATCCATCATTGGCGCTCCGCTCTTATCGCGGAGTTCCTTCACTTGTGCTGCCGAAATATTCACTGTCGTTGTGCCCATTTCTTAAAAATATCCCTTCTCTTGGATGCCGTATTCTCGAACCGCGATGCGAACCTGCCACACTCGCGCACCGCACGCGCATGGTCCTTAGAAAAGTTGACCCGCGGCGTGAGACGCGCGCGGGTCCGAAATCTGGAAACCAGTTCCGTTTAGAACGTCTGGCTCTCGACCTGCGGAACCTCGTCGGCGACGTCCTGTGCGGCCGCTGGCGCTTTCTTCGTCCCACCGCCCAGCACGTCTTCCATGCTGATATCTTCGCCGCTAGCCTCGGCAGCATGCTCCTCGCCCGCCGGCGCCGCTTGGGATTGTTGCGCGCCGTACGCAGCCGCGGCTGCCAACTCCGCCGATTGCTTGTCGGTCGCCAGTTGCGAGCCTTCCACAATCGAGTCGGAAATCTTCGACGCGAACAGCCGGATCGCCCGCAACGCATCGTCGTTGCCGGGGATCACGTAATCCACTTCGCTGGGATCGCAGTTGGTGTCGACCACCGCTACCACCGGAATGCCCAGCTTGCGCGCCTCGCGCACCGCGATCTGCTCCTTGTTCGAGTCGATTACGAAAATCGCATCGGGCAGCCGCGACATATTCTTGATGCCGGCCAGGTTGGCCTGCAGGTGCTTGCGCTCGCGCTCCAGCTTGATAACTTCTTTCTTGGGAAGCAACTCGTACCGGCCATCTGTGGCCATGTCATCCAGTTCCTTCAGCCGCTTCACCGACTTCTGCACCGTCACCCAATTAGTCAGAAGTCCGCCCAGCCAGCGCTGGTTCACATAAAACATTGTGGCGCGAGTCGCTTCTTCGGCGATCGCGTCCTGGGCTTGGCGCTTGGTGCCCACGAAGAGCACAATCTTCCCCTCGGCCGCCAGGTCCTGCACAAACTTCGACGCCTCTTTGAACATCTTCAGCGTCTTCTGCAGGTCGATAATGTAAATTCCGTTGCGCTCTCCGAAGATGAATTCTTTCATCTTGGGATTCCAGCGCTTCGTCTGGTGCCCGAAGTGAACACCCGCTTCGAGCAACTCCTTCATGGTGATGTTAGCCAAATAACCTCCTCATTAGTCTGCATCCTTCGAGCCAGTCGTCGGTCGTCGGTCGTCGGTCGTCAGCGAAAAATCGCCGGCGACTGAAGACTGGGGGCTGCCGACTGCAGTCCGGATTGCCATTCCCGTCCCCGTACCGCGAGGCACGGGAAGAATTGAACACCTCAATCAGCTGTCAGCCTTCAGCTGCCAGCCAAACTTGTTTGCCACAAGCTACTAGCCACCAGCCAGTAGCTGCGCTTTAGCGCTTGCTGAACTGGAACCGCTTGCGAGCGCCCTTCTGTCCGTACTTCTTGCGTTCCTTGCCACGCGAATCGCGGGTGACCATGCCTTCGGTCTTCAACTTCTTGCGCAATTCCGCATTGAACTGCATCAGCGCCCGCGCGATGCCGAGCTTCATGGCATCGGCCTGTCCATTCACGCCGCCGCCCGAAACGTTAGCCACCACATTGAACGAACTCGCGGTATCCGTCGACAGCAAAGGCTGCCGCGCGCTCGAGCGCTGGGCTTCCGTCACAAAATACTCGTTGAAGGGGCGCCCGTTGACCTTGTACTCACCGCTGCCTGGACGCAAATACACGCGCGCCACTGAAGTCTTGCGCCGTCCCGTACCGTAATATTGAACCAAGTCAGCCATTAGAGCTTTGAGCTACGAGCTTCGAGCTGCGAGCTAACCACCCGCGCTTCAGCTGTTCACTCCAACCTTTCAAAGAATCTTGAATTCGTTTCTAGCTCGAAGCTCAGAGCTCGAAGCTCAAAGCTTCCTTACGCCAGCACCCGCGCTTCCGGCTTCTGCGCTTCGTGCGGATGCTTGTCGCCGCGATACACTTTCAACTTGCTGAACATCTGCTTGCCCAATTTCGTCTTGGGGAGCATGCGCGAAATCGCGTCCTCGATGATCTGCTCCGGCTTGCGATCGAAGCGCTTGCGGAAATCTTCACTCCGCAGGCCACCCGGATATCCGGTGTAGTGGTGATAGGCCTTCTGCTCCGCCTTCATGCCCGTCACACGCACCTTCTCCGCGTTGATGATGATGACGTGATCGCCGGCGTCGAGGAACGTCGTGTACTGCGGGTTCTCTTTACCCATCAGCATGCGAGCTACCTTCGAAGCCAGCCGGCCGAGGGTCTGGTCCGCAGCATCCACGACATACCACTTGCGCGCAATTTCCCCCTCTTTGGGGAAATAGGTTGACATCTGAACTCTCCCAGAAATTAAAACAGCTTATGAAGACCGCTGAGTGCCACCGAGCGCTGAATGCGCAGAGGTATCAGGCGGGCAACCACAGGACTTCCGAAGCTTTAAAGATAGCTTAGATTCCTGAGCATTGTCAACGAAATGCCGGGATTACACCCGTAAGCCTATTGCTTCCAGAGGCCCATTTCAGCGCTATTCGTAGGCCAAAGCCTCGATGGGATCCTTTTGCG
>QIAH01000335.1 GCA_003225465.1 Acidobacteriota bacterium | reverse complement strand
ATTAGTACGGCTTCCTACGGTGCGATCGAAGCATTTCGAGACGGTACTGCACACAGCGCTGAGCACTCTGCACGTTTTGTTTCGGCCTTGCGATATCGTGCACTACCACACGCTCGGTCCGGCACTGTTTTCTTTTATTCCCAGACTGGTCGGAAAAAAAACAGCCGTGACGGTGCAAGGATTGGACTGGCAACGAAAGAAATGGGGAGTGGTGGCCAGGACGGTGCTTCGGTTAGGCGAAAAAGCTGCGCTGTGGTGCCCGGACACCACGATGGTGGTGTCGCGAACGCTGTGGTCGTACTTCCGAGAGCAGTATGGGGCAGAGACGAGGTATGTCGCGAACGGAGCGTTGCTGCGAGAGCGCCGGCCGGCGCGCAGGATTCTGGAATGGGGTCTCCGTCCCGAACACTATGTTTTGTTTCTCGGCCGGTTCTCTCCAGAGAAAAACTGCCATCTCCTCATCGAGGCCTACCATGGTATCGACACACAAGAAAACCTCGTACTGGCTGGCGGCGGCAATCCGTCGGACGCGTACTATCAGGACATCTTGCGGCATGCAAGTGATCGAGTGCGCCTGCTCGACTATGTTTCCGGAGATGCGTTCGATGAATTGCTAACCAATGCGATGCTGTTTGTGCTGCCCTCGGACCTGGAAGGGCTCTCTCTCGCATTGCTGGAGGCCATGGGGGCGGGGCTATGCGTTCTTGCAAGTGACATTCCAGAGAATCGCGAATTGGTGGACGGCGTAGGTTTCCTATTTCGGCCGGGAGATGGGACAGATTTGCAGCGAATGTTGCGTCTGCTAATGGCGGATCGCGAAGTGCGGGAGGCAGCTGGAAAGGCAGCGAAACAGCGGATTCAAGAACAATATTTGTGGCCGAAAATTGTGCAAGAAGTTGAGCAGACGTATCTGGAAACGATTGGGTGGCCCAGCGCCGCACCTGTCCTGGTGCCAATACCAGATGGCGTGGTCTCTGGCGCGGCGCTTAGAGGGCCACGGGATGGGCGGCTAGCCGGCGCAGCGGTAACTCCCATGCCAGCCCCTGACCGCACCAGGCGCGCCGCTTAGTTTTGGCCTTCGTTTCCGTGGGGCCGAATTCAGCGGTTTTTTCCATTACAATCAAAGGTTCTTGACGCCCGTGTGCAGAAGCTCTTTCCGCGCTCTGCTGTTGGGAGATTTTCTGCGCCTGCGAGGGCAGACTGACCATGATGAAAAACACGATCCTGGTGACCGGGGGAGCAGGCTTCATCGGATCGAATTTCATCCTGCAGTGGATGGAGCGGGAAGCCGGTCCAGTCGTAAATCTGGACAAGCTGACCTACGCTGGAAATCTGCGCAATCTTGAGCGGGTCTCCGCGGATCCACGTTACACCTTCGTGCATGGTGACATTGCCAACCGCAAGATTGTCGGGGAATGCTTGCGGGATCACCGGCCGCGCGCCATCGTTCACTTTGCCGCTGAGAGCCACGTCGACCGGTCGATTCTGGGGCCGGACGATTTCATTCGAACCAATGTCGGCGGGACGTTCGCCCTGCTGGAAGAAGCGCGCGCTTACTGGACGGCGTTGACGGCAGGCGAGAGGGAATCCTTTCGTTTTCTGCACGTTTCGACGGATGAAGTTTACGGATCGCTCGGGCCGGGCGATCCGGCTTTCAGTGAGAAGACCGCGTATGCGCCGAACAGCCCCTATTCCGCATCGAAGGCTGCATCCGATCACCTGGTTCGCGCTTACCACCACACATACCAACTGCCTACGCTGACCACGAACTGTTCCAACAACTATGGGCCTTACCAGTTTCCCGAAAAGCTGATCCCGCTGATGATTTTGAATGCGCGTGCGGGGAAGACGTTGCCGGTGTATGGGGATGGACAGAACGTGCGGGACTGGATTTACGTGGGAGATCATTGTGAGGCCGTGCGCACCGTTCTGGCGCAAGGGCGCGCAGGCGAGACGTACAACATCGGCGGCTGGAACGAAAAGACGAACGTGGAAATTGTGGAAACCATCTGTGAGCTGTTAGACGAGTTTTGTCCCAAGGATCCTGTTATTCCACACCGTAACCTGATCACATTCGTGAAGGATCGTCCCGGACACGACCGCCGCTATGCCATTGATGCTCACAAGATCGAACGCGAACTAAAGTGGCATCCGAGGGAGACCTTCGAGAGCGGAATCCGGAAGACGATCTTCTGGTACCTTGAAAACGACGAGTGGACTAAGGAAGTAACCAGCGGCGCGTACCGGCAATGGGTGGAAAAGCAGTACGCGAGCCGGAGTGGCGTGACGCGCGCCTAGTGACCTGCGAGGGATCAACGCAAAAGATGGGCACAAAGGCAACCGGCAGTCAGCGGTACAAGGGGATCATCCTGGCTGGGGGGTCGGGGACGCGCTTATATCCGGTCACGCAAGGCACCTGCAAGAGCCTGCTGCCGATCTATAACAAGCCGATGGTCTACTATCCGCTGTGCACGCTGATGTTGGCGGGCATCCGCGACATTCTCATTATTTCGACCCCGGAAGATACCCCCAAGTTTCAGCACTTGCTGCGCGACGGACATCAGTACGGAATCAACATCGAATATGCGGTTCAACCCAAGCCGGAAGGAATCGCGCAAGCATTTCTGGTAGGAGAAAAATTCATCGGTACCGCTTCCTGCGCGCTGGTGTTGGGCGACAACATCTTCTATGGGCATGACCTCGCTAAGGATCTACGTGAGGCGACGCAGAGGACCAGCGGAGCCACGGTATTCGCCTATCCCGTGCACGATCCTGAGCGATATGGCGTGGTCGAGTTTGATCCCACGGGACGCGCTTTGAGTCTGGAAGAGAAGCCGAAGGATCCGAAGTCCCGGTATGCTGTCACTGGCCTGTATTTTTACGACAACCAGGTCGTCGGCATCGCAAAGTCCCTGAAACCTTCGGCGCGCGGTGAGTTGGAAATTACAGATGTGAATAAGGCGTACCTCGAGCGTGGGCAACTTGATGTGATGGTGATGGGCCGGGGAATGGCGTGGCTGGACACGGGCACGCACGAGTCTCTGATGGATGCCGCACTCTATATTCAAGCGATCGAAAAACGCCAGGGGCTGATGGTCGCCTGCCCGGAAGAGATTGCGTACCGGTCGGGTTACATTACCGCGAGCCAACTCGAGGGGATCGGGCGGTCGATGAAGAACGGATACGGCGAGTACCTGCTGCTCCTGCTTCGGGATAAGGTCTTTTAGCGGTTCCCACAAGTACATGAACAAGATCCATACAACATTGGAGGGAGCGTTTGTCCTGGAGCCGAAAGTCTTCGGCGATGCGCGCGGATTTTTCCTGGAGAGCTACAACGAGCGGGCGATGGCCGATGCGGGCATCCGAGAACGATTTGTGCAGGACAACCATTCGTATTCGGCGCGCAACGTGGTGCGCGGGTTGCATTATCAGGTCAGGCACGTGCAAGGCAAACTGGTTCGCGTGGTGGTGGGAGAAATTCTCGATGTAATTGTTGATTTGCGGAGAAGCTCGCGCACCTTCGGCCAGTGGAGTGCAGTGTCGCTTTCGGAAGAGAACAAGCACATGCTGTGGATCCCCCCCGGATTCGCGCATGGGTTCCGCGTAGTTTCCGAGAGTGCGCACGTGCTCTACAAGGCAACCGATTATTACGAACCTGTCGCGGAAAGGACGTTGGCGTGGAACGATCCGGAACTGAGAATTGACTGGCGACTCGACAGCGAGCCCATCGTATCGAGCAAAGATCAGCGTGGAGCGTCATTCCACGACGCCGAAAAATTTGAGTAGTCGGAAACGATCCATCATGCGAGTCACGATCTTCGGCGCCACCGGGCTACTGGGAAAGGCCCTGATGCGCGAATGGCAGGGAGATGAGCTCACCGGACTTGGTTCGCGAGACGTTGACATACGTTCGGAAGAGCAAGTGCGGGCGTCAATCCTGCACAGGCCGGATTGGGTCATATTGGCTGCGGCGTACACGGATGTGGACGGTTGCGAGACCAACCGCGAGTTAGCGTTCGATGTGAACTGTAGGGGCGCAGTCAACGTGGTGCGAGCAGCCGCTGAGGCCAACGCTCGAGTAATTTTTCTCAGCACCGATTACGTGTTTGATGGGACCAAGAACCGCCCTTATGAGATTGATGACCCGCTTGCACCGCAGAGTGTCTACGGGCAGACGAAAGCCGCTGCTGAGGTAGAGATACGAAAGATACTCCCCGAAGTTTGCATTCTGCGTACGTCGTGGGTGTTTGGGGTCGGCGGAAAGTGCTTTCCAGAGACGATTCTCACACTGGCCAATACGCGCAAGGAACTGGATGTTGTCAATGATCAGCGCGGCTGTCCGACCTACACAATCGATCTGGCTCGCATCATCATTCAACTGTGCCGCAAAGGCGCTCATGGCACGGTGCACGCGACGAACAGTGGCGAGTGTACCTGGTTCGATTTTGCGCGTGAAATCGTGAATTCAGCACGGCTGAAGACGCAAGTGCGACCGACTACGAGTGATCAATTCGTGCGGCCCGCCAAGCGGCCGGCGTATTCGGTTCTGTCTCCAGCCAGCCTGCAGAGATATGCACTTGTTGTTCCCACGTGGCAGGATGCTTTGCAGCGCTATCTTGCCGAACGCGGCAGCCTTTCAGGCTAGTCGTCAGTCTTCAGCGAGCCTTCAGTTGACGACTGAAGACTGAAGACCGATGACTGCGCCAACAGGAATCAAGTCGGGTAATTCCGGAAACATCCTTGCCGCCTGCACAATGTCGTGTTGGCGGGAGAGCCCGATGCCAGATCCGCAATCGAAAGATCCTCAGAGTCCAGTCGAACTACCATTCCAAAACCAGGAACAGGATCGGCGCACGCAGCCTCGGAGCGAGACGACGTTGAGCCGCATCGAAGACGCTACCTACGCAGTATTGCGCAGGCACGAGAAACAATCGGCCTAGGAGCGACCGGTGTTTCACGATCGGGCGGGAGCTTACGGCCTATGGCATCTCTTCCGTCGACTTGAGGTCGATTACCGCGATCCTGGCCTGTTTCAATTCGCGGTTCAAAGCTTGCATGTCCGTATTCTGAATTTCCGTCCAGCGCGCAAGTTGGTCCGCGAGCCCCTTTTGCACTTCCGCGAAGGTCGCGACCGCTTGTGATGTGGGGGCTGAGTCGGCAGAATTAACGATGCCCAGAAGGTTCTTAAGGGCGGTGTTGAATCGAGCCAGGCTTCGACCCTCGGGAGTGCTCAGGAATGTGGCACCGTATCCTCCCGGAGTGCCTTCGAGCTCAGCAGCTTTCTTGTCAAGGTCGGCAATCGCGGCTTGAAGCTTCGGCTTTCCTTGAGCCTGGAGGTCCTTGAGCTTTTTTCGAAGGCTGCGTACCTGGACGAGCGCCTGAAAATCCCGGTGCATCTCTTCGACGATCTCCATCTCCATTTCAAACTGCGCTTTCAAGTCGTCGGGCAAGGTTTTCACTCGCGGGTCCATTTTGATGTTGAGCGACTGCGCGTAGGTTTGGCCGCCCACGGTGAGTTTCACGGAGTAAGTTCCGGGAAGAACCGGGGCACCGAGCGGATGGAGCGGCGTGTCGCGATAAATCGCGGAGATGGGATACTCGCGCTCCAGAGAATCGGGCGGCGGATAGTGCATGTCCCAGATAAAACGGTGCATGCCCGCAGCGCTCGAGAGCGTGCGCTCAGGACGAATCCAATACGTAGGGACATTCAAGTCTTTCTCGTCGTGAGCGGAGGGTTTATCGGAACTGGAGAACCGCCGGACCGATTTGCCGGCAGAGTCGAAGACCTCCAGGACCACTGGGCCGGAGGCTGGCGCTTTCAGCCAATAGTCGAGCATGGCGCCATCGGGCGGGTTTTGGCCCGCGGGAATTTCAGGCGGGAGCGGAGTGTCGGTGCCGTTATTTCTGCGGACACGGTAGGTCAGTTGCGGCGCGAACAGCAAGGCGGGCGAGTCGGCCGTGCGCTCGTCGAGTTGGCGCAACGGAGTTATGTTATCGAGGATCCAGAATGAACGCCCGTGAGTGCCGATGACAAGGTCGTCGTTATGCACCACGAGATCGCGAATCGAGGTGATCGGCAAATTGAGACGGAGAGACTGCCAGTGTTCGCCGTCATCCAAAGAGAAATACACGCTGCGCTCGGTGGCTGCGAAGAGGAGACCGTTGCGCACGGGATCTTCGCGCACGCTGTTCACGGGTTCGTTCTCCGGAATCCCAGTGACAATCACCTTCCAGGATTTTCCCCCATCGTGAGTGCGGTAGGCCAATGGGTGCAGGTCGTCGACGCGGAAACGATTGATGGCAGCGTAGACGGTGTCGGTATCGAAGTGGGAGGCGTCGAGCTGTGCGACCTTGCTCCAGGGGGTGAGTTCGGGAGGTGTGACGTTCTGCCACGATTTGCCAGCATCGCGCGTCACATGAATAAGCCCGTCGTCAGTTCCAGCCCAGATCAGGTTGGCATCTTTCGGAGAAGGCGCAAGTGAATAGATCACGCCGCGGTGCTTTCCCTTGGCGGGGTCGGCTTCGACGAAGGGTCCAAGAGTTGACGGTACGCCGGGATCTTCTCGCGTCAGATCAGGGCTGACTACCTGCCAGCTGTTTCCTCCGTCCGTGGTCTTGAAGAGAACGTTGGATCCCAGATAAAGGGCGTGCGGATCGGCCGGCGAGAAGATGAGGGGCGCAGTGCGGTTGAAGCGATATTTCCCAGTGCGCAGTACGACGGGCGAGATGTCTTGCGTCCGACCGGTGGTGCGATTGTAGCGAGTTGCTTTGCCCCCATAGATCATGTTGGGATCGAGTGGATCAGGCGCGACATAGCCATACTCCTCAACGCCCACCGGGTACCAATTCGCAAACGTGATTTCGCCGAAGTCGCTGCGGCTGGCGGTGCCTACGCTGCCGCTTTCTTGTTGTCCGCCGTATACCCAATACGGAAACTGATTGTCAGTGATCACGTGGTAGAACTGGGCAGTTGGCTGGTTGTACCAGGAACTCCAGGTCGCACCGCCATTGACGCTGATGGTGGCGCCTTGATCGCTCGCCAGGGCGATGATGTCTGGATTCTCTGGATTGATCCAAACAGCGTGGTAGTCGTCGCCACCGGGAGCACCTTTAATCGCAGTAAAAGTGTGGCCGGCGTCGTCGGAACGGTAGGTGGAAGTGTTGGTGACGAAGATGCTGTCGGCCTTCGTGGGATGAACGCGCACCCACGCGAAGTCGTCGCCTCGCCCATATACGCGCTCCTCGTTGTTCACCCGCTCCCAACTCTCGCCAGCGTCGTTCGAGCGATAGACACCACCAGCATTCGTGGATTGCACCATCGCGTACATGCGACTGGGATCGCTCGGGGCAATGGCGATGCCAATGCGGCCAAGATCCTTGCCGGAGGGCAGGCCTTTGGTTAATTCACGCCAGGTGGTGCCGCCATCCGTAGATTTGTAGAGTCCGCTTCCAGCGGTTTCGTAAGCCCCGCCTGTCGTCCATGGGGGGCGGCGCGAAGCCCACATGACAGCGTAGATCGTTTGGGAACTGCGCGGGTCGAACGCGAGATCGATGCCGCCGGTGTTGTCATCCTTGAATAGGACTTTCTCCCACGTCACACCACCATCGAGTGAACGGAAAATGCCACGCTCCGTATTCGGCCCGTACGGATGACCAAGGGCAGCAACAAAGACGCGGTTCGGATCTTTGGGGTCCACCAGTATCGAGCCGATCTGCTGGGCATCGCGCAGGCCCAGATGCTGCCAACTCCGCCCGCCATCGATCGACTTGTAGATGCCATCACCGACAGAAAGATCGGGGCGTCGTAAACCTTCGCCGCTGCCCACGTAGAGGATGTCGGGATTGGAGGGAGCGACCGCAAGAGCTCCGATGGAGCCGGTGGGCTGATCATCAAAAATCGGAGTCCATGTCTGTCCGGCGTCGGTGCTCTTCCAGACGCCACCGTTGTTGGGAGCCATGTAGAACACGTTGGGTTCGCCAGGAATGCCGGTGATCGCGACCGTTCTACCTCCACGAAATGGACCGATGAGTCGCCAGCGCATGTCCTGGTAGAGAGCTGGATCCAGTTGTTGAGCATGAGCCGTGGTTAGAAGACCGAACGACGCGAACACAGGCAAGAGGAAGCGCCACACGCGAGCGAGAGAGAGCACGTTGTCCTCCGGGCGGAGGCAAGGATAAACCAAGCCGATCGAATGGTGAAATGAGTTGCGCGGGCAAACAGCTATCGCCTACCTAAAGAACACGTTCGTGCCGGTAACCGGCACCGGCGAGCGCTTCGAGAATGCGCTGGATCTGATCTTTTCCGCGGGTTTCAAGGGTCACGTCGATAAGCGTGTCACCCAGGCTTACGCCGTAGTAAGCGCGATCGAACTGCAGTTCGACGATGTTGGCGTGGTGAGCGGCAATGATCCGGGTGAGTTGATGGAGCGAGCCAGGGCGATCGGACAAATGGATCTGGAGCCTCACCAGGCGCGCATCCTTCACGAGCCCGCGTTGGATGATGCGCGACAGCAGGGTGACATCAATATTGCCGCCACAGACGAGGGCCACCGTCTTCTTATGCTTGAGCTTTGCTTTGCGGTGCAAGAGGACCGCCACGGCAGCGGCGCCAGCACCTTCAGCGAGCATCTTTTCGCGTTCCAGGAGAGTGAGAATTCCGCTGGCTATTTCTTCCTCTTCCACTGAAACAACTTCGTCTACGTAGCGCTCTACGAGTTTCAGCGTGCGCTCACCGGCGCGACGGACGGCGATGCCGTCGGCAATGGTGGGATTCGAATCGATGGTCGTAAGCTGGTGCACCTTGAGGGCTTCCAGCATCGAGGGCATGCGCGCCGCCTGAACACCGATGATGCGGATGCTCGGCCTGGTTTCCTTCACGGCGCAGGCAATTCCGCTGATCAGGCCGCCACCGCCAATGGGTACGACGATGGCTTCGAGGTCGGGAACCTGCTCGAGCAACTCGAGGCCGATGGTTCCCTGCCCCGCGATCACCACGGGATCGTCGAAGGGATGAACAAAGGTAAGTTGCTCGGACTCGGCGAGTCGGCACGCTTCCTCGTAGGCTTCGTCGTACCCATCGCCGTGCAAAACGACGTGCGCACCGTACCCCTGTGTGGCATTGACCTTGACCAGCGGAGTCATTACCGGCATCACGATCTTGGCGGAGATGCCGTTGCTCTTCGCGTGAAAGGCCACGCCCTGAGCGTGATTTCCGGCGCTGGCTGCTATGACGCCACGCTTTTTCTCGTGTGCGCTCAACGTCAGAATCTTATTGAGGGCTCCGCGCTCTTTGAAAGAACCGGTCCGCTGCAGGTTTTCGAGCTTTAAGTAGACGGGCTCACCGCTAATTTCAGAGATGGTGGGAGAGAAGGGGCAGGGCGAAAAATAGATCGCACCGTCCAGTCGAGTACGAGCCTTGCGGATGGAAGCGAGCGTGACCTCGGAGTTGGACATGGTTTACGGTCGCGTATAGGGCCATGATCGGCCCGTTCTTTTCCTTCCTTAGGATTTTCGTGGTCGCAAAATACGAAGCCCACCTCGCCAGAGCCTCTGGTGGGTGGGGTTTGAGCGCTTTCTAGAATTGCGAATCGATCAGCTCATTTTTCCCAGTCAACCGGAGGCGGTCGCAGCTATTGCGATGGAGATACTAATTCGACGCGCTCGGCGGAGGTTCATACGTGAGACGTGGCCAAACGACAAGCTAACTCGGGGCTCATCGTAGCACAAACAATGGGAAATTTGCGTTCTAGTTGTGAGCGTCCTTGCTAGTGGGACCTTTGGAGCCGTGTTGCTGTGCGGTTTTCTGGCTGCCGGCGCCGGTATAGCTCACGCGCCAGATCGAGTTCGAGCCGTCATCACTGACCAGCAGGGAGCCATCCTGAGCGACAGTGACACCAACAGGCCGGCCCCAGACGTTTCCGTTGTCGAGCACGAAGCCGGTCAAGAAATCTTCGTACTCACCGCTGGCGCGCCCTTGCTGATGCAGGGGAACGCGAATGACTTCATAGCCGGAGCGTACAGAGCGATTCCAGGAACCATGTTCCGAGGCAAAAATGTCGCCCTGATAATCGGCTGGGAATTGCGGGCCTGCGTAGAAAGTGATTTCCAGAGAGGCATTGTGCGGCTGCAGCAACACATCGGGGACGATGGCCTTCTCCTTCAGTTCCGGATGCTTGCCCTTGTGGCGTGGATCCTGATGAGCTCCGATGTACCACCACGGCCAACCGTAGAAACCACCATCCTGAACATGAGTGATGTAGTCGGGCACAAGGTTATCGCCCAGTCCATCGCGTTCGTTCACCGAGCACCAGAGTTCGCCGGTCTTGGGATCGATAGCGATCCCCCCGCCGGGATTGCGGATGCCGGAGGCGTACACTCGCATCCCCGACCCGTCGGGAGTGAACTCGAGGATGTCGGCACGATTCTTCTCCTCGGGCGTGGTATCAGGGTCATCAACATTAGAGGCCGATCCGACCGAGACGAACATTTTTTTGCCATCGGGAGAGAATTGAATGTCACGGGTCCAGTGGCCTTCGGCATGAGGCAGGTCGGCAATATGTTGAGCGGGCCCACCGGCCTTGAGACTTCCGGTGCGGTAGGGATATCGGACGACGGAATCCACGTTTCCGATATAGACCCATTGGGGGTTGTTCCCGGGAGGATAAAAAGCAATCCCATAGGGCTGGTTGAGTCCGCTGGCGAAGGTATCTGATTGCTGAGCCTTCCCATCGGACGTGATTCCGCGAAACACCTTGATGGCTCCGCTGCTGCTCTCTGCCAGAAACACGTCGCCGTTGGGCGCGGTTCGGAGCGCTCGGGGATTCTCGAGGCCGGTGGCATACTGCTGAACACTAAATCCCTCCGGCGCTTTGGGCCATGCGTTGGACGGACGCGCGACCAAGTCCGGTCCGTTACTCGCGGAATGAGTAGCAAAGGGCGCGGGCAGGTCCTGCACGGTAATCTTGTGGAATTTCCCGGGCTGCTCAAAGCGGAAGTCCGTAAACGCTGGCGCAGGGGCCGGAGCATGAGTAGGAGACGCGGTGGAGGAGGGCGGCGCAGCATCTGTTTTCGCAGGCCGGGCATTCTTCAGGGACTTGACGTAGCTGACAATCTGCCACCGCTTCTGCTCGGATAGGCTAGCCCAGGAGGGCATGCCGTTGTCGACGGATCCCTTCGTGATAAACCAGAATATCTCTCCATCGGGGGCAGCCTGGACGGCTCCGCGCGAGAGGGGCGGAACGTTGCCGCTTCCCTTCCCGTTGATTCCATGACAGGAGCGGCAGTTCAGGGCATAGAGTCGCGCGCCCGCCGAAAGCGCAGCGGTCTGACCTGCGTAAGGATTTTTTTGTTGCCGGCTGGACACGGGCGCATTATGGAACCGGGTATCTTGCGCGATGAGGCGCGATACAAAAGGAGAAGAGAAAACAGCTAAGACGAGGCACAAGACTATTTGTGCAGTGAATCTCAAGGTCCCCCCCAAAAATGATGCCTCTCCTTAGAGATGAAGGACGCGATCAGAGGTTGGATGCAGGCCGCTTCCCTCCCGTCGCGATTTGTGGCGGGACGGCTGCTCTCTGATTGGGCACCTGAATGTTTCGGTTGCAGCCTCGAGCGGGGCCGAAAGACCTGAGGTGCGTTTAATGGTGTGGAGCCGAATCGGTACGATACAGATCAGTGCTTAAATATTTCAAGCCTGAGTCAACCATCAGAGTCACTATTTTGGAAGCAGGGCCAAGCTTGCTTGCGATCCGAGTTGCGGCAAGTACATTTCCACCCGACGATGTGCCGGCAAATATCCCTTCCTTCCTAGACAATTGTCTGGCCATGTTTTTGGCGTCAGCAGTTTTGACGGCCAAAACCTCGTCGACCAGATTTGGGTCCCACAACGGCGGCGTGTAACCAATCCCAATCCCCTCGATGTCGTGGGCACCGGGCTTACCGCCCGACAACACGCTGGATTCCCCAGGTTCGACAGCGATGATCTTGATTTTTGGGTTATGGCTTTTCAAGACAGTCGCCACACCTCGGAGAGAGGCCCCAGTCCCAACCGAGTGCACAAACGCGTCAATCTCTCCATTGGTCTGCGTCCATATTTCTTCTCCGAGTGGAAAGTAGCCGGCGATGGTGTCGGTATTGTTGAGTTGATCCACCCAGAAAGTATTGGGCTTTAGAGCAATCTGGCGCGCAGCTTCGATCATGTCCAGGAATAGTTGTTTCGTAAACCCGCTAGCATCCGTGAGAACGAGTGTCAGCTGCGCACCGTAGGACACCATATGATCCAGCTTCTCCTGACTGAATGCCTTCGAGCTGACAACATGGATGCGATATCCTTTCGCGGCACAGACCAAAGCCAAAGACGCGCCCGTACTGCCGCCGGTGTATTCGACCACGGTTCCTTCCGGCGACAAGCGGCCGTCCTCTCCGGCGCGGGAAATCACGGAAAGCGCCATGCGATCTTTCATGCTTCCGGTCGGATTCTGCCATTCAAGCTTGGCAAATACTTTTCCGCAGTCTTGAGGGACAACGTGGTGAAGCTGAACGAGAGAAGTATTCCCAATCGAGTGGAGAATGTTGCGGTCGGTGTCCATGCTTCCTTTGATGTCTGCCGCTACGTCTGGACTCGAATCTCAGAAAGCGATCTCGTTGCTGGCTCCGGCCGGGCAAAAGCACGGACGTGGCAAGATGAAGTTTCGCAGGCGAGCGAACTCAAACGACAACGCGATCCGCGCTGAGTCGTTGCTGAAGACTGATGACTGAGAGCTGGAAGCTGGTTTTCTGGTCGACCCTAGCAGACGATTTGCATACTTTTCTGGGTGCGGACCGCTTCGACCTAGCGGTTTCGGTTCCTTAAGTTTCGAATTGCCGACCATCTAGACAGAACTTGACCGGCGACGGGTCGGCCCGCCGCCCTCGTCATGTGCTGCCGGATGCATTGGTCCTAACCGTTACTTGCCCTTCACTAACGAGCAGTGCGTCGAAGCTGTTTTCCATGTACCGGAATCATTCACCCAGGTGTCGCTGCAGATGACCGTTCGCGCCCGATGCGTGCCCCTAAGCTCAGCATCGTACGTGAACGTGTAATGTGAAACCGCGGCGTTCGAGCCGAAGGTCGCAACTTGCACGTCACTAATGGCGCCGCTCTTCCACTTGTTCGTCTTGTTCTGCAGATCCTTGATGAAATCGTCTTTCGTCTCCCAGTCCCCCCAGCTGTTTCCTGCCACGAACCCGTCCGCCAAGTGCTGCTGCGCCCACGACGCATCGTTCTTCATTTGCGCGTTTCGGGAGTCCTGCTGCAGTTGCTTGATCTGCTGGGCGACGTCCCCCTGGGCATGAAGGTTGGTGGATAGAGTGAGACAACAGAGCATGGTTATGACAGCGATCGTCGTTGTTTTTGTCATTGTATGGATCCTCCGCGATAGCGGCTGGATTCTACACCCCGGTGACCTAATGTGCACGCAGTGCTCCAGGCCTCGACGCGGGCAAACCGGAAGCAATTCCTACGAGCAGAGTCCCACCCTGGTAAGAAGCAGT
>QIAH01000350.1 GCA_003225465.1 Acidobacteriota bacterium | reverse complement strand
GTGTGCTGGAGATTTCGAGCGTGGAAGCCGGGCTGCAGACGGTGGGCTGGCTCAAGGGCGGCATCCGGGCCGAGCGGGTCGTCGAACTCGCCGCAGACCGTTCGGTGGAGGTCGTCCCTTTGAGCCGGTATGTCTCGGGAGAGTCGCGGCCGAATGGACTGATACTGGGATTTGCGGCGGTCGATCCGCGGGAGTTGCGGCGGGGGGTAGAGGAGTTGGCGAAGATATTGCACCGGAAGAATCAGGAATAACTACAAAGGGAGACGAAGGTGCACAAAGGACACTAGTGGTCGGCTCGGAGATCACAGTCCAGCCAGGCAGATCCCATTTTCGGTTGCTCCTCGACGGGCGAGGACGCCCGTCGCTACATTCACATCACTTGTCCACATACTTCGCGAACATCTTCTTGGGATCGATCGCGATAAACAGTCCCTGTCCCTGGGCCAGGACCTCGCCCTTCTGATTCAGGATCTCGGCCATGTTCACGTGCTTGCGCCCGCGGACACGCACTTCGCGTGACTCCACGCGCAGGGGCTTGTTCAGCGGTACCGGCTTCAGGTATTTCACCGTGATTTCGGAAGTCAGCGCGACCACGTGGCGGAGCTTGTTGACCTTGCCCATAGCTTCATCGAGCAGCGTCGCGATGATGCCGCCGTGGCAGTGACCGGGCGGGCCGGTGAAGCGCTTGCCCAGGCGAAAGCGGCAGACAAAGCAGTCTCGCTCTTCGTCGTAGCTGAACTTCAGGCGCATGCCTTCGGGATTGTTCCTTCCGCAGGCGAAGCAATAGTTTTTCTGTAAGCGCACGTAACGAGTGTCGTGGCCGTGACCCCGTGCCTTGGTCGACATAGGAAAACGATTGTAGCTTGCGACTCGAGCGCGAGTGTGGCGCAGGGTGCGCGCGCACACCAGGAGGCGACTTGCACTTGCCACAGGCCGCTGTGATAGACTTTGCGGCCATCCGCAGTTTTCTGTTTTTGGCGCGCGCTGCGGTGTGCGGAAAATCGACCCTGGAGGTCGTTGTAGATGGGCCTCGCTCTTCTGGCTGTTATCTGGTTGATCACCTTTGTCAGCACATACTTTTTCATCTGGCATCCCTGGTGGTTGCCGGCGGGCGTTTCGGCGTCGGCAGCGGCCATCGACCATCAGTTTGTCACTACATACATCCTGATGGGGATCGTTTTCGTGCTGGCCCAGTGCTCGCTGGGACTGTTCGCGTGGCAATACCGCGATCGAGGATCTTCCGCGCCTCCAGTCGACTATTCCCACGGCAACACGACCATGGAGATCGTCTGGACGGTGCTGACCGGTGTCCTCTTTGTAGGCCTGAACTTGATGGGAAGCAAGATCTGGGCAGCGGAACGGTTCGAACCCGCGCAGGCCTCGGCCGTTCCCGTCGAAGTCACCGGCATGCAGTTCGCGTGGTACTTCCGCTATCCTGGTCCCGACGGAAAATTCGGCATCACGAATCCCAAGCTCATGGATCCTTCTGCCGGCAGCGAGGCGGCCATCGGACTCGATACCAGCGACCCTGCCGCCAAGGACGATGTCGTCACCGGAACGATGTTCCTTCCGGTGAACCGCCAGGTCGATTTCACCCTGCGCGCGGTGGACGTGATTCACAGCTTTTTTATTCCCAACATGCGCTTTAAACAGGATGCCGTTCCCGGGCTTGCCATCCACATGCATGTCACCCCCACCCAGATCGGCGATTACGAGATTGCCTGCGCCGAACTCTGCGGCTTGGGACACTACAAGATGCACGGCATGGTGAAAGTCGTCAGTCAGGAGGACTTCGACAAGTGGATCGCCGCGCGGGAGGCGGAGAAACAATAATGGCTACCTCAGAAGTCGTACATGCCCACGCGGGTCCGCAGGGCTTCATTCGGAAATACATCTTCAGCCTCGACCACAAGGTGATCGGCATCCAGTACTTCTTCCTGGCCCTGACCGCGGTCTGGGTGGGAATGTTCCTGTCCCTATTAATGCGCATTCACCTGATCTGGCCGCAGGTGAACCTGCCCATCGTCGGCCATATTCAACCGGAAACATATCTCAGCCTGCTGACCATGCACGGCACCATCATGGTGTTCTTCGTACTGACCACGGCCCCGCAGGGCGGCTTCGGCAACTACTTCCTGCCCATCCAGATCGGGGCGCCCGACATGGCGTTCCCCGTCCTGAACATGCTTTCGTTCTGGACGACGTTCGTGGCGTTCGTGGTGATGCTCGCCGCATTCTTTGTCACCGGCGGCGCACCGTTGCATGGCTGGACCGGCTATCCGCCGCTGAGCGCAGTCCAATCCACGGGGCCGGGCGAGGGATTAGGCGCAGATCTCTGGATCACCAGCATCGCCATCTTCTGCGCTGCCTCATTGATGGGTGCCTTGAATTTCATCACGACCACGCTTGATCTTCGCGCCAAGGGCATGACCCTGATGCGTATGCCGCTCACGGTGTGGTCGTGGTTCATTACCGCGATTCTCGGGTTGCTGGCGTTCGGGGTGTTGCTCTCGGCAGGAATCCTGCTCCTGATGGACCGGAATCTGGGCACAAGCTTCTTTGTTCCCGTGATCGTGGTGAATGGTCAGTTGATGGGACACAAGGGGGGATCGCCTCTACTCTGGCAGCACCTGTTCTGGTTCTTCGGTCATCCCGAGGTATACATCGCGATCCTGCCCGGCATGGGCGTGACCTCGCAGATCCTTTCCACCTTCGCACGTAAGCCGATCTTCGGCTATCGCGCGATGGTGTATGCCATGCTCGGGATCGGATTCCTGGGCTTCATGGTCTGGGGACACCACATGTTCATGAGCGGGATGAGCCCCTATTCCGCATTCGCGTTCTCGCTCCTGACCATGGCGATCGGGGTTCCATCCGCGATCAAGACGTTCAACTGGCTCGGCACCCTCTACAAGGGACGCATTCGCTTCTATACCCCGATGTTGTTCGCCGTCGGTTTCGTTTCCCTGTTCGTCTCGGGCGGCCTGAGCGGACCGTTCCTCGCGCAGCCCACGCTCGACATTCCGCTGCACGACACATATTTCGTGGTCGGCCATTTCCACCTGATCATGGGCGTAGCCGCCATCTTCGGAATCTTTGCCGCAACTTACTATTGGTTCCCAAAGATGTTCGGGCGCATGATGAATGAGGGATTGGGCAAGGCGCACTTCTGGCTGACCTTCATCGGCACCTACGCGATCTTCATGCCTATGCACTATCTCGGCATGGCGGGACATCCGCGGCGCTACTCCCAGTTGACCGAGGTTGCCTATCTTCATAATCTGATCCCCCTGCAGACGTTCATGACGTACGCTGCGTTCATCACGATTGGCGCGCAGTTTATTTTCGTGATCAACCTGTTCTGGAGCATGCTCAAGGGCCCGAAAGCAGCGGACAACCCTTGGGATGCCACCACCGTCGAATGGACAACAGCTACGCCGCCGCCCCATGACAACTTCGGCGGACAAACGCCCGTGATCCATAACGGACCCTACGAATACGGAGTTCCGGGAGCGGCTCGCGATTTCGTCATGCAGACCGATCCGGCGGTTGGCGCAGCTCACTAATTCAAATCAGGTATGTCAACCTTGGCCCCGAATTTTGCAGTAAAGGACCCGAAAGCCCGCGATGCCGGGGGAGGCGCTCCTCCCTCGTTTGGCGGTGGGGGCGATGGCAATGGCGGTGGAGGCAATGGGGCCTTTAATTACGGCGAGCGCCTGCGCCGTGCCCGCCTCGGACTGGTGCTGGGACTCACCGCCGTTATCATGCTGTTTGTGGGATTCACCAGCGCGCTGCTCGTGCGCAAAGGCCTCCCCTCATTTGATGCCCAGACGAATACCTATTCGCGCGATTGGGTGCCGATTAATCTTCCCTGGGTTCTGCTGTTTGTGAACACGGCGGTGCTGCTGGTAAGCAGCTTGACCATGGAGTTTGCGCGGCGCGCCATCACGCGCAAGGCCGCGCTGGCGCCCGTGAAATCCATCCCCGGTGTTTCGCTGGGCGACGAGCGCGGCTTCCCGTGGCTCGGGACGACGGTCATCCTGGGCATGGGATTTCTGGCGGGACAGCTTCTGGTGTGGCGGATCCTGCACGAGCATCGCTTCTTCGTGAACACCGGACCGAGCAGTTCGTTCGCATACTTGTTATTTGCCACGCACGCGGTTCACCTCGCTGGCGGAGTGATCGCGCTGATGTATGCGGCCGCGGCATCCTGGATGCTTCACAAGCCCATTGAAGCGCAACGCATCGTGGTGGATATTGCGGCGTGGTATTGGCACTTCATGGCATTGCTGTGGATTTATATTGTGGTTCTTTTGATGATCGTCCGATAGCGAGTTAAGGAGATCCCTAACGATGGCAACCGTGCAACACGCGGTCCACGATACTCACGGCGCATTCGAGCCGTCCCTGTTCGGAACCTATTCGAAGAAAGTCGGGATGTGGTTGTTCCTGGCCTCCGATTCGCTCACGTTTGGAGCCTTGCTGTTCGCCTATAGCTATGGGCGCATCTCCAACCCGGCATGGCCGACACCGTTCGGCAAAGAAAGCATCGCGAATGCCACCATCATGACGGCCTGCCTGCTCTCAAGTTCGCTGACGATGGTGCTGGCCGTGATGGCGGCCAACCGCGGCGACAAGCCCTGGGTTCGTAACTGGCTGCTGGCGACCATGTTCTTCGGCGCGGCTTTCACAGTGCTCCATGCCCAGGAGTGGACCCGGCTCATCGCCGACAAGATGACGCCTTCCGGAAACCCCTGGTCCGCAGTGCCGCTCTTTGGGGGAACGTTCTTTACCTTGACCGGTATGCACATGTTGCACGTGACCATCGGCGTAATTTATCTCGGAGTCATTGCGCTGCGGAAAAAGTTCCTTCCCGTGCTGTTGGTCTTGTGGGCGCTCGGATTTTTTCTGACACCGGCGGACAGTGTGTTCCATTACGGCATCCACGTGCTGCTGGTCGGCGCGGTAATTTCGGCGATTGTTCTCTTCCTGAAGCCAAAGGATTACGATGCGAATGACGTCGAGGTGTCCGGGTTGTACTGGCATTTTGTCGATCTGGTGTGGATGTTCATCTTCCCGCTGGTGTACCTGATGTCCACCAAGGTTTAGTGAAGGAGAGGATTTCACGATGCATGACGTCAGCGCAGTACACGGAGAAAGCAAGGGCACATACCTCTGGGTGTGGGGAGCGCTTCTTCTTCTCACGGCGGTGGAAGTTGTTCTCGCCTACAAGCAGGTTCTCCAGCCCGTGCGGATGCTTGAAGTTTTGCTGGTGCTCTCGGTGGTCAAAGCGGGATTGATCACGATGTATTTCATGCACCTGAAGTCGGAAATTCCGCGCATGCGCTGGCTGCTCACTATTTCGGTGACCGGGTGCTTTGCATTGATGTGGATCTTTTTCTTCCGCGATGCCGATCGCATTCTGACATTGGGGGTGAAGTGAGGCGCCACCTTTGGATTTCGATCATCGCGCTTGGATTCTGGTCGGCGCCGACCTTCGCTCAAGGCTGCGCAATGTGCTACGCGAACGCAACCGGCGCTACCAAGGATGGTCAGCGTGCCATCAGCCGGGGAGTGATCGTGTTGCTTCTGCCGCCGCTCGGGTTTATGACGGTCGGGGTGGGACTCGCGTTCCGCTACGGGCAGCGCCGTGACCGCGAACGGCAGTAGTTCCTGGACTATTTCGTTTTTCGATTCGAGAGCCTGGTTCTAGCTGAGGCCAGCTCCGACTTCGTCCAATTCTCCCAGCAAACGCACTTCCTCCGCCCGCAGGCGCCGCAGAATTTCCCTTGCCCATTCCGACTGAGCCGAACCATCGCAGCTGACGAAGACCAGGCTGGCATCCCGACGCACACGCGCGGCGTAGCGCGCGGGGATCCCCAGGCTCGCCAGCATCCCCTGGTTGCCGGTCACGTCAGGCAGGTGATTTGTGTGGGTAAGCGCTTGCAGGTACTCGCGCGATCCCACAAAACAGACGAGGTCGGGAATCACCACTCCGCCGAAGGTGGAAAGCCACGAAACCATACGCTCTGGACCCGCTTCCATCTCGAATTCAGAAGCGGCGGCCTTCATATTCCGCATTCCTTCGACGATCGGATGCGCCGGCGGCAAGAACACACAAATGTCTTCACTCTCGAAGCCGGCGGAATTCAGCGACGTCATTACCTCATCGAGACGAACTTCCATGCGGAAGAGTCCATACGCCGCTGTCTTGTTTTCTGCAGAGCCCACTCCTCCCTCCTCACACGAACGCACCGCCGCAACGAGTGTCGCCCGCATTACGTTAACTCCCTATGGATGAATGATTGCCGTTCGTACGTTGCACCGGGAGTGCCAAAGCAATTCCCTAGGTAGAATCCAGTACAAACGCTCTCTCGACGCGGGATGAAGCTTCTTCTGGAGAAGGACAAGTGCTCACTACCGGACTGTCACGCACTTCAGACGCGAAAGAATTGCCTGCAACACAGTTGAAATTGCACTCCAGTAGTAAGAGCGGAATGGATAAACGAAGCGTTTTCTGTTTTTACACAGTCAGCGCGTTCTGGAATCGTGCGTGCATTCCAGATGATTTCGAGCGAGTGGAAATTCTTGTCTAGGAGGTATCCAATGATAAAGAACCTTATTCACGGCTCAGTTCTTGTCGTCATTTTGGCGCTCGCAAGCGTGGGTTCGCTGTATGCGCAAGAGCCGCAGCAAACTCAGCCATCGCCTGATACACCACAAGCTGGGCAATCAAGCAGGCAGCCCACCGGCCAAGTACAGCGTGCAAAGGAATATACCGGTACCATCGTAGATGAAGGCAACAGCGTGCGGCTAAAAGACAGCGCGGGCAATGCCAACTACAAACTCGATGATGAGAAGATGGCGAAAGCATACGTCGGCAAACAGGTTCGGGTGACGGGTAAACTGGACACGTCAACCAACATTATCCAGGTTCAAAGTATCTCCGGCGTGCAATAGCCACGTAAATGAGTAGATCGCTTTTGAGAATGTGCGCGCCTGGTTCGACCAGGCGCGCAAAACTTTTTCCGGGGACTGTATATGCGAACTGATTATGATGCCCGAACCGCAGTTAGCTTTCTGCTCGCGGGACTTGGCTTGGGGGCCTTGATTGCGCTGATCTTCGTTCCTCGCGAGTCAGTGGATTACATTTTGTCGGATTCGCCGTCCTTCCGCCGTCGTTCCGAAGCCCGCTCTCGCCGTGCCGTATAATAGAAGGATTCTGTAGGCTTGCTGGCCTCGTCTGGGACACTCCGGTCTTCTCAGGCGGTTGTCAGGAGAGCTTGCGCGGGTCCTTTTTGCAGATGTCCACAGACAGTATTGTTGTTCGCGGCGCTCGCGTTCACAACCTGAAGAATATCGACTTTACGATTGGGCATAACACCCTCACCGTGGTGACGGGTGTGTCCGGTTCGGGTAAATCCTCGCTCGCCTTCGACACCATCTATGCGGAAGGCCAGCGGCGGTATGTCGAGTCGCTGTCCGCCTACGCTCGCCAGTTTCTGGAACGCATCGAGAAGCCGGATGCCGACGTCATCGATGGGATCGCTCCCGCAGTGGCAATCCGGCAGAAGAACTCCACCCGTAATCCTCGCTCCACGGTTGCCACTGCGACCGAGATCTATGATTATCTGCGGCTGCTGTTCGCGCGCGTGGGACGTACCTTCTGTCTGAAGTGCGGCCAGGAGGTCAAGAAAGACGCGGTGGACGAAGTCGCTGACACGATCCTGGGGATGGAAGAAGAAACCCGGTTGCAGGTGTTGTTTCCGCTGCAATCGACCCCGACCCGGTCCGTCGATACAGCGAAAAAGAATGTGCGGGGCCCTAAGAAGAGCAAGGCCGAAGAGTCGCGCCTTCCTTCCGACGTGTTGAAGACCCGTTTGCTCGACTTGCGGACGCGGGGCTTCAACCGGTTGCATCAGAATGGGCAGATCTTCGAGTTCTCGACTCCCGAGTCGCTACTGGATATTGATTTCAATGCACCGGTATTCGTCCTGGTAGACCGCCTGGTGGTTGCAGCTGATGCGCGGACGCGCATTGTCGACGCGATTGAGACGGGCTACCGCGAATCGGGCGAGGTGATTTTTGAGACTGCGCCGCGCGAAGGCGAAGCACCCCAGCAGTTGCGCTTCAGCCAGCGCTTCGAATGCAAGCGGGATCACATCCGCTACGAAGAGCCCGAGCCGATCCTGTTCTCCTTCAACAATCCCTACGGCGCCTGTCCGCGCTGCCAGGGATTCGGCAACACCATCGACTTCGACCTCGATCTGGTGATTCCAGACCAGTCGAAGACCTTGAATGATGGTGCCATCGAGCCGTGGACGAAGCCGAAGTATCGTCCACTCTTCACGGAGTTGAAGCGCTTTGCCAAGCAGGTCAAGATTCCGCTGGACGTCCCCTGGTCCGAACTGGATCCGGAACAGCAGAAGCTCATCGTGGATGGCGAAGGCAAATTTCCGGGTGTCCGCGGCTTCTTCAATCATCTCGAGCGCAAGAAGTACAAGTTGCATGTGCGCGTTTTCCTGAGCCGGTACCGCGGCTATTCCATGTGCACGACCTGCGGTGGAGCGCGATTGCGTCCGGAAGCCCAGCAGGTCAAGATCAATGGACGCAACATCTGCGAGGTTTGCAGCATGACCGTCGAGCAGGCTTCCGACTTTTTCCAGTCGCTCGAATTGCGCCCGCAGGAAGCCGCGATCGCCGACAGGTTGCTGGTGGAAATCCGGGAGCGGCTGCGATTTCTCAACGACGTTGGGCTGGAATATCTCACGCTTGATCGTCTGGCATCGACTCTCTCGGGCGGCGAAGCGCAGCGGATTCAGCTGGCCACGTCGCTCGGTTCGCGTCTGGTCGGAACTTTATATGTTCTCGATGAACCTTCGATCGGGCTGCACAGCCGCGACACGCATCGTCTCATAAAGATTCTGCACAACCTGCGCGATCTGGGGAACACGATTCTCGTGGTTGAGCATGATCCCGACATCATGAAGTCTTCGGACCGCATTCTTGACCTTGGGCCCGGGGCCGGCGAGAACGGCGGCAAGGTCATCGCGACTGGAACGTACGCGGAAATCAAGAAGAACCCCGCATCTCTGACAGGACGGTATCTTGCCGAGGACCTGCGCATTCAATTGCCCAACAACCGGCGCAAACCCGGGCCACAATCCATCGAGATTCGGGGCGCGCGCGCACACAACCTGAAGAGTATCGATCTGAAGATTCCGCTGGGCATGATCGTGGCCATCACGGGTGTATCGGGATCGGGCAAGTCGAGCCTGTTGCACGACGTGCTTTATCAGGCGTTGGTGAGCGCGAAGAAGCAGACCAATGGCAGCCAGCCGCCCGCTCCATACTGGGACAGCATCGAGGGTGCGGACTATCTGGACGACGTCGTGCTGGTGGATCAATCTCCCATCGGACGTACGCCGCGCTCGAACCCGGTGACCTACATCAAGGCGTTCGATGGCATCCGCGATCTGTTCGCTTCCCTGCCGGAGTCGCAGAAGCGTGGATTTTCCGCCGGGCATTTTTCGTTCAACATTCCAGGCGGCCGCTGCGAGACCTGTCAGGGCGACGGCACCGTCACGGTTGAGATGCAGTTTCTCGCCGACGTCGAACTGGTTTGCGAGGAATGCAAGGGAACGCGCTACAAGCCCCAGGTGCTCGATGTCCGGTACCGGGGAAAGAATATTCACGAAGTCCTCAACCTCACGGTGAAGGAAGCGCTGAAGTTCTTCGCCGAGGCTCCTAAGATTACCGAGAAGCTTCGCGTCCTCGAAGAGGTCGGACTCGGCTACCTGCGGCTGGGCCAGTCCGCCACTACGCTTTCCGGAGGCGAAGCGCAACGCATGAAGCTGGCCGCGCATCTTCAGCCGGCGGCGCGCGAGATTGGCCGTCCCAGCTCTATGGGGTCGCCACAACGCAAGCGGCGCATACTCTATATCTTTGACGAGCCGACTACCGGCCTTCATTTTGATGACGTCAGCAAACTGCTTTCGGCGTTTCGACGTCTAATTGACGCAGGAGGCTCAATCGTCGTGATCGAGCACAATCTCGAAGTCATCAAGACGGCGGATTGGGTAATCGATCTGGGCCCCGAAGGCGGGGAGCGGGGCGGGTATGTCGTGGGCGCAGGAACTCCCGAGGCGATTGCGAAGCTTCCCAATTCCTATACTGGAAAATATCTGGCGGCGGTGCTGAACGGGAATGGAACTTCCGGTTCCAATGGCCACAAATAGGCAATTACGGCGCTGGCTCTGCGGAGTACTCCTCGCCGGCACTCCACTTTTCGCGCAAGTCTCCAGCAGCAAGACCGTGCGGCATCATCGGGTCGCCGTCGACGATCCCTCGCAGCCCCCGGAGCTTATCCAGGCCGAAAGCGCCATTGAGAAAAAAGACTACGCGGCCGCCGAACCCCTGCTGAAAAAAGTGGTAGATGCACACCCCGCAAACTACGAGGCATGGTTCGATCTGGGCTTCGTCTACAACGCACTTGGTCGGACGGATGACTCCATCACCGCTTATCGAAAGTCCGTCGCGGCCAAGCCCGACGTCTTCGAATCCAACCTGAATCTTGGTCTCATGCTGGTAAAGCACAAACAGCCGGACGCTGAGGAGTTTCTCAAGGCGGCGACCCGGCTCAAGCCCGAGAGCCATGTCGACGAAGCTCGCGCCCGTGCGTGGCTCGCGCTGGCACGTCTCAAAGAGGACAGCGACCCGGCTCAGGCGCTCGAAGCTTATCGCCAGGCTGCCGCCCTGCAGCCAAAGGATCCTGAGTCCCGTCTCTCGGCGGGCAGGCTGCTTGAGAACGAAAAGAAGTTCGCCGACGCCGAGGAACAATACAAGCAGGCGCTCGTGCTCGATCCCTCTTCTCAGGATGCGCTGGTCGGGCTTGCCAATGTCTACATGCGTGGGCAGCGTTTCCCGGAGGCCGAGGAGTATCTGCGCAAGGTCGTCAACCAGCGTCCGAACGAGGCCGCTCCCCACGTACAACTCGGACGAGTCCTCGCGGCCGATCAGAAATACGATGACGCCATCGCGGAACTGCAGGCGGGCCTGAAGATCGCGCCTGGCGACAGCGACGCGCAACGCGATCTGGCCGACGTTTACCTGAGTGCCGGGAAGTACTCCGAAGCCGAAACGCTCTATCGCTCCCTGCTCACGGCGAATCCGAACGACGCCGAACTCCACCACCAACTGGGCCAGACCTTTATGAAGCTGAAAAACTTTGCCGGGGCCGAACAGGAGTATCTCAGCACGGTGAAGCTGAAGCCCGACTGGGGCTTGGCCTATGGAGATTTGGCTGTGGCCGCCAACGAGATGCACGACTATCCGCTCGCCATCAAGGCGCTCGACATGCGTGCCAAGTTCCTGCCGGAGATTCCGGTCGGGTATTTCCTACGCGCGACGGCCTACGATCATTTGCGCGACTATCATCAGGCGGCCGCCAACTACCATCTCTTTCTTCAAGTGGCCAACGGGAAGTATCCTGATCAGGAGTGGCAAGCACGGCATCGCTTGATCACCATTGAACCGAAAAAATAAATCACGCATGCGAAACTCGCTCATTCTCGGCATCACCTTGCTCGCAGCGGTCACTGGCGCGTTGGCGAAGGAACTCTCGCTCGAGGAACTGAAGGCGCGCGTCGAACACGCCAAGCCGGACGAGCGAACCAGTCTTTGCATCCAAATCGCGGAGCGCCAGGTGGAAGCGTCCAACAAGCTCTATACGGACGGGAAGACCGCAGAGGCGGAAGCCGCGATTCACGACGTAATCTCCTACGCCCAGCAGGCCAGTGAATCCGCGGGGCAGACCGGACACCACCTCAAGAACACTGAAATCGCTATGCGGAAGATGTCGCATCGCCTCAGCGACATCAAGCGTACGCTTCCCTTCGAAGACCAGGCTTCCGTGCAATCCGCCGTGGAGACCCTCGACAAGATCCGCACCGACCTGCTCAGCCGGATGTTCGGGAAGAATCCCAGATGAGCGTACTTCGAAATCTTTTCTGCATGTCTTTGCTGTTGTGTCTCGCGCTGCCGGCGTTCGCGCAACACCGTTCTGATCCGCTCACACCCGCCGAGATCGATCAGTTGCGCGATGCCGCCATGGAAGCCGAGCCCCGCATGAAGTTGTATGTCGCGTTCGCGCGTGCTCGCCTGGTGAAGCTCGAACAGATGCGCTCGGACCCGAAGATTACCGATCGCGCTCGCCAGACTCACGCCCTGCTGGAAGAATTCCTGACCATTTACAACGAACTGAACGACAATCTCGATAACTTTGAGGGACGCAAGGCCGATCTGCGCAAGGCTCTGAAGGTGGTGATCGAGGGCGACAACGAATTTCAGGCTAAGCTGCGCGCGATCAAAGGCGACCCGCGCAGTTCAAAAGAAGAAGCGAATGAGTACGAATTCGTGCTGTCCAGCGCCATCGAGACCGTCGATAGCGCCGTCGACGAGCATCGCAAGATGCTGACAGAACAGGACGAGATCTGGAGGCACCGCAAGAAGCCGTAACCCGTTCGGCAACCGTTTCAACGACCGCGTCGAGGAAGCCCGCGGCTCTATCGCCGCTCTGAGTTCGTGGAAAGAAACCAGGATACCTTCTGCACGCTTGGAGTAACGCCGTCTCCCGGTTGCCTCAATTACTAACGCAAGTTCCCGAATCAAATTCCGAATCGTGCTACCCTACCCCTCAAGGTGAGAGACGGGATTGTCGCAATCTTCCAGCAGAGTTTCCGCGAACTGCGCCCCGGCTCCTCCCTGCCCCCGCTCACCGTTGAATTCTTTGCCTTTGCCAACGTGAATAACACGATCCGTCTGCGCGAAGGAAAACTGCACGTGCGCCTCTCTGATCTGCTCGAAGGTGCCCCGGAGCCTGTGCTGCGGGCCCTCGCTCATATTTTGCTGGCGAAGATGTACCGTAAGCCCATTGAGCGCTCACACGCCACTCGCTACCGCCGCTATGTGCACAGCCATGAAATCCGGCACAAGGCGCATCTCGTGCGCCAGGTGCGCGGGCGCAAGCGAATCGCCTCAGCACAGGGACGCGTCTATGATCTCGAAGCGATCTTTGAAGATTTGAACCTGCGCTTTTTTGGAGGCATGCAGGCGCGCCCGCAGATGAGCTGGAGCCAGGGTCGGGCCCGCAATCTGCTCGGCCACTACGATCCAGCCCACAACGCGATTGTCGTCAGCCGCATCTTCGACCATCCTGCCGTTCCCCGCTACGCCGTCGAGTACATCGTCTATCACGAGATGCTCCACCTGAGGCATCCGGTGAAGCTGAAGGGCAGCCGACGCTGCGTTCACTCCGCGGAATTCCGGGCCGAAGAGAAGGTGTTTCCACAACTGGAAGCGGCGCAGCGTTTTCTGCGGCGCCTGTAACCCCCTCTGTGTGATCGAGATCACGTGCGCGGGTGATTTCACGCGTTGACGCATCCCGCGGCAAACAGCTATCCTTATAAAGTTGAAATTGAAATTCATTTTCAAAATCTAAGGTGCACTTCTAGTTATGCTGCAGGCCTTCATAGTCACGCTCCGCGAGGGGGTCGAAGCGGCCCTGATCGTAGGCATTACCCTCGCCTACCTGACCAAGATCGGCCGCAGCGACCTCCGGAAATCCGTCTTTGCAGCCCTGGGGGCGGCGTTCGTGGGCAGCATTGGCGTTGCCGTCCTGGTCTCGCGTTTGCACCTCAACGAAGACGTCGTTGAGGGCTGGGTCATGCTGGCGGCGGCCTTCTTCGTCATCACCATGATCATCTTCATGATGCGCACTGGCAAGAAGATGAAGGGAGAAATTGAAGGCAAACTTGAATCCCTGGCCAGCCAAAGCTCCCGCATTGGAGTGTTCCTTTTTGTCTTCCTGATGGTCATGAGAGAGGGTGTGGAGACGGTGCTGATCCTCTCTGCGGTCACCCTGAACTCGACCGAACTCCTGGGCTTCCTGGGTACCCTGCTGGGAGTGGTCGCCGCGATCGCTTTCGGCGTGATGTTCGTGAAGGGGAGCGTGCGCATCAACCTGCAGAAATTTTTCCGTGTGACCACCGTAATCCTGTGGTTCGTGGCCGCGCAGTTGATCATCAGCGGCCTGCATGAACTTTCGGAGAATGGCGTACTTCCCTCTTCCAAGCAGGAAATGGCGCTGATCGGCCCGATCGTTCGCAACGACGTGTTCTTCTTCATCACGATCTTCGCGCTGGCCGCGCTGATGGTGCTTTTCGAAGTGAAGTCGCGCCAACCCGCGCCCGCGCCCACGACCCCGGCCGAGCGTCGCAAGGCTGTCTGGAGCGCGCGCCGCGAGCGCCTGTGGATGGGTTCGGTTTACGTCAGCTCGTTCCTGTTCATCATGCTGGTCACGGCGGAATTCATCTACGCCAAGAGTCTGAGCGCGCCCCAGAAGGCGGCCGAGATTGCGTTCGTGAATGGCCAGGCTTCCATCCCACTCAATCAGGTTTCCGACGGCGACATCCACTTCTACCAGGCCGCGGAAAACGGCGTGGACGTGCGCTTCTGGCTTTATCAGAAGCCCGACGGCAAGATAGCGACCGTGCTCGATGCGTGCGAGATCTGCGGTTCCGTGGGTTTTTACAAAGGGACCAGCGGAGTGGTCTGCAAGAACTGCGCCGCGCCCATTAATCCTCAATCGGTCGGCACGCCAGGCGGCTGCAATCCCATCCCGCTGAAGGCGGAAACGACCGCGGACGCGGTGATCATCAAGGAAGCCGACGTCGCGGCCCAGACCCGCTTTTTCCAGAAATAGCTCATGTTCGCCCGTCTCCTCTATGAATCGTTTCGTCGGCAGAAGCGGCGCAAACTGCTGGCCGGCATCGCTATCACCTTGGGTGTCGCCATTGCGACCGCGATGATCGCCGTGGCCACTGACATTGGGGACAAAATCAATCGTGAGCTGCGCAGCTACGGCGCCAACCTGCTGGTCAGCCCGCAGGAAGACACGCTTGACGTCGAAATCGGCGGCGTGAACCTCAAGCCGCCCAGTGATGGCAATTTCCTGAACGAAGCCGACCTGCCGAAAATCAAAGGCACTTTCTGGCGGAACAACATTCTTGGATTCTCCCCGATGCTGCCCGTGAATGTTTCGCTCGGCAGCTCCGGCCAGCAAACGACGCTCGTCGGCACCTATTTCGCGAAGAAACTTAACTTCGGCAAGGATCAGTTCACGACCGGCGTGCGCAACACGCATCCCTGGTGGAGAATCCAGGGTTCCTGGCCGGCCGATGATTCCGAAGACGTGTTATTGGGCGAACACCTTGCGCGCAAGCTCAATGAGCAGGCCGGAGACACTGTCGAGATTGCCGGTCAGGCTCATCACGTTGCTGGAGTACTCTCGACCGGTGGAGCAGAGGACGAGCAGGTGGTTGCTCCCCTGCACGTCGCGCAGCAAATTCTGGGCAAGCCGGACGCCGTGCGCAGGGTGTACGTCAGTGCGCTGACCAAGCCGGAAGACGCCCTCGCGCGCCGCGATCCGAAGAGCATGAGCGGCGAAGTCTGGGATCGCTGGTACTGCTCCCCGTACGCGCAATCCATCGCTTACCAGTTGCAGGAAGCGATTCCCCATTCGCACGCCGAACAGATTCGGCAGGTTGCACAGAATGAAGGCACGGTGCTATCGCGCATCCAGGGACTGATGTTGCTGATCACGCTGGCGGCGCTGTTCGCCTCGGCCTTGGCGGTTTCGGCGGCGATGGCAACGGCTATTTTCGAGCGGCGCCGTGAAGTTGGCCTCATGAAAGCCCTGGGCGCGGGAAACGTCGCCGTCGCGGCGTTGTTCTTTGCCGAAAGCACGTTGCTGGCGTTATTGGGCGGACTGGTCGGCTTCTTTGCGGGGTCGTGGCTGGCGCATCGCATCGGTCGCTCGATTTTCGATTCTCAGATCACGATTCAGCCGGTGCTGTTTCCGGTGATCATGGCCATTGCGGTGATCGTGACTTTTGCGGGCAGCGCCGCCGCGATCCGCCGCGCCGTGCAGTTTGATCCGGTCTTTGCGCTTCGAGGCGACGCATGAGCACGGTGCCGCGAACTCCACAAAGCGTAGCCGAGCGCCGGGCCGCCGCCCCGCATGCCTCCATGTTCTTACGCATGCTGCTGCGCGCGGCCGTGGTGCGCCGGGGCCGCGCGGCTTCCGCATTGCTCGCCATGGTCGTAGCCGCGGCGGTCGCCACCGCGATGATGAATCTGTACGTCGACGTGCAGGCCAAGCTCCGCAAAGAATTCCGCAGCTACGGTGCAAACGTGGTGGTCGTGGGCAAAGATGGCGCTTTCCTTCCACCTGACGCCATCAGCAAAGTGGAGAGCGTGCTTGGGGGTCGCGGCATGGCCGTTCCGTTTGCCTATGTGGTCGCGCGCACCCCTGCTGGACAATCCGTCGTGGTGGCGGGCACGGACTTCGAGCGCGTGCAGAGACTCGATCGCTGGTGGTCGGTAAGCGCCTGGCCTTCCGCTACGGGCGAGGCTTTGGTCGGCATGCGCGCCCTCCCGGTAGTCTCGCCCGAACGCAAGCCGTTCGATCTCAGCTTCCAGGGGCACACCGTTCATCTGACCCCCACGGGCACGCTGCAGACCGGCGCCGCGGAGGACAGCCGGGTGTACTTGCCCATGAGTGATTTCGCAGCGTGGACTGGCGTCCAGCCCTCCACCATCGAAGTTGCCGCCAACGGCTCGTCTGAAGAACTGAATGCCGTCGTGAATCGTCTTGCCCAGACTTTTCCGAACGCAGACGTCCGGCCAGTGCGGCAGATCGTCGAAGGCGAAGCGCGTGTGCTCGGCAAAACCCGGGCCACCCTTTACGCGGCAGCCACCCTGATCATCCTGACGGCGGCGTTGTGTGTGCTCGCCACTTTGACTGGATGGGTCTTTGACCGGCGCCGCGATTTTGCGATCATGAAAGCTCTGGGCGCATCCGAACGCCTGATCAGCGGCTTTTTCGCTGCAGAAGCAGCCGCTCTGGGCGCGGTCGGTGCGTTGCTTGGATTCGTTATCGGCATCGGGATCGCTGCCTGGATCGGCCGCGTGAATTTCAACGCGGTCGTGGTACCGCGCTTAAGCGTGCTGCCCATTGTGCTCGCCGGAAGCATTGCGGTTGCGCTGCTTTCCGCCATCGTGCCTATGTCGCTCCTGCGTCGCGTGCAACCAGCTATCATCTTGAAGGGAGAGTAAAGGTGATCAAGCTCATCAACGTCAGTCGCCTGTATCCGGCCAAGGCCGAGGAGAACGGCGGCAGCATCAAGGCGCTGGACGATTTTTCTCTTACCGTCGCACCGGGAGAGTGGGTGTCGATCATGGGTCCGTCAGGCTCCGGGAAATCCACGTTGGTGAATCTGATCGGGTGCCTCGACCGGCCCACCACTGGCGAGATATGGCTCGACGGCCAGAACGTGGCCAGCATTTCCGCGGTTGAATTGAATCGCGTGCGCGCAGAAAAGATCGGCTTCGTGTTCCAGCAATTTCACCTCATCCCCTACCTGACCGCCGTCGAAAACGTCATGCTCGCGCAATACTTCCACAGCATGACCGATGAGAAAGAAGCTCTTGAAGCCCTGGAGCGGGTTGGCCTGAAAGATCGTTGCCATCATGTGCCGTCGCAGCTTTCCGGAGGCGAGCAGCAGCGCGTCTGCATCGCCCGCGCCCTCATTAACGATCCGAAAATCATCCTGGCCGACGAGCCTACCGGCAACCTCGACGCGCAGAACGAAGAAATCGTCCTGCGCCTGTTGCGCGAATTCCATCAGCAGGGACGCACGATTGTGATGGTGACGCACGACCCGGTGGTCGCGCGTCTCGCCGACCGCCGCATTGAATTGCATCATGGCAAGATCGCCGCCCAGGAAGTTTTCTCGATGGCCGACGAGGAGCAGTTCGATGAGATTCTCGAAGAATTATGGGTGCTCGAAGAACACGGCGAGTTGGCCGAGGTCGAACATATGGACGTGCACGGCGCCTTGCCCGTCAGCATCGCCGTCGAAAAGATGGCGGAACTCGGGCTAGTGACATCGACACCGCATCCGCCCGAAGCCCACGCGCATAAGCCGTTCGTGAACCCCTGCCACGATGCCATGCGGCCCGAAGGCATCTTCTCGACGGACGGGAGCGCGGTGGTCACGCTCACGCCGCGAGGACGCAACCGGGCGGGCAGCATCATCCGCCGCCATCGCCTGGCTGAGCGCCTCTTCACCGATAGCCTCGCCATGGACAGCGAATCGGAAATCGAGCAGCAGGCCTGCAAGTTTGAGCACATCCTCTCGCCCGGCGCTACGGACAAAATCTGCTCGTTCCTCGGGCACCCTCGGACCTGTCCACACGGCGCCCCCATTCCGCCGGGACCATGCTGCGAAGGCAAGAAGTTCGTCGAGGATGGAGCAGCGCTTTCCGAACGCGCCGGAGTTTAAGCACCAGGTAGCGCCGGCATCCTGCCGGCATCGGCTGTTGCCTGGACGCGCCGATGGAACGCGCGCCCGAGTGCCGGCGAGACGCCGGCGCTACCGCAAAGCGTTGTGGTCCGAACCGCGAAAGAGCAACGTCGCCCAACTCTCGTGCAATCTTGTTTTCACCACAGAGACACAGAGTCACAGAGAAAGCATTTGCGCGTTCTCTGTGTCTCTGTGTCTCTGTGGTGGGAAGATCTTTCGTCACCTTCGTAACCATACCTGCTACAGGTTCCTTTTCCGATTTCCTTTATGATGAACTGGAACGATGAATCCTCTCGCGCCCAGACCCACCATCGGAGTGTTCGACTCGGGCTTCGGTGGCCTCACCGTGCTCAAGGAACTGGTCGCTCTAATTCCGGGTGCCGACTATCTCTACTTCGGCGACACGGCGCGTCTCCCATACGGATCGAAATCGGTTGAGACCGTCGCCCGCTACGCTGTCGAAGCCACGCATTTTTTGGAGAGGCAAGGCGCGAATTTGCTTGTTATCGCCTGCAACACCGCAACTGCGCTTGCGCTCGATCAGATCACGGGCGCTGTGCACGTACCCGTCATTGGCGTGGTTGAGCCTGGAGCAGAGCAGGCCTCCGCTGCCAGCAAGAACCGGCGGGTGGTCGTCATCGGCACCGAAGCGACGGTCAGTAGCCACGCGTATCTCAAAGCGCTGCAGCGGCGCGCGATTGAAGCCCGTGAAAAAGCGTGTCCGCTGCTGGTGCCGTTAGTCGAGGAAGGATGGGTCGAGCACGCTGTCACCGAGCAGGTTGCGCGTATTTACTTGCAGGATGCGTTCGGCGATGGCTTTCAGGGTGCGGACGTGCTCGTGTTGGGATGCACTCATTATCCCTTGATCAAGCCGCTGTTGCGGCGGGTCGCACCCCCGCACGTGAGCATCGTGGATTCCGCGCACTCCACCGCCTATGCCGTGTCTGGGAAGATCGCAGAGATTTGTGTAAGCTCGGCGCAGGGGCCTGCTGGACAGCCTACCTTACGTTTTTTCGCGACCGACTCGGCCGAAAAATTCCGGCGGATGGGACCGAACTTCTTGGGCCATCCTGTGGATTCAGTCGAGCATGTCGACCTGAAGGAATAGCTAGGGTTTTCACCACAAAGACACAAAGCACTAGGAAAACAATTCCCCGCTTCTTCTCCCGGCGGAGTCAGGTAGAGGATCGACCGGGAGCGTTGGTTATCCCTCCACCCTGCTCTTGTGTAATCGACAGCTTAGCGTGAGAGCATCCGAGATCCTTGGTCATTGGGATTCAGACATTCTGCAAATCCTAAGACCGAGGTTGCAAGTGGAATCCCACGTTTCAAAAAACGAAACGTGGGGCACCCGGCTTTGTTGGCTTTTCAAAAGCAAAAGGACCGCACACGGCGGTCCTCAGCTGAGTCGAACCTTTGATTCTCAGTACAACCGGAAATCCACTTCCACGCTAATATAGACGGCCACTGGCTTGCCATCCTTTACGGCCGGGTCAAAGCGCCAATTCCGCACCGCCTCGATCGCTTTTTCGTCGAGCCCAAGCCCGAGGCTGCGCAGCACCTTCATGTCACGAGGACGTCCGTCGGGCCCCACGACCAGCCCCAGCACGACCACGCCTTGATATTTCGCCTTGCGCGCTTCCTCAGAATATTCCGGATCGGGCTGGAAGATTGCCCGGGGGGCGGAGACTCCGCCACCAACATGAAACACGCCTCCACCGATACCACCGCCCTTGCCTGGCCCGACTCCGGGACCTTCTCCCGAACCTACGCCGCCGCCGGAGCCAGATCCAATGCCGCCGCCCGAACCAGTTCCGTTCGATAATGGCCCGTTGGGAATCGCCGCCATGGGATCTCCGAGGTTCGGCATATTGTTCGTGGCCAGCTTGATCTGCGGAGGAATCACCACGGTGGGCTCCATCGGCAACTTTGGATCCGGATTCCGCGCAACCACCATGGGAGGAGTGAACTGTTCCATAGCCAACTTCGGAAGCTTGCCCTTGGACGCTGCCAGCTTGTCGCGATCGCCGCCACCTCCGCCGCCACCAACCTGCGTCTTCGCAGGTGGTAACGCGGGAATATCACCCTCCGACAACAGAGGCATCACCGGCCCTGTCGGCTTGGTCGGAGTGACCGCCCTCCGCGCAAACATGGTTCCACCGATCAGCAGTGCAATCAGCACCGCATGAACTCCCGTGGATGCCAGCGCGCCATCTTTCTTGTGACTGTAGAAGCCCCAAATGTCGCGTACCGCAACCGGCTTGGAAGTCAATTGCAGCGGGGGCAGCTTTTCGGGGAACAGAACTTCACGTACGTTTGCGTACAGCGAACGATACCAAGGCAGCGCAAGATCGTCATCGAGCGCGTTTCCGCCCTCAACCGGACGGGAAGTCAATTGCAGCGGCGGCAGTTTTGGCGGGAACAGCACATCGCGCAGATTGCTGAAAACCGATTGCCACCACGGGCGCGTCAGGCGCTCTCCCCATAGCTCGCCTTGCTCGACGGGCTTCGAGGTCAGCACGAGAGGTGGAAGCTTCTTCGGAAACAGGGCTGCATCAATGCTGGCAAACAGAGACTTCCACAGCGGCACTTCCAAGGTATCTTTTGGAAGAAGCAGGTCTAGCTCGGGCTGGCGATTGTCGGGAATCTGATTATTCGGTGCCATAGCTAAGAACAACGGTCGCTTTCGCGGGGGCCGGGCTTCCGGTTAGACGTCTCCTGTGTACCTGATGAAAGTCGTGAGCGCCAAGTTGCCTAAATATGCGCTGCGTTTGCATGCAATCGCCTTTCCCTTTTTGCGGGATTGGCATTCCCCAGTACTTTCAGATGGTTGGATGCTACAAACGATCACTCTCGATGAAAATTGTACACTTTTTTTCTTCAGATTCGACACTACATTTCCAGGTTCGATCGGACTACCACTTCCGTGCCATCGATCCGCCCTCCGAAGGACGTACTTGTCGTGGCTCAATGGACGTACCTCTTCTGGCTCCCTATAATGAAAAATCAACCATTTAGGAGAAAAACACAGAGTGCCGCTCGAGTTGAAGAATACCCTGAATCTGCCCAACACTAACTTCCCGATGAAGGCCAATTTGCCGCAAAACGAGCCCAAGATTCTGGCTCGCTGGGAAGAGATGGGCATCTACGAGCGCATTCAAGACGTCCGCAAGGGCTTGCCTGTGTATGTTCTGCATGACGGGCCGCCCTACGCCAACGGCGCCCTGCATCTTGGCCATGCCCTCAACAAGTGCCTGAAAGATTTCATCGTCAAGTCCAAGAGCATGGCCGGGTTGGATGCGCCCTACGTCCCGGGCTGGGACTGCCACGGCCTGCCTATCGAGATCAAAGTCGACCAGCAACTTGGAAAGAAGAAGCTCCAACTGAACCCCACCGAGGTACGCCTGGAATGTCGCAAATACGCGCAGAAGTTTCTCGATCTGCAGCGCGAGCAGTTCAAGCGCATCGGCGTGTTTGGGCGCTGGGATAACCCTTACTCGACCATGACGCCGGGCTATGAATCTGTCGTGTTGCGCACTTTCTACGATTTCCTCGAGAAGGGGTTCGTCTACAAGGGCTTGCGCTCGGTCTACTGGTGCATCTACGACAAGACCGCGCTCGCTGAGGCGGAAGTCGAGTATGAAAATCACACCAGCCCCACGGTGTGGGTGAAGTATGCGATGGCCGATGATCCGGCCGCGCTCGATCCTGCGCTGGCCGGAAAGAAGGTCTTCACGATCATCTGGACTACGACCCCGTGGACCCTACCTGCCTCGATGGCGGTGGCATTTCATCCCGACGAAGACTACGTCGCACTCGAATCGCGCGGTGAGGTCTACATCGTGGCTGCGAAGCTGGCGCAGGATGTTATCGCGAAATGCCAGCTTGAAGACGCGCGCGAAATCGCTGGGTTCCCAGGCCGCAGGCTGGAGCGCATCAACTTCCGCCATCCGTTTCTCGATCGCAACGTGCTCGGCGTGCTCGCCGAATACGTCACCATGGATACCGGCACGGGCGTGGTGCACACCGCGCCTTCGCACGGCGCTGACGATTTCCTGACTGGGCTGAAGTACAACCTGGATGCCACCTCGCGCGTGGATGAGGCTGGCATACTGCACGAAGGCCTGCCCGAATACGAAGGCAAAAAAGTTTTCGACGCGAACGCGTCCATCGTTGAGTTGCTGAAGTCACGCGGTGTTTTGTTGCACACGGAGAACATCGAGCACTCTTACCCGCACTGCTGGCGTTGTCACAACCCGATCATCTTCCGCGCCACCGAGCAGTGGTTCATCTCCATGGAGACGCCCATGGCCGGCGGCACGTTGCGCTCGCGGGCGCTCGAAGAAATCAGCAAGGTGAAATGGGACCCCGCCTGGGGCGAGGGCCGCATCTCCAACATGATTGCCACTCGTCCCGACTGGTGCATCTCGCGCCAGCGTATCTGGGGCGATCCCATCGCCGTGTTCCTGTGCGAAAAATGCGGCAAGCCGCTGCTCGATCCTGCGGTGAATAAGAAGGTCGAAGCTCTCTTCGGCCGCGCCGGGGCCGATGCCTGGTATACGCCCGAAGCGGATGCTCTCGTGCCCTCCGATGCCACATGCGCGCATTGCCAGGGCACGCGCTTCAAAAAAGAAATGGACATTCTCGATGTCTGGTTCGAATCTGGCTCAAGCTATCTCGCGTTGCGTGCTGCCGAACCGGAATATCCACCGACCTCGAATCTTTATCTTGAAGGCGGCGACCAGCATCGGGGATGGTTTCACTCTTCCCTGCTCTGCATGGTAGGCACGCAGAATCATGCCCCCTACAAGCACGTCGCGACCGTGGGCTGGACGCTCGATGAAAACGGTCAAGCCTTGTCGAAGTCGCGCGGCAACGACGTCGACCCGGTCGATATCGCCGGTCGTCTGGGCGCGGAAATCGTCCGCCTGTGGGTCGCCTCGGTCGACTTCCGGGAAGACGTGGTGGGCTCCGAGCGGCTCATGCAGAACATCGCCGAAAATTACCGCACCATCCGCAACAATCTGTTCAAGTACGGGCTCGGCAATCTGTACGACTTCGATCCCGCACAGGATGCGGTTCCGTTCGAAAAGCTCGAGGCGCTCGACCAGTACATGCTGCGGCAAACCGCGACCATGGCTGCCGATGTCGAACGCTGGTACGAGGAGTTCGCTTTTCACAAAATCTACCAGCGCATTCTGAATTTCTGCGCGGTCGAACTGAGCGCGTTCTACTTCGATGTGCTTAAGGATCGCCTTTACACCTCGGCGGCAAATTCGGCGGGTCGCCGCGCCGCCCAGACTGTCATCTGGCGGATTCTGGAAGCCACGGTGCGTTTGCTGGCGCCGCTCATGAGTTTCACCTGCGAGGAGGTCTGGGGACATCTGCCCAAGGTCGCGAGCCGGCCGCCAAGCGTACACATGGCCCTGTTCCCCAAGCCGGAAGAAATTCTCGGTTCCCAGCAGGTGGCTGAAGATCCCAAGCAATCGGAGGAATGGAATACATTGCGCGGAGTGCGCGAGCAGGTTCTTCGAGAACTCGAATCCGCGCGCAACAGCAAGCAGATCGGCAAAGCGCTCGAGGCGCAGGTCAAGATCACCGCTGCCGAGCCGGTATATTCCGCCCTTGCCCGGCACCGCGATCAACTGCGCTATCTCTTCATCGTCTCTTCCGTAACGCTGGAGCAGAAGGAATCGGGCAACGGTACCGGTGCGGTCGCCGTAACCGTCGCCCGGGCGGACGGAAAGAAGTGCGAGCGCTGCTGGAATTACTCAGTCCATGTGGGCGAAGACTCGAAGTATCCGACGGTTTGCGAACGCTGCAGTGCCGTGTTGCGGGAGCTCGAGAGCGGCCACTAGAACGTCGCGCTGAGCGACGCATCCGATGCGCAAACTTCACTTCCTGATCGCGTTGTTTGTGATCGTGCTCGACCGGCTCGCCAAGCTGGTCGTGGAGCACAAAATCCCGCTCCACGACGGCATCCAGATCATTCCCGGCTTCTTTCGTCTGACACATCTGGAGAATCGCGGAGCCGCGTTCGGTCTCTTCGCGGACTCGCCCTCGCCGTGGAAAATCGGCGCGCTCGTACTGTTCTCCGTGATCGCACTCGTGGTGGTATCTGCACTGCTCTGGAAAAACAGCCACACCATCTCGATCACCGGCATCGGCCTCGCGCTGATTCTGGGCGGAGCCGTCGGCAATCTCTGGGATCGCCTAACGGCCGGCCACGTCACCGACTTTCTTCTCTTCTACGTAGGCCGATACCAGTGGCCCGCTTTCAACGTCGCCGACAGCGCCATCGTGGTGGGGGCCACCTTGCTTGTTTACGAGATTGTCTTTACGAAAGGTCCGGCGGAATCAGGTCTCAGGTCTTAGGCGAGTACCCTTTGACATTGCATTTTGGACGCTATTTGGGAACTGCCGGTAAGCGGGACCCTCGCCCCGTCGTTTCACCACAGAGGGAAAAGGAAAACCATTAGGGTTTCCTCTGCGTCTCTGTGACTCTTGTGGTGCTCACGGTGTGCCATAGAGCTGTTTATACACATTCGCATTCCGCAAAATCGCCTGTACGTACTCGCGCGTCTCCGTGAACGGAATGGATTCTACGAATTCCTGCGGGTCGCGGTATTTTCCTTCCGCCAGCCAATCCTGCACTCGATCCGAGCCGGCGTTGTAGGCCGCCAGCGCGTACTCGAACGAGCCGAACTTGTCGACCATCGCTTTGAAGTAGCGCGTGCCTAACTGCAAGTTCACGGTCGGCGTGAAAAGCTGGCTGGGGTTGTAGTGATGCAGATTCACTTCCCTAGCCACCTTCTTCCCGGTTATCGGAAGCAGCTGCATCAAACCCACAGCGTTGGCGCGTGAGAGTGCATTCGGATTGAATTCCGATTCCTGCCGAATCAGCGATGCCACCAGGTACGGGTCTAGCTCGTTCTGGGTCGAGAACCGCTTCAGGTCGCCCCAGTACGCTTTCGGAAACAATGCCTCCCAGTAGGTGCGCGGCAACTCGGGGACATCGACCGCGAAATAGTTCGGCACGCCGTGCTTCATGACCTCGATGGCGCGATCGAAGCGTCCGCTGTCCTGGTAGAGGCGCGCCGTCTCGGCGAGCGCCCAGTTCCCGTCCTGCTCATTTGCGGCCTGAAGTTCCCGCACGGCGAAATCGACCAAGCCTCCGTTTTCGAGCAGGTGCGCCTTCTGTACGTGCAGATCGTCGACCGGGGGCTCGTCAGTCGTAACCTTCCCGGGAATGTTGAGCGGCGGCACACGGTCGAGCAGCGCGTAATGTACGGGATCGCTGACCGGGGCCAGCACTTTCAGCCGCTGGCGCGCCAGCTCCGCGTAATAAAAATTCCGGTAGCGCTCTGAGAGTTTCTGGTAATACGCGGCAGCCTTCGCCGGTTCCCCATCTTCTTCCGCCAGCCGCGCCCGCCAGTAGAGAGCGGCCGGCACTTCTCCCGACGCTGGATACAACGCAATCTGTTCCTCGAAACCCTGCTCCGCTTCGGTCTTGCGCCCCTGGCGCAGACTCAGCCATGCAACCTTCCAATGCGCGTAGGAGGCGCGCGTTCCATTCGGGAAACGCTGCTGCATTTCACGGTACGCGTCGATGGCGCGGTCATAGTCTTTCTTCAGCAGGTACATGTTTCCCGCGGCCAGGAGCGATTGCTCAAGCCACGGACTGGTGGGAGCCGCTTGCCGCAGCTGCCCCTGGAGGCGCAGGAAGCCGTCGATATCGTCGCTGGAGCGCGCCACCTCGGCCAGCCAATACAACCGCTGCGCCGCAATTTCCGGAGTGCTTTCAGGAGTCGAGCCGAGAATCTGGTTTGCGTCTTTGTTGCGACCGCTTTTCTGGAGCGCGGTAGCCAGCGCGAGTAACACCGATGGCCGATCCGCCGGCGGGACTTCATCTAACAATCCGCGATACTCCTCGGCCGCGTCCGCGTAGCGCTTGCCTTTGGCCAGCAAGTCGGCCCGAGTGCGCCGATCGGCCAACGTCACGGGTGGAATGGCGGCGCCCAACTTCCTAAGTTCACCACTGGCAGTGTCGGCTTCCGGACTGGTTGGCATCCGGTAATACACATTACGCAAAGCCGCCAGCGCCTTCTCGGTCTGCCCGGTCGCGGCGTAGGCGCGTCCCAGGCCAAGTTCCACGTCGGCACGTTGCGGCACGCGATCTTTCTCGAGCAAGGCGGCGGCATCGGCTGCGCGTCCTTCGGCCATCAACGCGCCCGCGTACACCACATGCGCATCTTTGCCTAGCAGCGAGTCCGGATAATTCGTGCTGAACTCCGCCAGGGCAGCGCCCGCCTCGGCGCTTCTGCCTACCTGCAGATAGGAACTGCCCAGATAGTAGGAGACGTAGTCTCCCAAATCACCTGCACGAGCTCGCGCACGGTTCAGAGGATCGATCGCCTTGGCATAGTCGTGATCCAGCACGTGCCCATAGCCGACCACCAGCCAGGCCAGTGCGCCCGCATCTTCCTTCGCATGACGTTGCGCGTATGCCGTTACGGCCGCATATCCTGCCGGCGTGCGCTCCTGGAGGAGTTGCTGCGCCATGGGCTTCAGCGTCGTCGACGCGACAAATGCCTGACGAATGCGTCGCACGCGCGGCGAAATTTTGCGGCGCTTCTTGCGCGCCGCACTCGCGTGTGCGGTTTTAGATTTTGCGGAGGCGGCCTTCGCCGACGTGGATTTCGAGGAATTGGTGGTCGAGGATCTCGTTGTTTTGGAAGTTGCAGGCGCTTTCGAAGTTTCAGTTTGCGCCGGGGCAGCCGTGCTTTGGTCCGTCTGCCGGCCGTGTGCGCGCGAGGACGCCCACAACGAGCCGCAGGCGATGCCTGTAACAAGAATTAGAACCGAGGTTCGGGAATAGAACACTGCTCGCAATCTATCGCCGGAAGTTGGCGCCCATCACTGTAATATCGTCTTCCGCCAGGCTGCGTACCAGTTCCGCCTGGAGGTAATCCACATTTGCTGCCGCGGTATTGCCGTAGCGCTTCTTGAACGTAGCGCGGCTCTTGTCGATGTCGTCTTTCAAACGGTCATAGAGGTCTTTGTTTTTTCGGCCTTCGGCCACCTTCGCCTGGTTGTAGAGTTTGATCTCATCGACCAACAGCCGGGCAAAACGCTGCGCTTTACGATGAATGTCAGCATCTTCCTCGCTGAGGGTTGCACCCGCATGCGCGGTTGCGCCACCTGGATCCAGGCCAGCCGCTGCAGCCGCTGCCGAGACCACTTCGGCGTGCGCTAATTCCGCGGTCACTTGCTGTTCATAAGATGCAGCGGAAGCGGCCGACGTGTGCTGAGGCGCGTGCCCCGCAAACGGATCATTGAAGCGGGAGACCGTCTGCGCTACCGGAGGCGCTGCCGGCATGCTTTCCGCATAGGGAGCGCTTTCCTTGGGGGCCTGCTTGCGCATGGAAGTCAGCTCCAGCCATGCGCTGGTCGAGACCACCAGCAGCTCGATTGAAGCCGTATCCAGCCGGTTCATCTCCAGGCCACCGTCCGCGTAAAGCAACGCTGCCACCTTGTCCTTCAGCAGCAGCGGCAACATCACGATTTGATCTTCTGCCGGGCTCCCAAAGTGATCGATGAACCGCGGATCCATGTCGAGAACCTGGCCACTGAAAGGGGCCTTCTCATGCAACACACGCTCCGGGAGGCCGCGCGAAGTATCCAAGGCGAAGTCCTTGACCGCCTCGTTGTCTTCAAATCCGCGTCCTTGCCAACCGCTCGAGGTCCCGCCCTTGATAACGAAGAGTGCTGTCCGCCCGCTATGCTGGGTCACGCTGTCGAGCAATGCCCGCAGGATTTCTTTTTGAGTGCCGCCCGCATGAATGGCGGCTACCCCACGCAGCAAATCTGCAGGTCCCGCCGCATTCGTGTCGTGAGCCGACTCAATCGATCCCTGCGGCAATTCTGCCAATACACGCCGCACCAGCTCTTCGCGCAACTGCGGAAGGTGCCCCTGCAGGACCTGCGTGACCACACGTTCGACCACGTGTGCGAGTTCGTTCTTCTCTGCCATGGATCTTGGCTGTCCTCGAAAATACCTGGGAACTGCCCAGCTAACTCTTGATTATACGGTACTTGCGCAACCGGACCCGAAGTAACCTTAGGACGTGTTCCCTGGTGCTCACTGGCTCCTTTGAAAATTTATCGCAAAGGTTTCTTCTGCACACTCCAAAACGACTCGTCAGATGAGCGGGTTACCAAGTAGAATAACAACTCCTGCTGCAGCCGGGGACTTCCGAAAATACTGCATCGGACTAAGAATGAGCGCCATCCAACCAAAAATAGGTGAGCCCGTAAGCGACGAACTGGCGCTGGTTCAGGCGGCCAAAAAGGGCGACGTTTCGGCGTTCGAGGAACTGGTCAAGCGATACGACCGCAACGTGTTTCGGATCGCCCAGCACATCACGCAGAACCGCGAAGATGCGGAAGACGTGGTGCAGGATGCCTTCCTGAAGGCCTACAGCAACCTGGAACAGTTCCAGGGCCAGTCGAAGTTTTATACGTGGCTCGTACGCATTGCGGTTAACGAGGCGCTGATGAAGTTGCGCCGTCGTCGGCCCGAGCGTACGGTCTCGCTGGATGAGGACGTCAAGACCGAAGAGGATTCGGTTCCCCGTGAAATCGCGGACTGGAGCCCGAATCCCGAACAACTCTACAAGCAAGCGGAGTTGAAAGACATTCTCACGCGGACCATCCAAGGCCTGCCCCCGAGCTTTCGGACGGTGTTCGTCCTGAGAGATGTGGAAGGCCTTTCGACCGAAGAGACGGCAGAGGCGCTGGGCCTCAGTATCCCAGCGGTGAAGTCAAGGTTGTTGCGGGCTCGCTTACAATTGCGCGAACGCTTGAGCCGGTACTTCAAGAAACGTGAGAGCGGAGATGGACAAAAGTGAAATGCTCTGAGTTCCTGCAAGAGCTGACCAATTACCTGGACGGCGCGCTTGATGATCGGACCAAGTCCGAGCTCGAAGATCATCTGGCTTGGTGCCACAACTGCTATGTAGTTTGCGATACCACCAAGAAGACGATCGAGATTTATCGCGACTCCGAGCTCTACGAACTTCCTGACGACCTTCGCACCCGGCTCCGCTCGGCCATCATGTCGAAGTGCCAGCAGCGTAAAAAGACCCAGGAGAGCCTGTAAACCCGGCACAGCACTCGAAAAGACTCGGGCGGAGCCTTTGGCCACCGCCCGCTCTTCCTCTTAACCAAATACCAGACCATTTTATGCAATAGTTTTCAGTTCTATAGGCTTACGACCGTCCCCATACCCCGCAACATCGAACCTTTTCTCTCGCATGGGAATCTAATGTCCCAGAGCGGGATTGGCCGAACTATTGCATGACAAGTTCGGTTCGGGTTCTGGGAGGGTTGGGTATGGTGTCGAAACTGATAGATGCGCTGTTCGGTTGTTGGCATAGCCATTACAGTTTTCCGATCACGGTTCGTCCTGGCACACGGCGAAATAAGGCTGCCGCTGTGACGGGCACCTACGTGGTCTGTCTCGATTGTGGCAAGGAATTCGCCTATGACTGGCAACAGATGAAGGTCGTTGAACCAGGGCGAGACAACGCGGCGGGTGTTCGCTCGTTGGCTACGAAAGAAGCCTCTTAATATCGGAAAGCCATCCTCCCCGGCTGAAATCAAAATTTAGCGGAAAATGTAAACCGGCAGCAAGCGCTGCCGGTTTCTAATTTCTGAAATGAATCCTAACTCTTAATCAATCGTCCCGGCGATGTAGCGTGGGACGATCATCGTCCCCGCCCTTATCGCCGCTCTTATCTCCCGATTTATCTGTATTGGAAGTACGACGCAGGCTGGGCTTGTTGCCCGGCTTGTCATCGACCACCTTGCGGCGGTTCTCGAGACTCGCGAGCCGTGACTTGACGTCCGCGAATTCTGAAGTCGTCACGATGTATTGCTGCCGGGCCGGAAGGATGCGCGAAATTTCTTCCTGCGACTTGCTGATGCGATCCGGAGTCTGAGGATGCGTGGCGAACGCTTTGGCCAGTGTGCCCGGCTTCTTCTTTTCCCGCGCCTGCAGTTTCTCAAAGAACTGCACGAACGCGTTCGGATCGTAGCCCGCCTTGTACATGTATTGCAGGCCGAGGTAGTCCGCTTCCGACTCAAAACCGCGCGAGAAGCTGAGGAAAGTCAGCGGCAATCCCAGGCCGGCCGCCGAACGCACCGCATATCCAATCCCGCCGCCCACAAAGATCAGCGGGATGGTGCCGATATTCGCCCACTGGGCGCGTGTCATCTGGCGAGTCGCATGCCGGGCCGCCACGTGCGCGATCTCGTGCGCCATCACGCCCGCTAGTTCCGACTCCTCGTCCGCGGCCAGGATCAGCCCTGAATTCACGTAGAAGAATCCACCCGGCAGCGCGAAGGCGTTCACTTCGTCCGAATCCACTACTTTGATCGTGAACGGAACCTGCGCATCCGAGTTGCGCACCAGGTTCTGCCCGATACGATTCACGTACTCCGTAATCACCGGATCGCGAATCAGCTTGGAAGTCGCCTCGACTTCCTGGGCGTACTGCTTACCCATGCGAATCTCGCCCTCAAGCGAATACCAGTCGCCCAATCCCCGTCCCCCAACTTTGCGATTTCCGATGGCATTCACGTCGTTCTTGCTGCCATCGTGCTTGACCTTGCTGTCATCGGGCTGCTGCACGACAGAGGGCGTGGGCTCTTTCGAGGTGTCGTCTTTCTTTTCGTCCGAAGGCGCGGTCGTAGGTGGAAGCGTGGGCGGAGTTGAGTTCGGCGGAGTCGTCGTCTTTGAGTCCGATGGCCTGGTGCTTTGATCGGCTGGCTGCGGACTCTGGTCCGTAGGTTTGTTCCCTTGATTGGCGGGCTGGGCACTCGTTTCCGCGGGAGCGTTCGCTGTCTTCGCGTCCGGATCAAGTTTTGGATCTTGCTGTTGAGCGAACACGGTTGGAACGAACAACAATGCGGACAAAGCGGCCGTTGCGAATGCGAGCCGAAACTTCATGACTGACTCCTGGCCTGACCCGGGGCCCCACACAGAAATTATACGCTCGGTAGCCAAAGCAACCCCCAACGATTCTGATGACTTGGACGCCGAAAAATGGGTATAGGTTATCCACAAACAGTGGGTCATCCGTTGAATTTCGCTACCTAGAAAAGCGCAGTGCGGGAGCCGCGGCCGAGAAAGTGGGTCCAAACACATGAAATCCCGTCAGCGCGCGGCAAAGCTCCTCATGATCCGGTCAAACGTGGGACGCATGGAATCAAAGTCGGCATCTGGAGCGACGAATGCCATGTACAACACCAGACTCCCCTTCCCTTGCAAAGCGACCAGCCGGATGCGCTCGGCGATGGGCTCACCGTTCACACGGATCACCGACTTTCCCAACATTTCCATACTCTTGGCCGCTCTTCCGCCCACGCTAATGTTTACCGGATTCCCCGTAGCACGTAGCCCAGGGTTTGTATCCTGAACACTGCCGACTAGCTGCCGCATAGCCTCATCGAGCTTCCGCAGGGCTGGGGTTCCAGGCAGAGCAGATTCCTCGCTGCGCTCGGAATGACAAGCTTTGAAACGACACTCTGCATCAACGACGGTCCCCACCGGCGCTCAGACTTGGCCCCGCCGTACTCTCTAGTCGTCCTCCCGCCGCACGCCCGCGGGAATTACGTGATGCGCAGCTGCGGGCATCGGCGTCTTGCCCTTGCGATCGCGCCAGAGTATTGCGTTGAGCACCCGCGCGTCGACTGCGTCTGGCCGCGAGAAATCCATGCGCTGCGATTGTTTCGCGCCTGCGGCCTTGGCCGGATTCGCGCGGTAAAGCAAGCCGTTCTCGCGATTGCGAAGGTCGGCTGTAAATGCTGATTGATTTCCCGCACCCGAAAATTCCTTTGACATTACTGGCGCGTATCCGTCATTCAAATTCATAGCAGGCAGGCCGAGGAGCATCTCCATGGTCCGCATCAAACTGACCGTCGTATGGAAGTCATGATCGACAAACGGACGATCGCTTGATCCCGGAGCATATCTGCTGATGACCAGCGCCAGAGAGCGATGCGCATCCACATGATCTGCACCATCCTGCGCATCGTCTTCCAGCACAAAGATGACTGTATCGTCCCAATAGGGACTGTGCGAAACCGCCTCCACGATCCTTCCCAGCGCGAGGTCGTTGTCGGCCACGGAAGCCGAAGGTGTCGGCTTTCCGGGGCGAGTTCCACCCGTGTGGTCGTTGGGCAAATGCATGATGATCAGATTGGGCAGCTCTTGTTCCTTGCCCTTGCCGCGCCCCTGCACGAATTCCGTAAATTCGCTGAGGAACTCGTCCGCGCGCAGTTGATCCGGATAGTCCACGTTGAAGGATGCGAACTGCAGATCCGCGTGGTCGCGCAACTCGGCCATGGTGGGCACGCTCTGCTTGATCAGCGGAATATCCCATGCATAGGGGCTCGCTTCACTGCGTTCGGCACCCTTTGTGACCGGCAACGCTTCTCCCTGCTTCACGGCTTTGTGCTCGCAAGCCCCGGCAGGCGGAGGTGCCGGGGTACCCTCCTTCGGCGACGGCTGCTCTTCACCTCGTCCGACGCAGAACTCCGTTGAGATAAACTCGCCGTAATCGCGATAACTCAGCCCGTGACTGGCCGCTTCCGTCCACAAATATCCTGTCCGGGGCGAGTCGACGTCCGCGATCCCGTGCTCCAGCGGGAACTCATCGGCCACCATGCCCTCGAAGTCATACGTGCGCTCGTGCCCCCGATAGGCAATCGGCCAGGTCTTCTCGTTGTAGTCGCTCGTGATCGCAGCAGTCGACCACACGTGCCCGTCTCCTGAGACCTCGCCACTGTCGTAAAAATTGTCGAGCACGCCGAACTGCAGGGCGAGCTTGTGCTCGTTGGGAGTGATGTCTTCGCCATACAAAGTCAACGATGGGTCGCCGTTGCCGACCTTCAGATCGCCAAATACCTGATCGTATGTTCGATTCTCTTTGATGATGTACATGACATGCTTGATGGGATTCCCGGCCGCGTGAAATCGAATGCTGTCGGCCTCCGCTTTGAGGCGGTTGCTTTCTTCCACCTGCCGGGTAAGTTCCGCCAGCTTCTTTTCGGCCTCCTTGGAGTTGATCTTCGCCAGCGATCCGTAGATCAGTGTCGGGATGTAGGGATGTTCGCGGTGACGGCGACCGCTGGGAATCGTATTCGACCCCCCGTTTGGCCCGCTGCCCAGGCCTTTCGCTGTGGCTACCAGCAACTCCTCGCCACGAATCGCCAGCGCGCTGGGATACCACTCGGTCGGAATGAACCCCACAGCCGATTGGGGCTCCTCAGATTTTGTTTTCGTGGTCGTGTCGAACACGGCGACCGCGTTGAGATTGGCGTTGGCGGCAAACAGCCGGCTGCCGTCGGCAGACTGAGCCAGTGCGATCGGGGCCGTGCCTCCATACTTTTGTTCGCGAAGCTCGGTAGAAAACCAGCGCTCCACCTTGCCTGTGTCAGTGGACACGCCCGCAACTGCGTCTGCGTTCGCGAGTGCCACATAGAGCAGTTTTTCATCCGGACTCAGCAGCAGGGCAGTCGGATGCGAGCCGGGAGCGGTCGCGGAGTCTGGCTCGCGCAGTGAAATCCAGTGCGTTATTTTTCTACCCTCGAGGTCAAGTTCGGCCACCTTCGAGGCGTTCCATAAGCTGCACCAGGCACGGCGTCCGTCACGGGTCACCGTTACCGTGTACGGATAAGACGAGGGCACCATCGTGTTGGTGCTCAGATCAAAGCGCGCCAGGACCTCGCCGCTCGCAGTGTCGAGCAGGATTGCATTATCGGACAAATTGTTCGCCACCAGCAGTCGCTCGGTCCGTCCGCCCGGCACGACTGCCATGCCGCCGGGATACGGAATTGCGCTTCCTTTCCCCATCTTGAACAACGCGTGCGCCACCCACTTCCCCGATGCCAGCGGTTGCGGGGCAATCTTGATCAACCGCTCGCGCGTCAGCGTCCCTCCCTGAAACCCGTACACCGCGATCGCGTTCCCGGTGTCTCCCGGCTTCTCGCCAGTTGCATCCGTGATCGAGCCCAGCGAAGCATAGAGATGATTTCCGTCTGCACTGAAAACCAGGCCCATGAAATAGCTTTGGTGCGCGTCTTCGCACAGCCGGTCGTCAGGAAAATCCGCAACCTTTCCAGTGCTGAAGTCGAAAACCGAGATTGATTGGCAACCGCGGGTCTGCTGCGTTCCGTAGCCCGCATGCAGCATCGCGGCATAGCGCCGGTCAGGAGTGAGGGCAATCGTCGCCGGAAAGCTGTTCAGCTTCCCCACTCGCCCGTCGACCGCTGCGAGAGTCTTGCCCGTAGGTAGAGCAGTGCCGGTTGGCTTGATCTTCTGTTGAGAGAGCAGGGGCGCGAGAAACAGGCTCAGCATCCCAACTGCGAGTAGCGGTGTACGTCGCACAGGTTCCTCCGATCTGATTCTGAACAAAGCCGGCGCATTGCGCAAAGAACGCCGTCTGCAAAAACAAAAACCGGTCAGATTTTTCTGACCGGCTCTCTCGTTCTGCGAACCGAGTTGCACTCAATGCGTTTCGCTGGCCGCACGCTGCGCCGGTTGTTCCTGTCCATTCCCCTCCTGGGGAGCGTTGTGGCGCACGTCGGCTCCCCGCACCCAGAAGATGACGTCTTCGGCGATATTGGTCGCGTGGTCGGCCACCCGTTCCAGGTTCCGGGCGACCAGCAGGGCGTCTAGCGCCTGGCGGGTGGTCTCCGGACGCTCGTTCATGGTCTTGACCAGCGTGATAAACGCCTCGTCGCGCATCCGGTCGACGACGTTATCCATCTCAAGCACCGCCTGCGCCAGTTCCGCCTTGGCCTCAATGAAGGATTCCAGCGAACGCCGCACCATCGCGCTCACGGCTGCCGACATGCGCCCGATGTCCACAGGCAAGTCCACTGCCGGCAGACTCACCATATCCATCACGCGCTCGGCGATGTTAACGGCCTGGTCGCCGACGCGTTCGAGGTCCGCATTGATCTTGGTCACGGCCAGGATGAAGCGCAGATCGACCGCCATCGGCTGCTGCATGGCCAGGAGATCGAAAGCCAGTTCGTCGATCTGGCGTTCGGAGATGTTGATCTGCGTCTCGCCTTCCAGCACCATCTGGCAGCGGGTCAAATCCCGATCGAGGTAGGCCTGACACGCGCGATCCACTGCCTGTTCAGCGAGTCCGCCCATCTTGAGCAGCTTCTGCCGTAACTCATCGAGGCCTTGCTGAAATCGCGTTCGCATTATCCAAACCTGCCTGTGATGTAGTCTTCCGTGCGCTTGTCAGAAGGATTCGTGAAGATCTTCTCCGTCTTGCCGTATTCAATGAGGCGGCCCAGCAGGAAGAATCCTGTGTATTCCGCCACCCGCGCCGCCTGTTGCATATTGTGCGTCACGATCACAATAGTGTACTGCGCTTTGAGCTCGAAAATAAGTTCTTCGATCTTGCCCGTGGAGATCGGATCGAGCGCGGAGCACGGCTCATCCATGAGCAGGACTTCGGGTTCGACCGCCAGTGCGCGCGCAATGCACAGACGCTGCTGCTGCCCCCCCGACAGGCTGGCCCCGGATTTCTTGTGGATGGAGTCCTTGACCTCTTCCCAGAGTGCCGACGATACCAGCGATTTCTCGACCACCTCATCGAGGTGCTTCCGGTCGTGATAGCCGTTCAGCTTCAGGCCGGCTGCCACATTCTCGTAGATCGACATGGTCGGAAACGGATTCGGCTTTTGAAACACCATGCCGATCCGGCGCCGCAACTTGGTCGCCGACGTACCGTCGTAGGCGTCGTGCTCGCCGATCTTTACTTTGCCTTCCACTCGAGCTTCCGGCGTGGTCTCATGCATGCGATTCAGGCAACGGATGAACGTCGACTTCCCGCAGCCCGACGGCCCAATCAGCGCGGTCGCGTGGTTTGCTTGCACATTCAGGTTGATGTCCTGCAGCGCCTGGGTCTTGCCATACCAGGCATTCAGGTTTTCCACCCTGATTCCGACACCCATGACTAAACCACTCCCCCCAGAGTGCCGCGCCGCACGACAAACCGGACCGCGGCCACCGCCGATACGATCAACACGATCAGCACCAGGGCTCCTGCCCACGCCTGCCGGTGCCAGTCGTCATAGGGCGAGATCGCATAGGTGAAAATCTGCAACGGCAATGCCGCCGTTGGCTGATCCAACCGCCAGTTCCAGTACTGGTTCCCGAATGCCGTGAACAGCAGCGGGGCCGTTTCTCCGGCTACGCGCGCAAACGCCAGCATCACCCCGGTGATGACGCCGGAAGTGGCCGTTCGCAACGTAATCGAGAACATGGTGCGCCAGCGCGGTATTCCGAGGCCATAGGCGGCTTCGCGGAGCGTATTGGGGACCAGCAGCAGCATCTCCTCTGTCGTGCGCGTAATGGTGGGCACCATCATGATTGCGAGTGCCACTCCGCCAGCAAGTGCTGAAAAGTGTCTCTGCCGCAGCACGACCAAAGCGTAGGCGACAATTCCGATTA
>QIAH01000334.1 GCA_003225465.1 Acidobacteriota bacterium | reverse complement strand
CCGTTTATCGTCGTGCTGATGGCGTAGTCGACTTGGCTGCTGCGGGTTCCACTTCGCTTGCGGCGCAGCAGATCCACCTGGATCAGGCTCATGGGATCGACATATGGATTGCGCAGCCGGATGGATCGGAAGAGCACAGGATTTTTCTCCAGCAGATCCTTCTGTCCAGTAATCAGAAGCAGGACGCGGCGCGTGCATTCGAATTCTTCCCACAACATGCTGTAGACGCGATCGCGCAACCCGGCGTCCGCGACCAAGCCGGCGTACAGGCGGGCAATGGCCATGTCAGCTTTCGCCATGGCAATTTCGACGTTGCGCACCAGGCTTGAGAACAGAGGGAAGCTTTCCATCATTTGTTCGAGGAGGTGCTGCTGTGCGGGACTGCCATCGCGGAAGCGCTCGAGCGCGTGCCCTACACCGAACCACGCTGGCAGCGCGTGGCGGCTCTGCATCCAGCCGAACACCCAGGGGATAGCGCGCAGGTCTTCGAGGCGACGGCTCCGCGAGCGGCGCGCCGGGCGCGAGCCGATGCGGGCGTGTTCGAGTTCGTTGACCGGGGTCGATTGCTCAAAGTATTCGAGCACTTCAGGATTGTCGGCGATATGTTCGCGATAAAAAGCGTACGCATCCTGCGACATGATCTCCATCGCCTGGTCCCAGTATTGGGCGGTGCCTTGTGCCGGACGATTGGGACTCACGACAGCTTCGAGGCAAGCGGCAATCATGATTTCCAGATTCCATTCGGCGAGCACTGGATCGGAATACTTCCATGTGAGGACCTCGCCTTGCTCGGTGATGCGAATCTCTCCCGAAAAATCTCCCGGTGGCTGCGCGAGAATGGCGGCGTGGGTAGGGCCGCCGCCCCGGCCGACCGTGCCGCCCCGGCCGTGAAAGAGCCGCAGGTTCACGCGCTGTTCACGGGCCGCCGCATGCAGATCGCGCTGCGCCTTGTGCAACTCCCACGTGCTGGTGAGCATGCCGCCATCTTTGTTCGAATCGGAGTAGCCGAGCATGACTTCCTGCACTCGGCCCCAGGAGTCGAGCACGGGCTGGTACTCGGCGGACTCCCAGACACTTTTCATTACCGTACTGGAGTTACGGAGAGCGCTGATCGATTCGAATAGAGGCACGGGCATAAGGCCGGGATCTTGCGCGCTCTTTGCGACAGATACGCCCGCCACGCCAGCGAGGCGCACGACGTTCAGAATGTCTTCTTCGGATTGGCTGTCACTCACAATGAAGTGGCGGATCGCGCAGGGCTCGTGAATCTTTTTGAGTTCAGCGATGGCTCGAAAGGTTGCGAGCAACTCAGCGGAAGGCGCTGGCAACGCGTTATGGCGTCCGGTTTCAGGGGAAACGACAGCGGACGCCATGTCAGACAGGGCTTGCGAAAGTACCTGGGCATGCTGCCGAATGTCGAGGACGTGCAGGTGGAAGCCAAAGGTGCGAACCTGTCGCAGCAGAGGGTCGACTAAGAGGGCCACGAGGCGTCCGCCGCGATTGGCGCACAAGCTCTCCCGCATGAGCAGGAGATCGTTCTCGAAAGGCCGCGCCGACTGGTAGGCATATTCGTGAGCTTTTGAATCGCGGCTGTAACGCAGTCGAGCGGCGATGAAATCGAGGAAGTGCCGGTAGAGTTCGGCTTCGGTGATGCGCTTCCATCGCGAATGCTCTTCGCCCAGTTTGGTTTCGTACTCGCGCACGCGGCGCGCGAGTGCTTCAGAGGCGCCGATGCGGCGCAGAGACATACTGAGCTGGCTCACGAGCCTGGTCACGCCGGCGATGTAGTAGTCGATGAGGAGATGCTGGGCCATACCCAAGGCATCGCGCGTGCAGTCGGCGGTGACATAGGGATTGCCGTCGCGATCGCCACCAATCCAGGATCCGAAGCTCAATAGCTCGGGGAGCTTTGTCTTTCCTGCTTGGGCACCGTACACCTGCTCGATGGACTCCTCAAGCTCGGCGTAGAGGCGCGGAATGGTTTCGAACAGAACCATGGGAAAGTAGTCGAGGCCCATGTGAATCTCGTCGCGCACGGTGGGCTTTTTCAGCCGGATTTCATCCGTCTGCCAGAGTGCCGTGATCTCCGCCAGAATTTGCGATTCGTACTCGAGGGCATCGGCGCGGGAGAGCGGGACCTGGTCGAGCCGCTCGAGCCATCGGGCAATGCGGCGGCGCTTGAGGCGGATGGTGTGGCGGGTAATTTCGGTCGGGTGCGCGGTAAAAACCGGTGTCACCCGGATGGTGCCGAGCGCTTCAAGCACGCGCGGAAGCGGAACTCCAGCGGCGTGCATGCGAAACAGCGTTCCGCGGAACGAACCTTCGATGGGAGCGCGTCCTTCGCGCAGACGGGTCGCGCGGCGTCGGCGCTTGCGATGGTTCGTCTCGGCGAGGTTGGTCAGCTCGAAATAAATCGCAAAAGCCTTGGTAATGCGGTATGCATCGTCGATCGAAAGCGTGCTGATCAGCTCGCGGGCTTCCGCCATCAGACCGGCTTCGAACACGTGCGGCGCCGTGCCCGCGGCAGGCTGGTCACGGTGCTGGATCAGGACCCGACGCAGACGCTCGACCACCTCGAAGAAGGCTTCCCCTTCCTGCTCCACGAGCACGCGCCCCAGCAGCGTGCCGAGCGAACGGACGTCGCGACGAAGGGGCAACTCCTTCGCGGGATCAGTGGTATCGGCAGTGAGCTCGGCCAGCCGCGCAGACTGGTCATGCTCGCTCCAGAGGGAGGCCTCGCGCATGGGCTATTTTAGCGAATCGGAAGAGAGCGCCATGACACGGGGCTCGTCCCAGAGACTGAAACGGGACCGGGTGCGGGAATCTGCTGGCCAGCAGCGGATTTGCGCTTGTTCCCTCTGACGACCTATGGCAGACTCACAGCGCAACGCCGGCCTCCCTAATCTCCCGGCAAAGGATAGGTGGGCAAATGTTTGCGCCCGAGCGGCTTCGTCTCTTCTTTGGGATTACCTTTCTGTTCGTGTGTACGGTGACATTTTCGTATGACGATCAACAAGCTGACGCGAGTGCTCCCGCACAAGCCCAAGCCGCGGTAGCGTCTCCCGCGCCGATGCGGGCGCCCTTGACGGACGCGCTGGAGCTGTACCGTAAAGGCGACTTCGAGGGCGCCACCCAGAAATATCAGCAGGTGCTGCAGCTGAATCCAAAGTCAGCCGAAGCGTATGCCGGGCTGACCCGCGTCTATCTGAAAGCAAAAGACGTCCAACAGGCTTCCGACACGATCACGAAGGCTCTGCAGGTGAACAATGTTCCGGAGCTTCACGTCGCGCTGGGCGAGGTGTACTTCCGGCAAGGCAAAATCAGTCCGGCGGAACACGAGTGGGTACAGGTCCTGAACGCTGGCCATGCGGACGCACGCGCTTACCTAGGGCTGGCACGAGTAAGGGGGGCGTTATCCATGTACAAGAGCGCCTCGGCCATGCTCGAGAAGGCCCACTCACTCGACCCTTCTGATCCGGAGATCCGAAACTACTGGACGGACAAGCTGAGCCGCGCCGAGCGCATCAAGTACCTGGAAGAGTTTCTCGCCGGCGAAAACAACGAGGACGAAGAAACGCGCACCGCGATGCGCCATTACCTGGAGTATCTGAAAGCCCGCGCGAAAGATCCCCGGGGTGCTTGCCACCTGGTAAGCAAGAGTGCGACCACGGAGACGAAACTGGTTCGCCTGCTGATCGACTCACAGCATCTTCGCGGATATGGCCTCACGGTTGACGTCAATGGCCACAAAAGCAAGCTGATGCTCGACACGGGAGCAAGTGGCATCCTGATTAACAAGAACCTGGCCGAGAAGGCAGGGGTGACGCGGCTTTCGGATGTGGCGATTGGCGGGATTGGGGACAAAGGCCGGAAGAGCGGCTATCGCGGGCTGGCCTCGTCTCTGAAGATTGGCGATTTGGAATTTCAAAATTGTCCAGTCGAAGTGATCGAAAAGCGCTCGGTTGTGGACGAGGACGGCCTCATTGGAGCGGATGTTTTCTCGAGCTTTCTGGTGGAAATTGATTTTCCCAACGAGAAGTTGCGACTGAAGGAATTGCCGAAACGTCCTGAAGACTCGGGAGCAACTCTCAACCTGCAGACCGACGGAGATGATTCGGAAGCGGAAGCTGGGTCCGCCGAGCAGAACCCGACGTCCGCGTCGGCAAAAGAGAAGAAAGCAACCAACTCGGGCCCGCAGGATCGTTACATTTCGCCGGAGATGAAGTCTTACACGTCTGTTTTCCGCTTCGGGCACCTTCTGCTCGTGCCTACGGCCATTGGCAAAGTGCCAGCGAAGCTATTCATGATCGATACCGGGGCTTTCACGAGTCACATCACTCCGGCGGCAGCGCGCGAGGTAACCAAGGTGCACGGTGATTCCGACACCACGGTGAAGGGTATCAGCGGATCGGTGAATAACGTTTTCCGGGCAGACCATGCGGTCCTGCAGTTTGGACACTTGCGCCAGGAAAACCAAGACCTGGTCGCGTTTGATCTGACCCGCATCAGCGATGACGTTGGAACGGAAATTTCTGGGACGCTCGGGTTTACAACATTGAGATTCATCGATATGAAGATCGATTACCGGGATGGGCTGGTGGATTTTTCCTACGATCCAAAGCGCTGGGGGCAGTAGGTTCGCGGAGAGACGCACGAACGCGATGATTGTTACGAGTCGCCGCGTCTGACGTCGGAAGGCCGTGTACGGCTGAAGAAAAAAATGAGACTGCGATGCGTCCGTGAGGCGTCTGCCGTCATCGAGCGCAAACTTACTTCCCATGAATTTTGTCTCGAGCAGTAGCAAGATCGCGCGCATGGCATTGCCCTGCGCGGTCTTGCTCCTGACAACGGCCTGCAATCGGAGGCTGGAGCCTTCCTTCTCGGACCATCCACGGCTTACTTCCACGGTCAGAATGCAAGACGTCACGTTCCACACCTCTGCACTCGGCCGCGACATGACATATCGTGTCGTCCTGCCGGCCAGCATCCCGCCCCGATCCAAACTGCCCGTGGTCTATCTACTCCATGGTGGCAATGGTAGCTTTCGCGACTGGTCCAACAACACCGATGTCGCCCGCTTTGCCGAGCGCGGCTTAATCCTGGTCATGCCCGACGGCGATGAGTCCTGGTATACCAACTCCGCCGAACGTCCTGGAGATCGTTATGAGGATTACATCACTCACGATCTCGTCGTCGACGTGGAAACCCGGTTTGCACCGGCTACGGGACGCGCGAATCGGGCCATCGTCGGAATTTCGATGGGAGGTTTTGGCGCCGTCAAACTTGCCCTTCGCCATCCCGACCTGTACGCGTTCGCTGGCGGCCTCAGTTCCGCCCTCGATGCGCCCGGCCGTCCGTTCTCGATCGCGCGCATCGGGCAGTACCGTCACTATCGTTCGATTTTCGGCCCGGTGGACAGTGTAAGCCGGCGCGAAAGCGATCCTTTTGTGCTGGCCAGGTCTGTTGATCCGGCGAAGATGCCCTACTTTTTTCTCACCTGCGGCGACAAGGAAGGGGTGCTTTCGACCAATCGCAATTTCGCCCAGATTCTCGGGCAGCGGCACTTCCCTTACGAATTTCACGTCGTTCCGGGCGGACACGAATGGAAGCAGTGGAATGCGAGGCTCGACGGCGTGTTCGCCAGCCTGCTCGATCACTTGAGCACAAGATGATGCGCGCGCCCCTGCAATTACGGCCTCTTTTTCCACATTCCCTTCCTCGTGCTTCTCTGTCATAATTGATCGTGCACCCCACGCTGCACAATTTCCCAAGACAAAATAAAGTGAGGAAGCGATGTCGGCAAAGTACATCTTTGTGACAGGCGGAGTTGTGTCTTCATTGGGCAAAGGTTTGGCCGCGGCTTCGATTGGATGCCTGCTCGAAAGCCGCGGGCTGAAAGTGAACCTGATGAAGTTTGACCCCTACCTCAACGTTGATCCCGGCACCATGTCTCCCTTCCAGCACGGCGAAGTCTTCGTCACGGATGACGGCGCCGAAACCGATCTCGATCTTGGACATTACGAGCGTTTCACTCACGCCAAACTTTCGCGCGACAACAACTGGACCACCGGACGAATTTACGAGCAGATCATCGCCAAGGAGCGGCGCGGCGATTATCTCGGTAAGACCGTGCAGGTGATTCCGCATGTGACTAACGAAATCAAGGCCGCGATGAAAAAAGTCGCGCAGGATGTGGATGTGGCGATTGTCGAGATTGGCGGCACGGTGGGCGATATCGAGTCGCTGCCGTTCATGGAAGCCATCCGACAGATGCGGCAGGAACTGGGTCGCGAACACACGCTGTTCGTCCATGTCACGCTGGTGCCGTTCATTGCGGCGGCGCAGGAATTGAAGACCAAGCCCACACAGCACTCGGTGAAAGAACTGCTCAGCATCGGAATTCAGCCGGACATCTTGCTTTGCCGGACGGATCGCTTCCTGGCGAAGGACATCAAGTCGAAGATTGCGCTGTTCTGCAATGTCGAGGAAGAGGCCGTCATCACCGCCAAAGACGTGGCTTCGATTTACGAAGTGCCGCTCGTGTTTGCGCGGGAGAATGTGGACACGCTGGCCCTGAAGTACCTGCACGTGGAAGCCAAGGAGCGCGATCTTTCGAAGTGGGAAGACATCGTGCATCGCGTCTATAACCCGAAGGCGGATGTGACCATCGGGATTGTGGGCAAGTACGTGGAGTACGAAGATTCCTACAAGTCACTGAAGGAAGCGCTGGTACATGGCGCGCTGGCGCACAATCTGAAATTGCAGGTGAACTGGATTGAAGCGGAGGGGCTCGAGGGAGCCGACTCGCAGTACGAAGAGCAACTGCAGGACTACGACGGAATCCTGGTGCCGGGTGGGTTTGGGAAGCGCGGAATCGAGGGAATGCTGGTCGCGATTCGATACGCGCGCGAGAAGAAAGTTCCCTACTTCGGAATTTGCCTGGGGATGCAGACGGCGTGCGTGGAGTTTGCCCGCAACGTTTGCGGACTTGCGGACGCGAACTCGAGCGAGTTCGATCCGGCAACGCCGCATCGCGTGATTTACAAACTGCGCGAACTGCGGGGCGTGGAGGAACTGGGCGGAACGATGCGACTGGGCGCCTGGCCCTGCAAGATCGAGCCCGGAACGCTGGCTTACAACGTGTATGGCAAGTTGGAGATCAGCGAGCGGCACCGGCACCGGTATGAGTTCAATCGCGAGTATGAAGAGACGCTGACGGCAGGTGGGCTGCGGATTTCGGGGTCGACGCCGGATGGAACGTATGTCGAGATGGTGGAGATTCCGGAGCATCCGTATTTCATTGGCTGCCAGTTCCATCCGGAGTTCAAGTCGAAGCCGCTGGAGCCGCATCCTTTGTTCAAGGCTTTCGTGGGGGCGGCGTATGAGCATGGATTGAAGCGGCGATCAGAGAAGGCGGCAGCTGAGGTGGAGATGTTTCATCGGCCGGAGAAGGTGGGGCGGCGGTAGAGCAGTTTCGAGTTTCGTGTTTCGAGCAAAAGCAACCACGAAGGACACGAAGGTCGCACGAAGGCCCGTCCCAAAGCTACTTCGTGCCTCCGGAGTGTTCTTCTTGTGTCGTTCGTGCTCCCCTGGTGTCCTTCGTGGTTTAAGATTTGCTCAGCACACTGAATGGGGGTCTCCTTCCAATTCGATAATGTCCGGATCGGCTCGGGGAGTCTGTTCCTCATTGCCGGCCCCTGCGTCATTGAAAGTGAAGATCATGCCATTCGCATGGCAGAAATTATTAAGGGCGTAACACGTTCGCTGAATCTCCCATTCATCTTCAAGGCTTCCTATGACAAGGCGAACCGGACTTCGCTCAAGAGCTTTCGCGGGCCTGGGCTCAAGGAGGGCTTGCGAATTTTGAAAAAGGTAAAAGACGAAGTGCGCGTGCCGATTCTGACCGACGTGCATGAGGCTGCCGATGTTGCGAGCGTGGCGGAGGTAGCCGACATCCTGCAAATTCCGGCGTTTCTTTGCCGCCAGACTGACTTGATCGTAGCGGCCGCCCTTACCGAGCGCGTGGTGAATATCAAGAAGGGGCAGTTTGTTTCGCCGTGGGATATGAAGCACGTGGTCGAGAAGTGTCGTGCCTCGGGAAACAAGCGTGTGTTCGTGACCGAGCGCGGGTCGAGTTTTGGGTACAACAACCTGGTGGTCGATATGCGCTCGCTGGCGATCATGCGGAAGTTCGCGCCGGTGGTGTTCGATGCGACCCACTCAGTGCAGTTGCCGTCGGCCACGCACGGAGATGAGAACGGGAATGCGACCAGCGGCGGGCAGCCGGAGTTCATTCCGGTATTAGCGCGCGCCGCGGTGGCCGCCGGAGTGGACGGGATTTTTATGGAAGTACACGACAATCCCAAGGAAGCCAAGTCGGATGGGCCAAACGCGCTCGATTCGCGCAAGCTGCGCGGGGTCTTGAAGGAGTTGCTGGCCGTGCAGAAGGGACTGGCCCGGGCGCACACCACCCCTTAGGGTGCCGCGAAAAATGCTTATTTGGTAGCGCCGGCGTCTCGCCGGCTATCGGACTACCATTCCATCGACACGTTCGCGCAACAACAGATGCCGGCAGGATGCCGGCGCTACGTCATTCGTGCTTCGCCTTAAACACTGAAAATCCGACAAAGAAAACGCCGGAGTCGATTCCGGGATTCAAGTGCGCCTGGTAGTCGTTGGAGAGGTGGTGGTACTTCCAACCAAAGGTTAGGGATCGACCGGGACGCAGGAAGACTTGCGCTCCGAAGCCGATGCTGATGGTGTAATTGAACTGCGCAGATTCCAGAATCGGCACCTGCTGGTTGAAGTGAAGGAATCCGAGACTTCCGTTTACAAAGGGTTGGATTCTTTTCGGACCGAAGTTGGCCTGCACGCCAATGGGGCTGGCGCCGACACCGTAAATCGTGCCGCCTGGATTGATTAACAGCTTTCGATCGACAATGAATTTCTGTGTGGGCTGGATCTCGAAGGCGACGGGAACAATTTCCGCCGTGTATTTCAGGGTGACAGAACGGCCGGCAAGCAGGGTGCGCGCGTACTGGAGATTCAGCAGAAAAAGTTGCCGGTCTTTCGAGGTTCCTTTGAGAACGAAGGAGAAGGGCGAGTAGCCGCTCCAGGCGCCAAACTCATTCGTACCGCGGCGGAGAAAAGGAGATGCGGCACTCGCCGGAGCGGGCTGAGTAGAATCGACGGAGAAAGGTCCTGATTGCGCCAAGGCAGGCGTAAGCAGCGCCGCAAGGCAAAGCAGCAGCCTGCAAATGGTGTGGCACGCCGGAGAGGTGCTGGTATGTGCGGGCAAACTCATGAAACGTGATCCGGTAGACTACAACACCTGCCTTCGCCGGAGATGTCATTTTTCCAGCGATCCTGAGGCCGTTAGGGACGCAGCGCTGAATCTGTTAACATCCTCGCCTCATCTGTGGCGTAGGCGGAATATGTGTTTCGCCGGTGCGGGCCTGTGCAGGCCATCTGAAGCGAGGGCCGGTTACAAATCGAATTCATCAAGCAATTGACGTCATGCCTATTCTTGCGGCCATTCTCGGTATCCTCACCATTCTTTCGGTCCTGTTGGACGCATTCGAGACCATCGTTCTGCCGCGGAAGGTGCAACGCGCGTTCCGCCTGACGTCCTGGTTTTACCGGCACACATGGGTGCCTTGGGTACGGGTGTCGCAGCTGATCCGGGTACGCAGCTGGCGAGAGAATTTTCTGGGATATTTCGGACCATTCTCGCTCATCCTGCTTCTGGCATTCTGGGCCCTGGGATTGATCCTGGGGTTTGCCCTGGTGCAGTTTGGACTGGGGGAACATGTGCGACTGGGAAATGAACCGATCACTTTCGGCATCCTGCTGTATCACAGCGGGGAGACGTTCTTCACGCTGGGCTATGGCGACATCACGCCGACGTCGGGGCTGGCACGCGCGCTCGCCGTCATGGAAGCAGGGATGGGATTCGCTTTCCTGGGCGTGGTGGTGGGCTATCTGCCGGTGGTCTACTCGTCGTTTTCGAATCGCGAGATCGAGATTTCGCTGCTCGATTCGCGGGCGGGATCGCCGCCGTCGGCCGGCGAATTGCTGGCGCGCCTCGGTTGCTGCCCTGATCCAGTCGTTCTGGACAACATTTTTCGAGATTGGGAGCGGTGGTCGGCAGACCTGCTGGCAAGCCATATTTCTTATCCCGTATTGTGCTTTTTCCGTTCACAGCACAGCAATCAGTCGTGGCTGGGCGCACTGACCACGATGCTGGATGTGACGTCGCTGGTCCTGGCCGGAATCGATGGCATTCCCAAGGAGCAGGCAAAGCTGACATTTGCGATGGCGCGGCATGCGGCGGTCGACCTGGCCCAGGTGGTGAATGCGCGATACGAACCGCAAGCCCCCGACCGGCAATCTCCGGAAGAACTGGCGAAGTTGCGGAAGACTCTGGCCGCAGCCGGGATGCGTGTGCGGAACGATGCCGAAGCGGATGCCAAGCTGCTCAAAATGCGGTCCCTGTACGAACCCTATTGTTATGCCCTCGGGCGACGGCTGCTTCTCGACGTTCCCGCGTGGACCGGGGAGGAAAAGAAGAAAGACAATTGGCAGGGGGGGCCGTGGGACCGCGCCATCCTGGCCAAGGGCCTGGGAGACCGGGTACACGTAATCGACGAACACTTCTAGAGAGTGGATGGAGCGCTGTGCGTTCTCGCAGCCTTCTGAGAATTCAGGAAGACGGTCTCGGCCTTTCTCTGCGCTCTCTGCGGCAGTTCTCCGCGCCTTCTGCGTTTTAAGATTTTCCCTCCGTTCCCGATCGCACTGGTACGGCTCCCGCCCTTGTGTTTTTTGGTAACATCCTCGTTCCCATGAAACATACCGGCGAAAATGTGGTTCGGATTGAGGCGGAAGCGCTGCGTGCATTGGCGGACCGCATTGCCGGACCGATGGCGCAGGCTTTCGAGCGCGCGGTGGATTTGATGGATGCTTGCCGCGGCCGCGTGGTGGTGACTGGCATGGGCAAGAGCGGGATTATTGCGCGCAAGGTTGCAGCGACTCTGAGTTCGATCGGAACTCCCGCATTGTTTATGCATCCGGTGGATGCAGTGCACGGGGATCTCGGGATGGTGGTCCGCGGGGACGTGGTGCTTGCGCTATCGGCCAGTGGAGAAACCGAAGAGATTCTGCGGCTGCTGGCAACCATCAAGCGGTTGCAGGTGCCACTGATCAGCATGACGGGGGATTGTATCTGTGCTGATGCGAGCACCAGCAGCAGCAGGCTCTCCACTTTGGCTGAGGCGGCAGAGATCGCGCTCGACTGCTCTGTGGCGAAGGAAGCCTGCTCGTTGGGTCTGGCGCCCACCGCTTCCACTACTACGATGCTCGCGCTCGGCGATGCGCTCGCGGTCGCACTCTCGGAAAAGCGTGGGTTCAAGGAAGAGGACTTCGCGAACCTGCATCCCGGAGGCAAACTGGGAAAGAAGCTGGCGCGTGTGGAAGCGCTGATGCACAACGGCGACGCCCTGCCGCGCGTGTTGGCCGAGACCAGCATGCCGGACGTGATCTACGAGATGTCGCGGAAGAAGCTGGGCATGACGACCGTGGTCGAAGGCGAGAAGCTGCTGGGGGTCATCAGCGACGGCGATCTGCGGCGACTGCTGGAGCGGCGCGGCAAAGATGCGCTCGACCTGACAGCGGGCGAGTGCATGACGCGCGATCCGAAAACCATTTCGCCACATGAGTTCGCCGCGACTGCGCTGGCGATTATGGAGGAGAAGAAGATCACGTCGCTGGTGGTGGTCGACGACGATCGCCATCTGCGAGGCGTCCTGCATCTGCACGATCTGTGGGGAACGGAGATGGTGTAGCGCAGGGTCTCCCCGGCTGCATGCAAGGCACCCTGCCTCCGGCGGCGCTACAATCAATGCAAGGGGTTCACTCATGTACCACTACGATCCGACCACCGCGCTTGAAGAACTGAGCGAAGAGGCTACCCTACCCAATCCCGTGCACCTGCGGGACATGATTTTGCGCAAACGGCTCAAGCCAGAGGAATCGCTGGAGCTCAATCGCATGTTCACCGAGTACCAGAAGTTTTTCGGCGAGACGCAGAAACTCGGCAGGCAGATTTTGAAGCAGTTGACAGCGTAAACAGAGGCCACCAGCAGCCGACATCCACTCGAAAACGCAACTGGGGAAAAACATGAGCACGCGATCCACAATATGGTTGGGAAAGAGCGCTGGGAAATTCGTCCACATCTATTGGGAATTGGCGAAGCGCGACAAGGTTCACGAGCGATCCGTAGCCCCCGTCTATATTGCCGTCGATTCTGGAGACGCCAACAACGAAGTCGCGCTTCGGCTGCCGAAAGACATCGCACTGGGACTCTTAACGATATTGAGTCCTGATGCCGCCGCTGAAGTTTTCCAAGTGGTCTGAACTTGCTGAGTCGACTCTTCATCCATCATTTACAATGACCGATTCCACGAACAGGAAGCACGGGTGCTGAGAATCAGCGCTTGAGGCCAGACTGCTCGCGATAAAACTATGCATCGTTGGTCAGAACTGTTTATCCCTACTTTGCGCGAAGCCCCGGCGGATGCCGAGGTCGCCAGTCACAAGTTCCTGGTACGGGCCGGTTATGTGCGCCAACTGGCGGCCGGCATCTACTCCTATCTGTTCATGGGGCAGCGCTCGTTCAACAAGATCATGAACATCGTGCGCCAGGAGATGGACACGATTGGGCAGGAATTTTTTCTCCCTGCCATTCATCCGCGGGAATTATGGGAGGAGAGCGGGCGCTGGACGGTGATGGGCCAAAACATGTTCCGGCTAAAGGATCGCAAAGGCGCCGAGTTGGCGCTGGGCATGACCCACGAGGAAGTCATGACCGACATCGCGCGCAAGGAACTGCGCAGCTACAAGCAGCTTCCCCAGATCTGGTACCAGATCCAGACCAAGTTCCGCGACGAGCCGCGGCCGAGGTCCGGCCTGTTGCGCGTGCGGCAGTTCATCATGAAGGACTCGTATTCGTTCGACATCGATGCGGCCGGGCTCGACGTTTCCTACAAGAAGCATTATGACGTCTATTGCCGGATTTTCGATCGCTGCGGGTTGAAGTACATGGTGGTGGAAGCGCATTCGGGGGCGATGGGCGGATCGCTGTCGCATGAATTCATGGTGCGCACCCCCGCCGGAGAAGACCTGATTGTTAGCTGCGAAAAGTGCAATTACGCGGCGAACATGGAAAAGGCGACCTCCCAACTGGAAGCGGTCGACGACTTGAAACCCGAGGGCGACGGCAAGCCGCTACTCGTTCACACACCCGGTCAAAAGACGATTGAGGATGTTGCGCGATACCTGGGAGTCTCCCCGAAGAACAAGATCAAGACCTTGGCGCTGATGGCGAATGAAGTGGACGGCAAGAGCGGCAAGGCGAAGCCGCGCGCCGTAATTTTGCTGATGCGGGGCGACCACCAGATGAATGAGGCGAAGCTCTCGAGCGCGGTGGGTGGGCTCGAAACGCGTCCGATGCAGGAGGAGGAGATTGTCGCGCTGTTTCATTCGCCGGCTGGATTTCTGGGGCCGATCGGCATTGATTGGGCGAAAAGTCTGGACGATGGCGACAAGCCCATTCTCATCGTTGATGAAGCTCTCAAGGGACGGAAAAATCTGATCTCGGGAGCGAACAAGCAGGATTACCACGTCAAGAACGTGACTCCGGAAGGGAGTTTCCATCCGACGGCCTACGCGGATCTGCGCAGCGTGGTGGCGGGCGAAGCCTGCCCGAATTGCGGAGCGCCTTTGCGCATCGATACAGCGGTGGAGATTGGGCACATCTTCAAACTGGGCTACAAGTACTCAGAATCGATGGGCACCCGTGTGCTCGACCGCAATGGCAAAGAAGTCATGCCCATCATGGGGTGCTATGGGATCGGGATCGAACGCATCCTGACGGCGATCGTCGAACAGAATAATGACGAGAACGGATTCTGGCTGCCGCCGCAGGTGGCGCCCTTTGAAGTGGTGGTGGTGCCGACGAATGTCTCGGATGACAAGATACGGACGACGGCAGAGGACATTGCGCACCGGATGGAGGCGGCGGGCTTTGAGGTGTTACTGGACGACCGGGACGAAAGGCCAGGGGTGAAGTTCAAGGATGCTGACCTAGTGGGCATACCCTTTCGTGTCAATGTAGGCAAGAAGGTTACCGAAGGCACTGTCGAGGTCGTTCAACGCTCGACTCGCGAAATGCGGGATGCTAGCATCAGCGCAATAACGGAATACTTCCAGAATTTGCTGAGGCCTGCGCTCTGAAGCTTTTGTCTTCGGCCGCGTGGCCGCAGGCGGAAAGCATCATGGGCACGATCAAACTGATTCTCGTTCTCGGCTTGTTGGGCGGCTTGGCGTATGTTTGTGCCGAAATCATCCCGCCCTATTTCGCGAATTACGAATTTCAAGATACCCTCGATACCGAAGCGCGCCTTGGTACCTACAGCACCAAGGGAGACGAAGTCATTCGCGATGCGGTTTTCAAGCGCGCTCAGGAATTGGAACTACCTCTCACACGCGACCAGATCAAAGTCCAGCGCACAGGCGGCCCGGGAACCGGCAGCGTGTTGATTGAGACATCGTATTCGGTGCACGTCGAGCTTCCCGGCTACCCCATGGATCTCGATTTTCACCCCCAGAGCAAAAATAAAGGCGCGTTCTAGAAGGCGTCCAGGTCTGCAATCGAAGATTGCGATCACGGGTCGGAGTTCGTCTTGTCGGTTCCCGTGTCCCCATCAACGCCGGCGCCAGCCTACGTTACCCATGCGGTTACTAATTACCCGCGACATGCGTAACTTTGTTAGCGCGCTGTCCCTGCCCTAATATCCGCACAGTGCGCCGGACCACAGTAATACTTGGGGGCGTATGCACTTTTCCCCATCGCCGGTCCCAGGGAATCTCCGACGTTCAGACGCGAGCCAGCGGAGAAAACACTCGGTCCGTTTGCACTCTTGGCAGGGAGAATGGAATGAAATACGCGAACCGAATTTTTTCGTTGCTGGCCTTAGCGGGGTATCTGCTGATCGTAACCGGCTGCGGCCAGAAGTCGAATTGTAGCGGAATCACGTTCGGCGGAGGCGGTAGCTCAGGCGGAGGCGGTGGCTTGAGCGGCTCCGGAAACGCGTGCAGCCCGGGAACGGGTGGAAACGGGGGCGGCGGCGGAGGAGGAGGGTCGAATGTGGATTTGCTCTACTTCGTCGGCGGCGGCAATGATATCGACGGAGCCAGCTTGAACAGTAGCGGCATCTTTGCTTCGATTAGCGGTGTGACGGCCCCGAACATCGGCACCAGTTCGTTTTCCGCGCCAGACATCGTGATCGCCAACAAGGCATTCTTGTATGTGCCTTACCGAGCGAACGTCAATGGCAGCGATCAGGGATTCGTGGCAGCCTACCAGATCAATCATTCCTCTGGCGCTTTGAGCAACATCTCGGGAAGCCCGTTCTCAACGGGAACGAGCGGAGCGGATTCTGCAACTCTCGATCCGCAGGGACGTTTCCTGTTTGTGGGCGATCAGGTCTCAGGGGCGGTAGCATCATTTCAAATCAACTCCTCGAGCGGCGCCCTGACGCCGTCGCCCGGCTCACCCCTCGTGGATCCGTCGACGGGCCCGATTGAAATGACCGTGGACGGAACAGGAAACTTTCTGTATTTCGTGCAAGGCTCACTCAGCGGCGACGCGATCCAGTACCTCATCGATCAGAACACAGGTGACCTATCTCCGGGCGGCGCGTTTTTCCTGAGAGCCTCGCGCATACGCACGGAGTCAACCGGCAAGTTTCTATTCGCGGTGGGCGGGAGTTCGGGAGGGATCGACGTTTACAGTATCCAGACCGGGACCGGGAATCTGGCGTTTCAAGCCAGCTTTCCTACCGCAACGTCCTGCTATGACATGACCGCCAGTCCCAATGGAAAGTTCCTGTACGCCTTTGCAAAGGCAGGGCTGACTCCGGAGACCCTGCAAGGCTTTTCCATCGATGTGAATGGAGTGTTGACGAACCTCGTGGGATCGCCTTTCACGACGATTCCAGGGCAGTTTGCGGGACAATTCGATCAGAGTGGAACCCATCTGTTCACGTATAAGTTAACCGGATACTCGGTTCTCACGGTGGACCCAAGCACCGGGATCCCGACGAATCCCACGCCTGACCTGAGTGTGACCTCAACGCCGTTTTTTGCGGTCACTCAGTAACCGGGTCGGTTACGATGAATTCCGTCCCTTCAGCTCAGCAAGTGAGCTGAAGGGTTTCGTTTCCCGCGCAGCAAAATGCACCGCACGGGGTTAGAATAAAAGAAACCCTCCCGAAGTTGTTCTCGAACGAGGCTGTGTCGGCGCTCTGGCCGGGAGGAAGATTGGCTGCTGGGGATTTCCTGGCAACGGTGACTCTGCCCATCTAACGTGGCTATCAAACTGAAGATCCCGAAGACTCCAGCCTCAAGCAGTAAAGATGCCGGCGTGATTCCGCGCGACCCCGTCGTCCGTACGGTTCTAGCGATCTTTCTAGCGCTCGCGCTGCTGGTGATAGGGGGATTCTCGTATTTCTATGTGAAGTACGACCGGGTGATCGCGAAGCGGTTCAGCAATCCGATATTCAGCAACTCGGCCCGCATCTACGCCATTCCGAAGACGGTACGTCCAGGGCAGACGTTGCAGGCGAAGGCGATTGCCGCCGATCTTCGGCACGCGGGCTATTCCGAAAACACGGATACGTCTCCGATGGGCAGCTATCACCTGTTGAAAGACGGCATCGAGATCACGCCCGGACCAGAGTCGTACCATAGCCCCGATCCGGCGCGAATCACCGTGCAGAACGGAAAGGTCGACAGCATTACCAGCCGCGGCAGCGAACTGTCAGCCTACGAACTGGAACCGCAACTGGTGACCGCATTGTTCGATGCCGAACAGCGCTCGAAGCGGCAACTGGTGAAATACGACGAGATTCCGAAAGTGATGGTCGATGCCGTGCTCGCCATCGAAGACCGGCGCTTTTTCCAGCATGGGGGCGTGAATTTTCTGCGTCTGGCAGAGGCCTTCTGGATTGACGTAACCCGGCAACGCCACGAGCAGGGCGGTTCGACCATCACCATGCAGCTTTCGCGGGCATTTTTCCTCACGCCTGAGAAGACGGTCAAGCGGAAGCTGTCGGAAATCATGATTGCGCTCGAACTCGAGCAAAAGTTCAGCAAGCAGCAGATTTTCGAATTTTACGCAAACCGCGTTGACCTGGGACAGCGGGGATCGTTCACCATCAGCGGATTCGCAGAGGCATCGAAATCCTATTTCAACAAAGATCTCAAGGACATCACGCTGCCGGAGGCGGCACTGTTGGCCGGGCTGATTCAGGCGCCCAGTTATCTTTCGCCGTACCGCCATCCCGAGCGCGCGCTGGATCGCCGCAATATCGTGCTGGACGCTATGGCCGACACGCACGCGATTACCCGAGCGGAAGCGGACAAGGCCAAAGCCACGCCTCTCAAGCTGGCGCCTCCGAACGTCGAAGCCAGTGATGCTCCGTACTACATCGACCTGGTGCGCGATACGCTGGTCAACAAGTTCAACGAGCACGAGTTGAACGATCAGTCCTATCGCATCTATACGACACTCGATCCCGACTTGCAGCGCGCGGCCGCGCAATCGGTGGAAATGGGAATCAAGCTGGTCGATGACCAGGTCACGAAAATGCGCACGCGCAAGGTGAAAGTGGGCAAAGGAAAATACGAGACCCACGTGGTGCCTGGACCGCAGGCACAGGTGGCGCTGGTGGCGCTGGATCCCCGTTCAGGCGCGGTGCTGGCGCTGGTCGGCGGACGCAACTACGGCTTCAGTCAATTGAACCATGCGGTGGCGAAGCGACCCACCGGATCGATCTTCAAGCCTTTTGTATACGCGGCGGCAATGAACACCGCGCTCGATGGGACTACCAGTGTACTGACGCCGGCGTCGATGGTGGATGATACGGCGACGACCTTCGCCTATGGCGACCAAATCTACGAGCCAAGGAACTACAAAGAGGAGTATCACGGCCCGGTCACGCTGCGGTATGCGCTGGCGATGTCGTTGAACAACGCTACGGTAAAGCTCGCGGAAGAAGTTGGCTATGACAAAGTAGCCGATCTTGCCAAGAACGCCGGCATCGCCTCGGTGAAGGCGACCCCCGCGATGGCGCTGGGAGCCTACGATGCCACGCCCCTGGAGATGGCGGCAGCGTACACAGCCTTCGCGAATGAGGGGACCCGGATTTCGCCCATCTTCGTAGACTCGGTCCGCAATGCGAAAGGGGATGTGCTGCAGGATTTCACTCCCGACAAGCGTCAGATCATGGACCCGCGCATCGCCTTTGTCATGACGGACATGATGCAAGGAGTGGTGAATTTCGGTTTAGGGTATTCGGCCGTGCGGGGTCGGGGCTTCCAGGCACCGGCCGCGGGCAAAACCGGCAGCTCGCACGACGGGTGGTTTGCGGGGTACACCAGTAACCTGTTGTGCGTCGTTTGGGTGGGGTATGACGACTACAGCGATCTGCACCTTAGCGGCGCCCAAACCGCGGCCCCGATCTGGACCGAGTTCATGAAAAGGGCGGCTGCTCTGCCACAATACTCGGATATGCGCATCTTCACGCAGCCTTCCGGGGTGGTGGATGTGCAACTGGACAAGGCTACGAACCGGCTGGCAACTCCATCGTGCCCAGAGACTTACACTGCCGCGTTTGTTGCCGGGACCGAACCGAGGGAGACTTGCGATCAGACCGGGGTAGGTGGATTCTTCTCGCACTTGTTAGGGCTGGGCGATAAGCCATTGCCACCGCCACCCCCCGGGGCGCAAACGTCCGCCGACGGGCAGACGCCTTCGGACGCCGATAAAAAGAAAAAAGGATTTTTTGGCAAAATTGTGGGAATCTTTAAGGACGACAAATCGTCGTCCAAGCCGTCCAAACCACCGGATGGCGGGGGTACCACCCCCCAATAACAGACGACGGAGCAAGCGCCCGAGGCCTGGGCGATGCGATTCCGGACCGGGACGCTGCTTGTAATCAGGAGGTATTGCCATGTCTCCTCGACGAGCCTGGACCCTCTCCCTGCTGCTGCCGTTTTCCCTTGTCGCTCTCAGCGGAATCGGTTTT